>JBLMWU010000268.1:0-2973 GCA_050257395.1 Gemmatimonadota bacterium | reverse complement strand
GGCCCGCGGCCACCGCGATGTGACGCTGCGGGCGTCAGGACGACCGCGATGTGACGCTGCGGGCGTCAGGACGACCGCGATGTGACGCTGCGGGCGTCAGGACGACCGCGATGTGACGCTGCGGGCGTTGCCGTCCCGCCCTGGCCGGCACAACGCGCACCACGGAAGCTACGCGCACCAGGGCACCGCCTGCCTCGCGGCGGGAGATGCTGCGGGCGGCACGGACGGGAAGCCCGCCGCGTCATGTCGGGCACGTGCGCTGCTGATGATCTCTAGGGGTGCTGCCCGTCATCCTTATCTCCTTGACATGCCAGCTAGGTAAAAGCCTATAGTGCTAGTTACCTAGTTAAAGTGAGGTCATCGTGATCGAGTTCCACTTGGATGCGCGCTCGGGGGTGGCGCCGTACCGGCAGCTGATTCATCAGGTGCGGCAGGCGCTGCGGCTGGGGCTGTTGCGGGAAGGGGACCAGCTGCCGAAGGTCAAGGATGTGGTCGCCGGGCTGGCTATCAACCCGAATACGGTGCTCAAGGCTTACCGGGAGCTGGAGTACGAGGGGCTGGTGGCGGCGCGTCCGGGGGTCGGGACGTTCGTGACCGGGACGCTGGACGGGGGGCCGCTGGCGGCGCACCAGCCGCTGCGCCGTGACCTGGAGCGCTGGCTGGGCAAGGCGCGCCGGGCCGGCCTCGACGACGAGTCGATCGAGGCGCTGTTCACCAGCACGTTTCGGTCCGCGGCCGAGGAGGACATAGCGTGAGCGCCGTCATCGAAGCCAGCGGGCTGGGCAAGCGGTACCGGCGGCAGTGGGCGCTGACCGACTGCACGCTCTCCATCCCGGCCGGGCACGTGGTGGGACTGGTCGGGCCCAACGGCGCCGGCAAGACCACCCTGCTGAACCTGGCCGTCGGCCTGCTCGGGCCGGATGCGGGCACGATCGAGGTGCTCGGCGGCCGGCCGGCGGCCGGGCAGGCGGAGCTGGCCCGGGTGGGGTTCCTCGCCCAGGACTCGCCGACCTACGCCGGGCTGTCGGTCGCCGACCACCTGAAGCTAGGTGCGCACCTCAACCCGGGCTGGGATGCCGAGCTGGCACGCGGCCGGGTCGAGCGGCTGGACCTCGATCCCGGCCAGAAGGCCGGCACCTTGTCGGGCGGGCAGCGGGCCCAGCTCGCGCTGACCATGGCCATCGCCAAACGGCCCGAGCTGCTGATCCTGGACGAGCCGGTGGCCAGCCTGGATCCGCTTGCCCGGCGGGAGTTCCTGCAGGACCTGATGGAGGCGGTCGCCGAGCAGGAGCTGTCGGTGGTGCTGTCCTCGCACCTGATCGCGGACCTGGAACGGGTCTGCGACTACCTGATCGTGCTGGTCGGCTCGCGGGTGCGGGCGGCCGGGCCGGTGGACGAACTGCTGGCCACTCATCACCTGCTGTCCGGGCCGCGCCGGGACCCGGACACGCTGCCTGACGGCCTGGAGGTCATCTCCGCCAGCCACACCGATGTGCAGACCACGCTGCTGGTGCGTACCAGCGGCCCGCTCCTGGACCCGGCCTGGACGGTATCCGCGGTCGGTCTCGAGGACCTGGCGCTGGCCTACATGAGCCAGGGCGCCGGACGCCGCCGCCGCGACAACCAACACCATCTGGAGGTACGGAAATGATCTGGCTGACCTGGCGGCAGTTCCGGATCCAGGCCATCACCGCGGCCACCGCGCTGGCCGCGTTCGCGATCCTGCTGGCGGCCACCGGGCCGCACCTGGCCAGCCTGTATGCTGCCAGCGCGGTCACCAGCTGCCACGGCGACGGCTGCATCAACGCGGTCGTCGCGTTCCTCAACCAGCTGGACGCCACCAGCCCCTATTCGATCGTGTACCTGCTCGGCATCGGGCTCATCCTGGTCGCGCCCGCGATCATCGGCATCTTCTGGGGCGCCCCGCTGGTCTCCCGCGAGTTCGAGACCCGGACGTTCAACCTGGCCTGGACCCAGAGCACCACCCGCACCAAGTGGCTGCTGGTCAAGCTCGCGCTCATCGGCCTGGCCGCCATGGCCGTCACCGAGGCGTTCAGCCTGATCTACTCCTGGTGGGCGGATCCCATCACCGAGGCCATCGGCCGCGGCGCCGGAGCCGGAATTCCCAACGTGTTCGTCGGGGGCCGGTTCAGCACGGTGATCTTCGCTACGCACGGCATCACGCCTCTCGGCTACGCGGCGTTCGCCTTCACCCTCGGCACCGCGGCCGGCGCCCTCATCCGCCGCACCCTGCCCGCCATGGCCGTCACCCTGGCCATCTTCGCCGCCGCCCAGGTCGTCATGCCGGTGCTGGTCCGCCCGCACCTCATCCCGGCCGACCATATGGTCGCGAGGGTCGCCACCGCATCGAGTGACCAGGGCGTGGGCCTTAACTACGGCAACCTGACCGCTGTCGCCGTCCCCGGCCAGCCCGGCGCCTGGATACTCGGCAGCGGGCTCGTGAACGCGGCCGGTCAGCCGGTCAGGACGCTCGCCGCCTGCGGGAACCCGTACGCGACCAAGCTCGCCGACCCCGGGCAGTGCCTGGCCAGCCATGGCTACCGGGAGGCCATCACCTACGAGCCCGCCAGCCGCTACTGGCCCCTCCAGGCGATCGAGACCGGGATCTTCCTGGCCCTGGCGCTCGCCCTGGCCGGCTGCTGCTGGCGGCTCGGCCGCCGGCGGGCGTCCTAGCGGGTGCGGCGAGAGGGGTGACCGGGGCGGGAACCCGGCCCCGTTCGGTATTGATTGTTCGCTTGAACGTGACGTCCATTTTTCGCCGGGGATCGAAACGTCAGGGGCCTAGCCTGGCGATGTGAGCGATAACTCCCGGGCCGCTGGGGCGGCCGCGATCACCGTGGTGCTGTGGGCGTCGGCCTTCGTCGCGATCCGCAGCGCCGGGGGGCACTTCTCTCCGGGCGCGCTCGCGCTCGGGCGGCTGCTCGTGGCCTCGCTTGCGCTCGGCGTGATGTG
>JBLMWU010000267.1:0-17167 GCA_050257395.1 Gemmatimonadota bacterium | reverse complement strand
GCCCCGGTGGCTGATCTTGTCCTTCTCCTCCGCGGACATCTCCGCGGTGGTCCGCTGCTCGCCGTCCGGCACGAAGACCGGGTCGTAGCCGAAGCCGCCGGTGCCGCGCGGCGCGTCGGTGAGCCAGCCGTGCACGGCGCCCTCCACCACGTGCTCCGCGCCCGACGGCAGCACCAGCGCGGCCGCGCAGGCGAAGTGCGCGCCGCGCTGGTCGGCGGGCACGTCGGCCAGCTGGCCCAGCACCAGCCGCAGGTTGGCCTCGTCGTCGCCGTGCGCGCCGGACCACCGCGCCGACAGCACGCCCGGCATGCCGTTCAGCGCGTCCACGCACAGCCCGGAATCGTCGGCCACCGCGGGCAGGCCGGTGAAGGCCGCCACGGCCCGCGCCTTGAGCAGGGCGTTGTCCGCGAACGTGCGCCCGGTCTCGGCGACCTCCGGCATGGCGGGGAACTCTTCCAGGTCGCCGGCGTCCACCCCGACCCGGGCGGCGTCCAGGATGCGGCGCAGCTCGGCGAGCTTGGCGGGATTGCGGGTGGCGAAGATGACCCGGGCCGCCGTCATCGGGCGAGTGCCTCCTGCTGCAGCTGGGTCAGTTCCGCGCAGCCGCCCACGGCGAGGTCCAGCAGCTCGTTGAGCAGCTGCCGGCTGAACGGCTCCTGCTCCGCGGTGCCCTGCACCTCGACGAAGCTGCCGTCCCCGGTGCACACCACGTTCATGTCGGTCTGGGCGGCGACGTCCTCCTCGTAGCAGAGGTCGAGCCGCGGCTGGCCGGCGACGATGCCGACGCTGACCGCGGCCACCGAGCCGATGAGCGGGTTGCCCTTGCAGCGCTTGCGGCCCTGCAGCCACCGGACCGCGTCCGCCAGCGCGACGTAGCCGCCGGTGATGGCGGCGGTCCGGGTCCCGCCGTCGGCCTGCAGCACGTCACAGTCCAGGATGATCGTGTTCTCGCCCAGCGCCTTGGCGTCGATGCAGGCCCGCAGCGACCGGCCGACCAGCCGGGAGATCTCGTGGGTGCGGCCGCCGATGCGGCCCCTGACCGATTCGCGGTCGCCGCGGGTGTTGGTGGAGCGCGGCAGCATGGCGTACTCCGCGGTGACCCAGCCGAGGCCGCTGCCGCGCCGCCAGCGGGGCACCTCTTCGGTCGCGCTGGCCGCGCAGAGCACGCGGGTCTGCCCGAACTCGACCAGGACCGACCCCTCGGCGTGCTCCAGCCAGCCGCGGGTGATGCGTATCTCGCGCAGCTGATCGGCGCTGCGCCCATCGGGGCGGGACATGCGGGCAAGCCTAACGCGGCCTGCCAGCGGCCGAGACCTCGGGAACATCGCCGGTGAGCTGCGGCGGCAGATGCAGGTAGCGGGTGGTGCTCCGCTTCTGGTCGATGTCGCGGAAAACCCGGCCGACCTGCTCCGCGGTCAGGCCGGTGGCGGCGGCGACGTCCTCGGCGGGCACGCCGTTGTTCCTGCCGAACAGGCACAGGTCCATGGCGGCGTAGGGCAGGGAGAAGTAGAACTCCTCCTGCGACTGCGGCAGCGAGTAGGTGTCGGTCGTCGGCGGCCGGGAGCGGATCTCCGCGGGCACGCCGAGGTGCTCGGCCAGCTGGTAGACCTGCGTCTTGTACAGGTGGGCGATCGGCTTGACGTCCGCTGCCCCGTCCCCGAGCTTCACGAAGAAGCCCTGGTCGTATTCGAGCCGGTTCGGCGTCCCGGCCACGGCGTAGTTGAGCCGGTCCGCGTGGTAGTACTCGAGCATCTTGCGCACGCGCTGCTTGAAGTTGGTGGCGGCGACGATCCCGAGATAGGCCCCGGGCGTGAGCCGGTGCCTGCGCTGGGTGCCGTCGGGCGCCATGACCACCACGGAGTAGAGCCGGAAGCTGTCGGAGTCGATCACGCTGGGCAGCACGATCTTGGCCTTCCAGCCCGGCCCGTAGCCGGGGCACACCTGGCGGATCGCCTCGTCGCGGCGCTGGTAGCAGCCGGCCGCGGCCAGGATCGGCGAGATGTCCTCCTCCGCGGAGCTGATGCCCAGCGTGCCGGCCAGCAGGCGGCTGAGGGTGAGGGTGCCGGCGGCTGACTCCTGTTCGGGCATGTGCAGCCCGAAGACCCGCTCGCGGCCCAGCGCGGCCACGCAGGCGGCTGCCACGGTACTGGAGTCGATCCCCCCGGACAGCGCGACGACGACGCCGCGGCGCCGGGAGCTGGCGAGGTAGGCGGTGAGGCTCTCGGTGATCCTGGCGGTCTCGAGCCGGGGGTCGATCCGCAGGCTGGCGGGCCCGAAGGGACGGGTCACGGTGGTCATGACGCACTCCTGTTGCCGGTGAGGAGATCGACGGCGACCTGGGGCTCGGGCAGTGCCTCTTCCCGCTGCCCCGGCCCGCCGCTGCTGATGAGGAGCTCGTGGGTGAGCTGAGTGGAGACGACGGCGAGCACCCGCATGTTGTCGGTGTTGCTCATGTCCGCCCCGCGGGCCCGGCGGCACTTGGCCGCCAGCCCGGCCACCACCGCGGGCTCGAACACCCCGGCGGCCGCGACGGCCTGCCCGGACAGCACCTGGTCGAGCCAGCCGGGCGGGGCGGCGAAGAAGCTCGCCGCGTCCGGGGCCCGGTAGGGCTGCTTGGGGCGGTGGATGATGCTGGCGGGCACCAGGTCGGCGAAGGCGCGCTTGAGGAGGTACTTCTCCTCCAGCCCGAACAGCTTGTGCCGCGCGGGCAGCCCGCTGGCGAAGTCGACGACGCCGGGGTCGAGGAACGGGAAGCGGCCTTCCACGGAGTGGGCCATGAGCATCCGGTCGCCCTGGGAGGAGAGGATGTACCCGGCCAGCAGGGTGGTCATCTCCAGCCACTGGCCGCGGCTCAGCGGGTCCCAGTCCGCGCTGCCCGGCGGCATCGCCGCGGCCACGTCCGCGGCGCCCGCCCGGCGGATCTCCTCCCGCAGCCCGGCCGTGAGCATCCGCTGGATCACCGCGGTGGAGTCCCACCGGGGCCGGTGGGACAGGGCCGGGTCGGCCGGGTCCAGGTGACGGCCGAAGAAGCTGCGGGCGAAGGCCGGCAGGCGGCCCGGGGAGCGGGCCATCCACGGGTACAGCAGCTCCGCAGCCCGGGTGCGCTTGGCCGAGCCCGGGTCCCTGGCCCAGAATTGCCGCACCCGCGCCTCGCGGAACAGGTCGTAGCCGGCCAGGACCTCGTCGGCCCCCTCCCCCGTCACCACCACCTTGCAGCCGCTGTCGCGGACCAGTCTGGACAGCAGGAACAGCGGGGCTGGCGCCGCCCGCAGGATCGGGGTCTCGGCGTGGCTGATCACGTCGGGGAACACCGCCGCGATGTCGGCGGGGCTGACCACGATGTCCTGGTGCTGCGTGCCGAGCAGCGCCGACATCTGCCGCTGGTAGGGCCCCTCGTCGAACTCGCTGCCGGTGAAGCGCAGCGAGAACGTCCGCAGCGGCGCGCTGGTGAAGCGGGCGATCACGGCGGCCGTGACGGAGGAGTCGAGGCCGCCCGACAGGTAGGCGCCGACCGGCACGTCGCTGCGCAGGAACCGCAGCCGGGTCGCCTCGATGACCTGTTCCCGCAGGGCTTCCGCGTTCTGCCGGGCGTCCTGGACCGGCTCGCGGCCCCGCGGCGGAAAGGCGATCCGCCAGTACGGGGCCTTGCGGAAGCCGCCGCGGTCCAGCACGGCGTAGTGGCCCGGCTCGAGCTGCTCGATGCCCCGGAACACCGTGCGCGGCGCGACCGGCGACCAGTAGGTGAACGTCTCGGCCAGCCCGGCCGGGTCGAAGGCGCGCTCCACCGCGGCGTCGGCGAACAGCGCCTTGACCTCCGAGGCGAACAGCAGCCGCCCCGGCAGCCGGGTGAAGAACAGCGGGCGGACGCCGAGCCGGTCACGCGAGAGCACCAGCCGCTGCGCGCGCCGGTCCCACAGCGCGAGCGCCCACTGCCCGTTGAACCGGGCGAAGCAGCCAGCGCCCCACTCCTCCCAGGCGTGCACGATCACCTCGGTGTCGCTGGCCGTCGCGAACCTGTGCCCCCGGCGGCGCAGGTCCGCGCGCAGCTCGGGGTAGTTGAAGATCTCCCCGTTGAACGTCACCCACACGCTGCCGTCCTCGTTGCACAGCGGCTGGGCGCCGCCCGCGGTGTCGATGATGGCCAGCCGGGCGTGCCCCAGCGCGGCCCGCTGGTCGCGGTAGTACCCGTGGCCGTCCGGGCCGCGGTGGGCGAGCCGGCCCAGCATGCGGCGGAGCACGGCCAGGTCGGGTGGCCCGGCGGAGCTGACGGTGCCGCAGATCCCGCACATCAGCAGCCCCGCAGGCGGCGGCCGGGCAGGTGGCGGTCCAGCAGGGCGGCCATGGCGTCCGGGCCGGCCAGCACGGCCGCGTCGATCTCGCCGTCCGGCAGCGTGACGCCGAAGACGTCCTCCAGCAGGATCGCGGCGCGCACCGCCTCCAGTTCCGGGTCGGCGCCGGCCCGGCGCAGGGCGGCATAGTCCTGCAGGACCTGCTCGCGGAGGTCGCGGTTCACCGGCCGGCCCCCCTGCCAGCGGGCCGGCGCCGGGTGCCAGCGGCGGCGGATGCCACGGTGGCGACGGCGGTGGCGTACTCCCGGCAGTGGGACAGGGACACCCGGATCTCATCCGCCCCTGCCCTGGCCGCGGCCTGCCCGAACGCGCCGGACAGCCGGGCCGCCGGGGCGCCGCCCGGCCCGTTGGTGATCTCGATGGACCGCCACGGCAGCGGTCCGTCCCACACCAGCGGCAGCGCCTTGACGACGGCCTCCTTCGCGGCGAAGCGGGCCGCGAAGTGGCGGCTGGGCACCGCCTTGGCGGTGCAGTAGCTGATCTCCCGCGGGGTGAACCACCGCCGCAGGAACGCAGCCCCGCGGGCGTCGATCAGCGCCGCGATCCGCGCGACCGGCACGATGTCGGTCCCCACTCCCCCGGGCACGGCCGGCTACTTCCCGGCGGCCCGGGCGATGGCCTGCAGCCAGGCGGTGGCGACGATCCTGGCGCCGGTGGCGTTCAGGTGCCCCTCGTCGGAGGCGTAGCCGTCGTAGAGCGCGTAGTACCGCTGCCCGTCATAGCTGCCGGTGACGCGGGTGCCGTCCGGGGCGGTGGACTCGATCGCGGCCAGGTCGAACAGGTGGCTGCCGGTGTAGTGCTGGCGGATCAGCGCGTTCAGCCGCTGCCGGGCCACGTTGTCGGCGGCGGCCCCGCTGCTGCCGGTGAGCTTGCTCTTCACCCGGGACAGCAGGCCGGGCTCGGTGGTCAGCGGCACGGTGACGGCGACGAACGTGACCTGCGGGAACTCCCGCTGCAGGGCCGTCATCGTGTCCTGGTAGGTGCGGAACAGCGCGCTGACGCCCGTGCCGCTGGTGACGTCGACGAAGCAGAACTTCATCATCGCCACGCTGACCCGCTGGCCGAGGCCCGAGCGCAGCGCCGCGGCGAAGTCCTTGACCTTGAGCACCGGGTATTCGTTCTCGCCGATGTACACGTGGTCGATGAACCCGCCGCTCTCACCCGGCCTGGTGGCGTCCTCCTCGATCAGCGGCGCGGGCATCCCGTGCGCCGCGTAGACGCCGGGGACGCCGTCCAGGATGTTCATCCCCACCGACTGGTGGCCGAAGAAGACCCTCGCCCGCGCCGCGGCGGCGAGGTCGGCCGTGAGGCTGGCGGTCGCGGCCGCCCTGGGCTGGCTTGTCATGTGCTTCTCCCTGCCGGTCGCTGTGCCCGCTGCGCCAGCGGCGCACCCCGTCACGCTCAGCAGCGCGGCACCCGCCAGCACCACGGCCGCCACCGCGGCCAGCGGGCTCCTGGCCTTCCCCCGGATCCGGCTCAGCATCGCCGGTCATCTCCCCCCGTACTCGTTCACTGTCCCCGCACACCTCACCGGCCGCCGCCCGCGGCCAGCTCACGCAGCCGCGGTTTGGCGATCTTGCCGTTCGCGTTGAGCGGCAGCGTGTCCAGCAGCACCACCGAGCGGGGCACCATGTGCCTGGGCAGGTGCTGCCGGCAGGCGGCCAGGACGTCATCCGCGGTGACCCCGGCGCCGGCCCGGGCCGTGGCGAACAGCACCACCGCCTCCCCGGCCGCCTCGTCGGGGACGCCGACCGCGGCGGCGGAGACCAGCGTGCCCAGCCGCAGGGCTGCGTCCTCGACCTCCTGGCTGGAGATCCGGTGGCCCCACGATTTGATGAAGTCGTCCCGCCGGTCGACGATGAAGATGTAGCCCTCGTCGTCCACCACGGCCAGGTCCCCGGTGCGCAGGCCGTGCCGGGTGAACTTCGCCGCCGATCCCCCCGGGTCGGCGTAGTAGCCCGGGGAGATGTTCGCGCCGGTGGCGTAGATCTCGCCGCGCTCCCCGGGCGCGACGGGGTCGCCGTGCTCGTTCAGCACCCGCAGCCGCACGCCGGGGATGCCCTTGCCGATGGAGCCGCGCTTGGCGGCCAGGTCGGCCGGCGGCAGGTAGGACAGCCGGGCCGTGGCCTCCGTCTGTCCGTACATGACGAACAGCTGCGCCGCTGGCTTGGCCGCCGCCAGTTCCCCGATGAGCACCGGCGGCAGCTTCCCGCCCGCCTGCTGGATCAGCCGCAGCGACGGCAGCGGGCGCTGCGCGAACGTGCTCGCCCGCAGCAACAGCTGGAACGACGACGGCACGCCCGCCAGCACGGTGCATTCCTCCCGTTCCAGCTGATCGAGGGCGGTCTCCGGGAACGCGAAGGAGGGGCACAGCACGACCCGGCCCCCGCGGCGCAGGTGCGTGTGCAGCAGTGAGGCGCCGTAGCAGTAGAAGAACGGGAGGATGACCAGCACCCGGTCATCGCTGCGCAGCCCGAGGTACTCGATGATCGAGTCGGTGTTGGCCTGGATGTTGCGGTGCGTCACCCGGACGGCCCTGGGCGCCGAGGTCGTGCCCGAGGTGAACATGAGCACCGCGTCCGCGCTGGCGTCGGCCGGGGCGGCCGGCGGCCAGTACGGAGCACGGCCCGGCCCGAGTGCCTCCTGCGTGAGGACGGGCACGCCCGCCCCGAAGACCGCCGGGAACCTGCGCGCCGAGCGCCGGTCCGCGAAGGCCGCGGCGCAGCCGGCGAGGCCGGCGTTGCGGCGGATGCCTTCGCCGGTGAGCTTGTCCGGGAACGGCACCGCCACGTGGCCGAGCTTCATCACCGCCAGGTAGGCGGCCACCCAGAACAGCGAGTTGGGGCCCAGCAGGCCGACCCGTGAGCCGGGCGGCAGGCCCAGGGCCGCCAGCTCGCCGGCCAGCTTCGCGGCGGCGGCGCGCAGCTCCGCATAGGTGTACGGGGTGCCGGCGTCCACCACGGCCACGTCCGCCGGTGCCCCGCCGGCCAGCAGGTAGTCGCTCGTGTTCGGGCAGTACGCCATGGCGCTAGCGGGCCGGCTCGCTGGCCGGCTGCTTGCTCACCACGAAGCGGGTGAGGCTGGCGATGCTGCCCAGGTTCTGCGGCAGCGTCTCCGCCTCGGCCACCTCGATGCCGAAGTTCGACTCCAGGAACTCGATGAGCTCGAGGATCCCGGTGGAGTCGATGATGCCCTCCTCGACCAGCTGGTCGCCGTCGCGCGGCATCCGGGATTCGTCGCCGAACAGGTAGTTCGTGACGATGAACCCGGTCACCTCGGCCCGGATCTGCTCTTCCATCTCCCCTGCCTGTTCCTATCGGTCGGGGCCGTCATCGCCGGCCACTGTCAGCGCGGCCTGCCGGTCCGCGTCGCTGTTCATCCCGCGGTAGGTGACCACGCCGAAGCTGCCCCGCCGCGACACCAGACGGGCGGGCACGCCCAGCACGACCCCGCGCGGCGGGACGTCGTGGACCACGAGGCTGTTGGCCCCGATGGAGGCGTCATCGCCGACGGTCACCGCACCGGCGATCACCGCGCCCGGGCCGACCCACACCCGGTCCCCGAGCGCGGGCACGGCGGGCGCGGACGCGCGGCTGGTGAGCGTGCTCTCGCTCTCCCCTAAGGTCACGCCCTGGAAGATCTCGCAGTTGCGGCCCATCCGGACCGGGCCGATGACGGCGTATCCGCCGTGCGGCATCCACAGGCCGGGGCCGATGTGCGCGCCGGCGTCGATGTCGATCGAGGTGAGGGCGAGAACAAGGCGGTGAACGAAGAACGAGGCGAGCCCGAGCAGCGGCGCGTGGCGGTGGCGCGCGTAATGGCGCACCCGGTAGGCGGTGGTCGCCCACAGCCCGCGCGCCAGCAGCCCTATCAGGAGCGGCACGGCGCGGCCGGCCACGCCCGGCTCGTCCTGGGCCTCGAAGACGTAGCGGTCCAGATCTTCCCGGAACGCTTCCCGCAGCCCGAGTCCCTGGCACACGCATGCAGGTCGCACGGCCCCTCCTCCCCTGGCTGAAAACACAGCCATTAACCAGGGGTATGCGGCCGCCACCGGGGTGGCACAGGGACATTGGTCACTGGCCGGCCGCCCGAACGTACACACCCGATTGCGGACATTTCCCCTGCGTCACACCGGGCACTCGGCTGGCGCCGTTCCCCTGGCATTGCCGGCCGGGGGCACGGGGACGATCGGCTCAGGGCGGGTGACCTCAGTCCCTGGGGAGGCGGCGCCGCCCCGGCGAGACTCTAAGGAGCCCCGTTTACAGCTCCTCTCCGAGGCAAAGGACAGAGCCGATCCGCGATGACTATTGGCATGCGCCTGAAGCAGGCATACGAGGACCCGGTGCTCGCCCGCCGGGTCATGGTCGGCTACCTGCGCACGAGGCTGACCATGCCCGGCAGGTTCGGCGCCTTTCCCGTCTTCTCGGGGAGGATCCGCTTCAGGCTTGACGGCGCCGCGTCCTTCGGCAGCAAGTTCGACATCGAGGCGCCCCTGGCCGGGGTGCTGATCCGGGTCGCGCCGGGCGCCTCGCTGACGGTGGGGAACAACTGCTCTCTCGCCAGCGGGGTGCAGCTCGAGGCCTGGCATGACATCAGGATCGGCAACAGCGTCCTCATCGGCGCGTTCTCGACGATCTTCGACGACGACCGGCACGACATCGAGCCTGGTTCCGCGGCCCGCTACAAGGGCCCGCTGGTCATCGAGGACAACGTCTGGATGCCGCACCACGTGACCGTGCTGCCGGGGGTGACCATCGGCGAAGGGTGCGTGATCGGCGCCTACTCCGTGGTGTCGCGGGACATCCCGCCGTACTCGTTCGCCGCCGGGTCACCGGCCCGGGTCATCAGGAAGCTCGACCTCCCCGACGGCTGGGTCCGCCACTAGGGCCGGGGTCCCCGGGCCTGCGGCACCGGCCTGGCTGGCGGCTACCGTCCCGCGGGGCGGATGACCGCGCGGAACAGGTACGTGCCGCCCTGGTGGGCGACGAGCCGCCAGTCCGGGCTGGCCGCGAGCAGCCGCGGCCAGCGGCGGGTCTGGGCGGGGGTCTCGAGCCCGTAGTCGATCGCGTACCGGGCCGAGGCCGGTGACCACAGCGCGTACAGCTGCGTGGGCCGGCTGCCGCCGTTGTCCGCCGCGTAGCGGAAGTAGCGGTGCGCCAGGGCGGCGGCGTCCGCGGGGGTGGGCCCGCCGAGCCGCACGTCAGCGTGCGTCACCACGTCGGTCCATTCGAAGTTGTTCGCCAGCGCGGGGACGGTGACGCTGGTGGGGATGTCGCCGTAGGAGAGGTCGAGCAGGTAGCTGCTGGCCGGGGCGTGCCGCTCGTAGGCCTGCAGCACGCTGAGGTCGGACCTGCGGATCACGTTGGTGTCGTCCAGCCCGAAGGTCGCGGTCAGGAACGTCGCGGCCAGCCCCAGGCTGGCGAGCCAGGACACCCCGGTCACCCAGGACGGCGGGCTGTCCCCGATCGCCGTCATGGCCAGCACGGCCAGCCAGGGGATGCCGAACAGCGCCGCCCGGAAGATCCCCTCGTTGCCGTAGGGGTTGGCCAGCAGCAGGAAGACCCCGACCCCGGCGCTGATCAGGTATGCCCACGAGGAGGCGGTGCGCACCGTGCGCAGCAGCCCGGCGCCGGCCGCGGCGATGAGCACGGCAATCCCCAGCAGCAGCGCGTAGGACGTCTCGGCGACGATCGGCAGCCGCTCCAGGCCGGGCGCGGACACCGCCGGCGGGGGCAGGAAGTTCGACAGGTTGCCGATGTCGTGCAGCGACAGGAAGCCGGTCAGCACCGGCCGGTTGAGCAGGGCCCACAGCGCGGCCGGCGCCAGGCAGGCGGCCGGCACCCACCAGGGCCGGAGCACCCGGAACAGCACCAGCACGATGAGCACCCCGCCCACGATGAACGGGCTCAGCTGGTGGGTGACGGCCAGCGCGCAGCCGGCCAGCACCAGCAGCCCGGCCCGCAGGCGGCCGCCGATCTCAGCCCGGTCGCGGCCGAGTGCCAGCCCGAAGATGCCCAGGCCCAGCACGTAGCCCACGGACTGCGGGGAGAAGTAGTCGGTTCCCATCGCGGTGACGAGCACGGCCAGGGTCATGGCGGCCAGGATCTGGAAGCCGGAGCGGGCGAACCGGCCGAAGAAGAAACGCAGCTCCGCCAGGCCGATCAGCCCGATGACGAAGGGCCAGTAGGTGGCCAGGCCGAGCGGGTTGTGCACGCCGGCGGCCGCGCACACCCAGGCGATCCCGGAGAAGAATCCCGAGTACGCCTCATAGATGTTGACGCCCCGGTCCAGGAAGTGCTGCTGCAGGATCAGCTGCACGAGATCGACGTGCTGGGCCGCGGTCTGCGCCCTCGGCATGCCGTACACCATGGCGGGCGTGAGGGTGAGGGCGGACACGAGCGACACCAGGCCCGCCAGCCCGTGCGCCTCGCTGGCGCGGAAGGCCAGCACGACCCCGGTCAGCACCAGGGCCAGGCCGGCGTACCACAGCAGCGACACGTGCGGCAGGAACCCCCAGGTGCCGGGGGTGATGCGGCTGGTCTGGAGCAGCGTGCCGAGCCACAGGATGGTGCCGGTGACGGTGCAGACGAGTGAGGGGGTGACCGTGCCCAGCCCGGTCCGCAGCGGCTGCAGGGCGCCGGGGCGGCGCAGTTGCGGCAGCACCTCGCGGATCGCCTGCAGGTGCACCACCACGGCGGCCAGGCCGATGATCAGCGTGGCGGGCAGCGGCAGCCAGACCGGCGCCAGCACCATCGCGCTGCCCACCAGGGTGAGGACGGACAGGCCGGTGACACCGGCGACGCCGAGCCGGACGGACAGGCTGGGGCCGCGGGACAGCTGCAGCGGGGCGGTGCCCACCCCGAAAAACAGCGCGCCGAAGACACCGGCCAGCCGGACCGGGCCGGCGCCCGCCGCGTAGCCGGCCGCCAGCAGCAGCAGCGAGGCGGCGAAGAGGGCACTGAGCGCTGCCACCGCCAGGGCGCTGCCCGGTCCCGGCCCGGCGGCCGCCGGGATGGGACCGGTGACCTCTTCGTCCGGGGTCACGACGGGGTCGCTGCGGCTCATGACCCGCTCGCCGCCCTTGCGCGGAACGGGAGATGACCGCGCCAGCCGGGTCGGGACATATGGGCCAGCCTAATGGTGGGGGGCAACATTCCTACCGGGCCATTTCGGTTCGGCCGCAGGCCGCGCGCCGGGCGGCGCCGCCGGGCGCCCGCCCGGCCCGGCGCGGCACGCTATCCGGCACGGGACAGGCCGTTCAGGACGGCGCGGGTCCGGCGGACGACGGCGTATCCCTTGGTCAGCGACCGGTCCCTGGCATAGATCAGCGGCACCTGCCGGCCGTGCACCACCCGTGCGAACGTCCCGGGCCGGGTGCTGCGCCCGACCGTGAGCCGCGGCAGCGCGAACCGGTCACTGCCCGGGCTGGCGATCCGGTTGGCGACCGCACAGGCGTACTGGTACCCGGCCGCCTGCACCGCCCGGCGCACCCCGCCGTCCGAGTAGCCGAACGGGTAGGCGATCCCGGGCACCGGGGCGCCGAGCCGGTCCTCCAGCAGCCGCTTGCTGATGCTCAGCTCCCCGGCGAGCTGCGCGGGCGGCAGCTGGTCCAGCTGCGGGTGGGTGTGGCTGTGCGCGGCGATCTCGATGCCGGCCGCGGCGGACTCGGCGATCTGCTGCCAGCACAGCATCCGGCCGGGCCGTGGCCGGGCCGCGGGCGGCGCGGTCCCGCCGTCCTCGATCCAGCCGGTGGTGACGAACACGGTGGCGGTGAACCCGTGCTCGGCCAGGACCGGCAGCGCGGCCTGGTGGAAGTCGGCGAACCCGTCGTCAAAGGTGATCACGGCCGGCCGCTCCGGCAGGCTGGCCCGGCCCGCCCAGGCCGCGGCGAGGGTGGCGGCGGTGACCGTGGTGAAGCCGTGGCCGGCCAGGGCGGCGATCTGGTCTGCGAAAGACGCGGGCGGCACCGCCAGCGGGCTGGCCGTATCCGCCGGCCCGGCCACCTCGTGGTACATGAGGATCGGCACCTGGGGGTTCACGAGGCCCTCCCGCTGGCCAGCGGCGCGGTGTGCAGGCGCCAGCGCAGCCGGTGCGCCAGCCCGGCCAGGTAGCCGGCGGTGGTCTCGGCCAGCCCGATGACGATGGCGGCGGCCCGGCCGGCCCCGGCCGGGTGGCCGCGCAGCAGGTCGGCCAGGCCGCGGCCGACGCCGCGCGGCAGGGTGCTGGTCGTGTAGTGCCGTTCGGACGACAGGCCGTCGCCGGACCCGACGCTGGCGGTCACGAGCGCCTTGGACAGGCCCTCGGCGTAGCAGCGGGAGCGGAAGTAGGAGAACCGGGTGCGGGCGGCCGGGATGAGGTGCCAGATCACCGCGCGGTTGTCGAAGAGCAGCACCGAGCCGGGCAGGTGCTGGCCGAGCCGGATGCAGAACTCCGTCTCCTCGCAGCCGAGGGGGCGCTTGCCGACGTCCCGGCCGATGCCGTTGCTGAATCCCCCGACTTCGCTGAACACCGCCCGCCGGAAGGAGGCGTTCCCGCCGTGCAGGTTGCGGACGGGCGCGCGGGACGTCGGCATGCCCCGGTAGGTGCAGCCGACGGTCCAGGCGAACTCGTCCGGGAACCAGGACGGCTGGGCTGTCTCCCACCGCGGCAGCGTCAGGCCGCCCACCCCGGCCACGGCGGGGTCCTGGTAGGACTCCGCCAGGCGGGCGAGCCAGTCCGGGTGCGCGACCGCGTCATCGTCGAGGAAGGCCACGATGTCGCCGCTGGCCAGCGCCACGCCGGTGTTCTTGCCGCCGGACAGCCCCTGCGCCTGCTGGTTGGCGGTCACCGTCACGTCCGGCAGCGCGGCGGCGAACCGCTCCCGCAGCGCCGGGTTGTGATCGATCACCAGGATGATCTCGCTGGCCGGGTGGGACTGCGCGCGCACCGACCCGACCGCGGCCAGCGTCTCCTCCCACCTTTTCTCGGTGAAAGCGCAGATCACCACGGAAACGCTGGGCAGCGCACCCGTCCGGCCATTTTTATCGTGGGCATGCTGGATTTCAGTCACCCGCCCGTACCTCCCCCATGGCGAGCTCAGGCGCGTAAAAGTGGCCCGGGCTCTTCCTCATAACTACCGGCTGAACCGCCATTCCCGCAGGGGCCATACGGCCCGAAGCGAGGGCCCGTCGGGCCCGCGGGAGAGCGGATTCAGCAGGCGGCGCGGACGGGTGCGCCTTCCTCGATCCAGTGGTAGACGTTCCGCACGCCCTCGGCGAGCGGCATGGTCGGCTGCCAGCTCAGGTCCTGGGCGGCCCGGTCGACCGCGACCGCGCTGCGCAGCAGCTCCCCGGGCCGGGCGGCCGCGAACTCGGGGGTCACCGGATGGCCTGCCACGCTGGCGATGATGCCCACCAGGTCCAGCACGCTGACCTCGGTGCCGGCGCCCACGTTCCAGGTGCCCGGGCGGCCGGTGTCGGCGGCGGCCAGGAAGGACCGGACCACGTCGCCGACGTACACGTAGTCACGGGTCTGGGTGCCGTCCCCGTAGATGACCGGGGCCTGCCCGCTGCGCGCCCGGGAGCAGAAGATCGTGATCACGCCGGCTTCCCCGGCGGGGTCCTGGCGCGGCCCGTACACGTTGGCCAGCCTCATCACCGAATGCCGGGTGCCGTGCAGCCGGTTGTACAGGCCGATGTACTGCTCCGCGCAGAACTTGGCGATCCCGTACGGGGACTCCGGCAGCGGCAGGACGTCCTCCAGCGAGGGGATGGGGGCGTCCCGCCCGTACAGCGCGCCCCCGGAGGAGGCGAACAGCACCCGGGCGCCGGCCAGCCGGGCGGCTTCCAGGACGTTGACCGTGCCGACGACGTTGACCTGCGCGTCGTCAGCCGGGTAGTCCACCGAGGCGCGGACGTCGATCTGCGCCGCGAGGTGGCAGATCAGTTCCGGCCGGTAGCTGCCGACCACGGCGCCCAGGGCGGCGGGGTCGGTGATGCTCACCTTGTGCAGGGTGGCCGCGGAGTCCAGCCGCGCGATCTGGCCGCGGGACAGGTCGTCCACCACCAGCACGTCATCGCCCCTGGCCAGGAGCGCGTCGGTGAGATGCGAACCGATGAAACCGGCGCCGCCGGTCACGATTACTCGCATGGGTACCGATCCTAGTACCGGGCCGGCGGCCGGCCCGGCGGGCAGGTGCCCGCCGGCCCGGGCCGGCTGCTGTCACGGACAGTGAGGGACATGGGGTTCTCCTTCTCGTCGGCGCGCCGGAGGCTGGGGCGCCGGCCGGCAGGCCGGCCAGCCGTGGTCGCGAGGGGTTCATGCCGCGCGGTGCGTGATGATGTCGTGGTACCGGTGGCGGCTGACGGCGTAGGCGAACGGGCCGGTCAGCAGCCCGGCGCGCTCCCGCCAGATCAGCTCGCGGGGGAAGGCGCCGCTGCGGTGCTCGTTCTTGGCGGAGTGGGAGCCGAGCAGGTGGCGGGCTGCCGGGAGCGCGCGGCGCACCATGGCGCCGAGCAGCGCGGGCCTGGCCCGCACGGACGCGGCGAGGTAGGCGCCGAGCCCGACGCCGTAGCCGAACGACTGCCGGCGCATGCCCTCGTAGTCGGGCCGGTGCCAGTGCCGCAGCACGGCGGCGGGCTCGTAGACGAGCGTGCCGCCGCTGGTGATCACGCGCAGGAAGGCGGTCAGGTCGTCGCCGCCGCGGGCGGGCGTGCCCGCGCCGGTGGCCGGGTCGAAGCCGCCGCTGCCAGCCAGCCAGCTGGCCCGGAAGGCCATGTTGGCCCCGGATCCGAACCGGCCCGCGGTGAACGGGAACAGCCGGCTGGGGTCGGGCATGCCGGCGCTGAAGGCGCGCCGGGTGAACCCGCGGGCGTACCCGCCCGCCTCCTCCACCAGCACCTGCGGCTGGGTCTCGAGCTCGGCGGGCAGGATGAGGCCGGTTACGCAGGCGACCTGCGGATCGGCGAACGGGCCCGCCAGCGCGGCCAGCCAGCCTGGGTCGACCTCGACGTCGTCGTCGGTGATCGCGACGACCTCGCCGGTGACGGCGGGCAGCGCGGTGTTGTGGGCCAGCGCCAGCCCGGGCTGGTCCGCGCGCACGTAGCGCACCGGGAACGGCCACCGGGCCGGGCCGGCCAGCGTCCGCGCGGTGGTGTCGGTGCTCGGTGCGCTGTCCGCGACCACCACGTCGAACCGCGGGTAGTCGAGCCGGGCCAGGGAAGCCAGGCAGCGCAGCAGGCTGTCGGTCCGGTCGCGGGTGGCGATGACCACGCTGACCGCGGGGGCGGCTGGCTGCGGCCGGCTGGCGCACGCCGGGCCCGGCACGGGGCGCAGCCCGGCGGCGGTCAGCCCGCCGGGCGGCGGGATGGCGTCATCGGCGCAGTGCCGGGCGACCCGGTCGCTGATCTGCGGCCAGACCTGGTCCGCGAGGCGGTCCGCGGCGAGCGGGTGCTGGTGCAGCGGCACCACCACTTCGCCGATGGGCAGGCCGTGCAGCCGGGCCAGCAGCCGGGCGGCGTGGTAGCGGCCGCTGGCGTTGAGATCCGGCAGCGGGGCGTCCAGCTGGAGGTCGCCGACGAGAACGGGGGCGGTCAGCCCGGTCATGGAAGGTCCTTCCGGAATATGGGCGGCGAGCCGGGCTGCCGGTGGGCGGCTGCGGCTGCGGGGGCGGCCGGCTGGAAGTGCCGGTCCACGGCGGTGTTCCGCTGGCGCATGCGGCGGTACTGGCGCCAGCCGAACGCGAGCACGCGGCGGCTGCGGGTGAGCGGCCCGGCGCCCGATCCGTCCAGCCAGGACGCGACGGTCGCCGCGCTGGTGGTGGCCTCGGCCATGAGCCGCGACAGCGCGAGCGGGTGGTCGCGGCCGGAGCTGAGGCCGTTGCCGACGGCGCAGGCGGAGTCGAACCCGGCGGCCGCGACGAGCGGCAGCATCGGCCGCCGCCAGTAGCTGTGCGGGTAGGAGAAGCTGCGGATGGGGTGCCCGAGGGCGGCGGCCAGCACGTCCCGGCTGCGGGCGAGCTCGGCCGCGACCTCGCGGGTGCCGAGCAGGTCGAGCTGGCGGTGCGTGTGCGAGTGGGCGCCGATCTCGACCCCGGCCGCCTCCAGCCCGGCCAGGTCGGTGCTGAGCAGCATCCGGGCCGGCGGCAGGACGCTGCCGGGCGGCCGGTCCGCGAGCGCGCCGGTGGTGACGTACAGGGTGCTGGGCAGCCCGCGCGCCGCCAGCGCGGGCAGGGCGTCGCTGGCGAAGTCGGCGAAGCCGTCGTCGAAGGTGATCAGGACCGGCCGGGGCGGCAGGCTGGCGGCGCCGGTCAGCCCGTCCAGGTACTGCGACACCGTGAGCGGCTGGCGGCCGCTGGCCACCACCGCGTCCAGGTGGGCGGCGAAGGTGCCCGGGGTGACCGCGTATGGCGCGATCCAGGCGGGCGGGGCGGCTGACACGGAGTGGTAGAGCAGGATCGGGACCGGGCTGGGGCTGGCCATGGGTGTTCTCCGGGGATCGTGCCCGTCACTTGGCGACTTCGCGGGGCACGTACCGGTGCCTCGACCAGTGCCAGCGGGCCGGCTGACCCTGCGCGCCCGCCAGCTCCGGAATCGCGACCTGCACGGCCGCGCCGGGCAGGGTGCGGGGCACCGGGGCCTGGGCCGGCACGGCGCCGGCGAGGGTCACCTCCGCGGGCACGGCGGCCTCACGGCGGTCGCGCCGGCGTTCGGTGAGGATTGTCTTGAGCACCCGCAGGCCGTCCCGGAAGGTGCTGAGATTGCTCTGCCCGTAGATCCGCGAGTGCTCGAAGCTGGGCACCTCCACGACCACCAGGTCGGCCTTGGCGACCCGGACGTGGA
>JBLMWU010000266.1:0-63266 GCA_050257395.1 Gemmatimonadota bacterium | reverse complement strand
GCCCGGCCAGTCGAACGGGCGGCGGGCCGCCAGGTGGCGGCTGCGCGGGATGAGCAGCCAGGCCAGCACGGTGCCGAGGACCCCCATCGGCACGTTCACGAGAAACACCAGCCGCCAGCCGCCGAGGGTGATCAGCAGGCCGCCCACCGCGGGCCCGAGTGCCAGGCCGAGCGCCTGCGCCGCGCCCTGCACGCCGATCGCCCGGCCCAGCCGGCCGGGCGGCACCGCGGACGCGATGATGGCCACGCTGTTGGCCTGCGGCATGGCCGCGCCCACGCCCTGGAAGACCCGGAAGCCGATCAGGGCGGGCAGGCTCGGTGCGGCGCCGCAGAGCGCGGACCCGAGGATGAAGATCACGAAGCCGTAGGTGTACAGGAGCTTGCGGCCGAGCATGTCGGCGTACCGGCCGACCGCGGTCAGCAGCCCGATGGGCACCAGCAGGTACGCCTGGCCCACCCACTGCACATCGGCGAGCGGCGCGCCGAACGCGTGCCGCAGGGTCGGGAACGCCAGCGTGACGATGCTGGCGTCCAGCTGCCCCATGAACGCGCCGATGCACACGGCGGCGACCACGAACCACGGCGCCTGCGGGGAGTTGCGGATCGGCTCCGGCCGCCGCGGCTCGGTCAGGAGCCGCTGCAGGCCGCGCGGTGGCGCGCTGGCGGCTGGCGGAGGTCCGCTCAACAGGCAGCCCCGGCTAAGGCGGCACCGGTCACGGCGCCGCCGGCGCTGGCCGCCGCCGTGGCCAGGACCTGAGCGGTCTGCCCGGCGCGCTGGGACCACCACTGCGGCACCGGGTCACCCGGTGCCCGGCTGGCGTGCCGCTGCTGCCAGGATCGCGCTTCGCCGGCCAGCCAGCCGAGGGTCTCCGCGGGCGCCTGCTCGAGCATGGCCCGCAGGGTGAAGCGGCGCTCCCCGATCCGGTGCCCTGTCCCGGCCTCCCCCGCGCCCGCCGCCAGCCGGCGCCGGGTGAGGATCAGGCTGCTGCGGATGGGCGTGGTGAGCGCGGTGAGCAGGTCGCCGAGCGCGCAGTCGGCCGCCAGCGGCGGCGGCGCCGCGCGCAGCGCGAGCGGCGCTGCCCGCTCAGCCGCTGCTCCCCCGGACCTGATGGCCCTGGGGCGGCCCGGGCCGCGGCGGCGGCCACCTCCTCGTGCTCGGCGTGCAGCGCCGCCGCGGCCAGTTCCGCCCAGCGGGCCAGCGCGGGCGTGCCCAGCCCGGCGACCGCGTCCAGGTAGCCGGGCAGCCACGGCCACAGGTGCTCGGTCAGCAGAGCGGCCCGCGCCCGGGCGAACGCGCCCGCCGTGCCCGGCCGGCCCGCCCCGGCGGCGGCCTCCGCGAGGCTGGCGTACAGGCTGAGCAGGGCGGTGAGGTGGTCCGGCTCGGCGGGCGGGACCAGCCCGGCCGCCCGCCAGAACCCCGCCACCCGGTCGGCAGCCTCCCCGCCCAGCCCGCCCTCGGCGCCCAGGTACACCGCCGCGTACGGCGGGCAGTTCAGCACGAACACCTCGGTGTGCTCTGCCGCGCCCGGCGCCGGCAGCCCGAGCGCCGCACAAGCGGTGGCGGCCGCGGCCGGGGCGTCGGCGACCGCACCGAGCGCCCGCAGCAGCTCCCACCGCGCCGCGGTCACCGCCGGCCACCCCGCAGCGCCGCGGATGGCTGCCCGGCCGGCGGCTGCCCGGCTGACGGCCGGCCGTCTGGCGGAACAGGAGCCGGCGGCTCAGCGCCCGGCTCAGCAGCGGCGGGCGGCAGCGCGAACGCGGCGGGCGCGGGCTTGAGCGGGCGCAGCAGCCAGCGCGGCCGCCGGGTGCCGTCCGGCGACACCTGCCCGGCGGGCCGGGTCAGCGCCAGCCACTCCCGGTACACCTCGCGCGACCTGGCGGTGTCGACCGCGATGTCGCCGTGCCGGTCCCCCGGCTGGGCCGGCCAGCACCCCGGCCGAGTTGGTCACCTCCACCGACAGCGCGACGTCGGGGGACTCCTGGTGCAGCGCCCCCAGCCAGCCGGGCAGCAGGTACTCGGCGACCGTCAGCGAGGCCGCCACCCGCAGATGCGAGCTCTCAGCCGCCACCAGCGCCTCGATCCCGGCCATCATCGCCCGCGCCTCACCCAGCACCCGGCGGCTCAGCCCGACCACCCGCTCGCCCGCAGGGGTCAGCCGGGTGCCGGACGGGGTGCGCACCAGCAGGCTGACGCCCAGCCTGCGCTCCAGCTGGCTCATCCGCATGCTGACCGCGGGCTGCGACATCCGGTGCCGGGCGGCCGCCTGACCCAGGCTGCCCAGCTCCGCGATGGAGTCCAGCAGGTCCAGCGCGGTCAGGTCGGGGGTGGACGGCGGCAGCACAGGCTCAGGTTACCTAAGCAACGCTTATGGGGTGCCTGGGCCGGGTGAGGCGGGTTCCGCCGGCACGGCGTAGCCGGGGACCGACGGCCAGCGGACGGTCAGCAGAATGGTCTCCTCCTCGGCCTCCCAGGAGTGGTTGACGCCGTGCAGCAGCACGTAGTCGCCCTGCTTGCTGAGCAGCACGTCCCGGCCCGGCAGCTCGATCCGGAACCGGCCGCTGATCAGCATCATCACCATGCTGCGCTGCTCGCCATCGACCCACTGGGCGCGCCGCTCCCCCGGCGCGTGCGTCCCCCACTTGATCTCCACATCCGTGCTGTGGTGCGGATCGCCGGGCGGCTTGAAGTGCCCGAGCAGCCAGCCCCGGTCGGCGGGCGCGTTCACCCCGGCGTTGCCCACATAGATGTTGTCGGTCACAGGGGGCGACGTTAGCCGGCCCGCCCTGCGGGTACGGGCCCGTGAAGCCTGGCGGGGGCCAGGCTCACCCACCTCAGGTGATGCCGGGGCGCTCTGCACAGGCTTACCGTCACCGCGCCTCGCTCAAGCCCGCGAGGCGCATTCCAGCGAACAGGAGGAAGAACAGATCATGTCGGTATCCGTCACTCTGGACAAAGCGCTGGACAAGGCTTACGAGAACGCGACGCTGCAGGAGATTCTCGCGGCCCCGGTGGATGCGCTGGCCGGTGTCAGCGCCGGCGACGCGGAGGCGCTGAAGTCCGCGTTCGGGATCACGACAGTGGGTGATCTGGGCAAGAACCGCTACATCAAGACGGCAGTGGCCCTGGCTGAGCTGTCCGCCTCCGCGGGCTGATTCTGCCCACCCTGACCCGCCCGGCGATCGTGGAGGGCGCACGCCGCCCCCCACGATCGCCGCTGAATGGTCAGGGTGTGGTGGGATCGGTAACCGCGGCTCCGTAGATGTCGGAATTGCCGAAGGTGGCTGCACAGTCGGTCTGCGGGGCCGGTCTGGGCAGCGGCGTGCTGGTGCCCAGGGAGAGCCGCCAGTTGTCGATGGCCTGGCAGTCGGCCGCGTTGCGGACATCGTTCCACACGCCGACCGCGCCGCTGTTTGTGGCAGCGGTGTACACGTAGTCGCCGAGGAACTCCGCCTGCAGGTTGTTCTGGGACGACCCGCGCGGGTCACCCACCACGCCCCGGGCCACGGTGGTGAAGGCGCCGATGGAGCCGTTCGCCACGTCCGCGTGCAGCATCACGCCGACCAGGCCCCGCGGTGAACTGGTGTCGTTGCGGTACGGGCTGGTGAATGCGTTGTAGGTGAGGTAGACGTCCGCGCCGTCCGGGGAGATCGCGGGTGCGGTGTAATAGGGCCGGTCCCCCGCTGCCAGGGACACCGCCGTGGGGCCCGTGAATGACGCGCCGCCATTGGTGGAGCTCATCAGCAGCAGTTGCTCGCTATTGAGCCCTGAGGCGCCGTCTGCCCACGTCAGCACGATCTGATCAGTCGCACCGGCACCGGTGGGCGCACCATTGGCGATATCCACGCTCGGCGCGAAGGCGAGGTCGTTGCGCGCCCCCGCGACTCCGTCCATGACCGGGCGGCCGATGACCGGGTCGGTCACCCCGGGCTCGACGGCGGCCGCCAGCCGCGCCGGGCCGGTGAAGTGCGCACCACCGTCGGTCGACTTGTACATCATCTCGTACGACACGCCGCGCCGGCTGCCCACCCCGAACACGTACACGTTGCCGTGGCTGTCGGTCCGGACGGTGCAGCCGTCGGGCTGGCTGTTGATGCCGTTGTCGGTTGCCGGGCCGACCTGCTGCTGCGTCCAGGTGCTGCCGCCGTCGGTGGACCGCGCCACCATCAATGGGGTCGGCAGCGCCTGGCCCAGGCTGTTACTGCCGAAGCTGGCCCAGCACACGTAGACGGTGCCGAAATGCGGGCTGGACTGCGCGTTGTCCGCCCAGATCTGCTCCTTGTCGGAGAAGGTCGTCGAGTTCTGCTTGGAGATCACGACCGGTTTCATCCACGCGGACGCGTCACCGCCGGCCGCCGCCTGCGGGTCGTCCGTGCGGGAGATGGCGATCCCCTCGAACCCCTTGAACGATTCGCTGCGCTTGGTGGCGCCGAAGTTGGAGGTCAGGTTCGAGTAGTACAGCCGCGAGCCGTTCGCCCACGAGAACTTGCCGTCCGATCCCAGCCGCGGGCCGAACGCAAGACCCGGGTCACCGTCGGAGACCAGGCCGTTCTCGTAGTACTGCGGCAGCGTGCCGATAGATCCGACTTGCGGCTGGCACGCGGCTGGGCCCAGGCAGTTCCTGGCGGTCCAGCCGGTGTAGGTCGGCTGCGTCCACGTGCGGCCGCCATTGAGCGAGAAGTACACGCCGGAGACTCCAACGCCCTGAGTGAACGGGCACGTCGTCGCGTCACCAGCCTTGCAGGCTTCCATGTCGATGTTGTCGTTGGCGCCTGCCACCACCACCGACGGGGCATGCGCATCGATCGCGACCGCGGGCTCATTTTGCTTGTTCTGCGAGAATGGCGACGCCGGGCTGCCCACCGAGACCAGCGTGCCACTGGTGGGCACAGGGTCCATCGGCTGAGCCATGGCAGTTGCCGGTCCCGCGAGGACCATGAACAAGACCGACCCAGCCGCAGCAAATTTTGCCGTACGCAACGGCCCCTCCCTCATCTTCTTGTGGAGAGAAGAGCCTGGTGCTGACCCTCCCGTCTGCTAGCTGATTCAGCATGGACCCAGCCGCGAACCACCGCAAGAGCCCCACCGGCCCCTTTCATACCGGAATCATGACCAATGCATTGCGAATCGTGCACGCAGCGCGCCTGCACAGATGCGGAGGGTAGTTCCAGAGGGTGGCTGTAACATTCCCGGACCCGCTGGTGTCTACATGCCGAACAGGCCAGGCGATAGCGGCGCGTGCTCGCCTCCCAGGCATGCCCGGCATCGGCAACAGGCCGCGGTCAGGCACGCGTGACGCCGGCACGCCGGCGTGCCAGGGTGACAAGGCGGAGGCGGGGTACCTGTCCGGCAAGGAGGTGAGGGCGCTGGCCGCCAGCGAGGAACGGGACGGGGTCACGCTGACCAACCTCGACCAGCAGCTGTTCGAGGGCGCCGGGGCCACCAAGCGCGACCTGGTCGACTATCTGGACACGATGAGCAGCCGCCTCCTCCCCGAGCTGCGCGACCGCCCGCTCTCAGTGATCCGGGTCCTGCGCGGGCAGGCCCCGTTCATGCAGAAAAATCTCCCCGGCTACACGCCAGCCTGGGTTCAGCGGGTGACCATGTGGGCGGAGGCCTCCAAGCGCGAGATCTCCTACGCGCTGTGCAACGACCGGCGCACGCTGCTGTGGTTCGCCAACCAGCGGGCGGTCGAATACCACCCGGGCCTGGCCCGGGTGGGACAGGAGAACCATCCGGCGTACCTGATCCTCGACCTGGACCCGCCCGAGGGCGCGGACGACTTCGGGCTGGCCGTCCGCGCCGCCCACCTGGTCCGGGAGGCGCTGGCCGGGGCCGGGCTGGCGGGCGCGGTGAAGACCAGCGGATCCAAGGGCGTGCACGTGTTCGTGCCGATGACGGCGGAGGCGACGAATGAGGAGGTGGCCGCGGCCACCCGGGCGGTCGCGGCCCGGGCCGAGCAGCTGGACCCGGCGCTGGCGACCACCGCGTTCATCCGGGACGACCGGGGCGGGAAGGTGTTCCTCGACTCGACGCGGGCGTTCGGGGCGACGATCGTGGCGGCCTACAGCCCGCGGATACGGCCGGGGGTGCGGGTGTCGTTCCCGGTGAGCTGGGACGACCTCGACCGGGTCGCGCCCGCCGACTTCACCATCCACACCGTGCCGGGCCTGGCCGGAGACCGCGACCCGTGGGCGGAGGCGATGCCCGCGCCGCAGCCGCTGGCCGCCGGCCTGGTCGAGGAGGGACGGGCCATCCCGGTCGCCCGCGTGCAGGCCATGCACGAAGGCAAGCGCCGCGCCCGCGCCCGCCGCGAGCAGAACCCGGAATGATCCTCACGCAGCGGCGGCCAGCGTCAGTTCGGCAGCGCGGGGAACGGGTGCAGTTCGATGACTTCAGTGTCGATCAGCCCGGCGAGGGCCAGCGGCAGCGAGGCCGCGAGCGCTTCGACCGCTTCCCTGGTGGTGGCGTCGAACATGAGCACCGCGCCAGGGCCCGCCCGGTGAATAGGCCTCCATGAGGGTGCCCTGGGCCTGGTACTGCCGCAGGGCGTCCATCTCCGCCGCCATCTGCCGGCCACGGCCCGGGGCATCGCCATCTTCGGCTCGATGGCCGCCAGCCACGGCCGGTTCTACGCCGGCCTCCATGTCGCGCTCTGGATCAGCATCGCCGCCCTCGCCGCCAGCGCCGTCCTCACCCGGCTGCCTGCGGTCGTGCCCGGGCTGGCGAGCCGGAGCCGGCCGGTCAGCCGCCGCCGGTGACGGGGCGGACGCTGGCGGCGTGCCGGCGGGCCAGGTCCCGGTAGACCTGCGGGTTGTGCTGCACCCACTGCAGCGCCATGCCCTTGACCTCGCCGGCGACCTTGGCGGGTACGCCGACGGCCATCATGCCGTCGGGGATCTGCATGCCAGGGGGGACGGTGGCGCCCGCCGCGACCAGGGCGCGGCTGCCGACGGTCACCCCGTCGAGGACGGTGGCGCCGTTCCCGATCAGGGCCTCGGTCCCGATGATCGCGCCGTGCACCACGCACAGGTGGCCGATGGTCGCGCCCTCGCCGACCTCGGTGACGGGGTCCTGGCCGCCGTGCAGGATCGAGCCGTCCTGCACGTTGGCGCCCCGGCGCACGACGATGGGCCCGAAGTCGGCCCGGAGCACGGCCCCGTACCAGATGGACGCGTCGTCCTCGATGGTCACGTCGCCCACGATGGTGGCGGTCGGGGCGATCCAGGCGGCGGGGCTGATCTTCGGCTCGCGGCCTTCAAAGGAGAAGAGTGGCACCCGCCCATGATGCACAGTGCCCGCAGCGGGGCCGCACCCGGATCCGGCAGCCAGCCTAACGAGGGTGGCTGCCGTGGCCGTTTTCGGCGGGCTGGCGCGATTCGCGCGGGCCATGCCGCCTCTGCGCTGTCGGTGCCGGTACCTATGGTGGCGGCATGGATACACGTGAGGCAGCGCAGCGGTGGGGCGAGGTGTGGGAGCGCGGGTGGCGCAACCATGACGCGGCCGCCATTACGGCTCTCTACGCCGAGGGCGCGTTCTGGCAGCAGCATCCGTTCCAGGATCCGGAGCCCGGTTACCTGGCTCGGGTGTTCGCCGAGGAGGAATCGGCTCAGTGCCAGTTCGGGGCGCCGATCGTCGACGGCGATCAGGCCGCGGTGCCCTGGAGCGCGCAGACCAGGCTGGCCGACGGCGGCACCGAGAATCTGGCAGGGGTTTCGCTGCTGCGCTTCAGCGCCGACGGCCTTGTCGTGGAAGAGCGCGACTTCTGGAACCAGGCCTGACGCTCACGGTCCAGGAACGCCCGGGAAGCCGGGTGCGTTATCCCTTCGTGGCTGTCGTGATCTTTATGACTATCCCGGGCCTGGCCATCCTCCTGGTCCTGCTCGCCGCCCTGGACCGGTTCGGGTTGTGGGTCCACGGCCGCAGCGGTCTGCCCTGGTACCGCGACGGCCACCGCCCCGCTCCCGCGGCGGGCTTTGACGAACTGCAGGCCGCGTTCCAGTCCAGCAAGCGGCACGCGATTGAGCGCCGGAGGCTGGAGGCCGTCCTGCGCGACGACGAGCACGACGGCGCACCGCCGCATTCCCGCGTCGATCTCGACGAGGGCCGCGCCGTGATCGTCCGGGCCACACGCCCTGCGCCAACCGAGGCATGAACCAGATCGGCGGGCTGCCCGAAGGTGATCACGGTGCTCAGGTGGTGGAACGGCATCGCCTGGTGGCGTGACCTGGTCCTGCTCAGCGAGCGGGTTCTGGGATTGGTGGCATCGGATAGGAGACACCCCGGCGGGTGGCCCACGCTGGGGTGGTAGACAGGCCTGCATGGCAAGAAATGTGGCTTCAGCTGAGGGCCTGGTGGGCGCGCCCGCGGACACGGTCTACCGCTATCTCGCGGACATGCGCGAGCACCACCCGCGTTTCCTGCCGCCGGCCTTCTCGGACTTCCAGGTCGAGTCCGGCGGGACCGGGGCCGGCACGGTGACGCGGTTCAAGATGACCGCTGGCGGGCGGACTCGCGAGTACCGGATGAGGGTCGACGAGCCCGAACCGGGCCGGGTCCTCACCGAGTCCGACCTGAACTCAAGCGCGGTTACCACGTTCACTGTCTCCGCGCAGGATGGCGCGTCGCTGGTGCAGATCTCCACCGCCTGGGATGGCGCCGGCGGCATCGGCGGCCTGTTCGAGCGGATGTTCGCGCCGAGGGTGCTGCGCGCCATCTACGCCGACGAGCTCAAGCGGCTCGACGCCTACGCGCGCGAACACCGCTCCTCATAAGCCCGCCGCGCCTCCCTAACCCCGGCGGTGGCAGCGGGAGCGGGGCGCTTTGCCGCTTTTGCCGCGCTGGCGGGGGCCTGCCATCCTGGGCAGGTGAGCCGGGGGATCAAGTACTGCGCCACGCCCGGGGGCCGCGTGGCCTATTCGGTATCGGGGACCGGGCCGGCGCTGCTGTGCGATTCGGGATGGATCACCCATCTCCGGGGGCAGCTGGAGCTGTTCTCCTTCGGCGCTTTTGCCGAGCGGCTGGCGGAGCGGTTCACCGTGATCCGCTATGACAAGCCAGGGTGCGGGCTGTCGGACCGGGACGGGATCGATCTGTCGTTCGAGGGGCAGGTGGCGGCGGCGCTTGCGGTGGCCGATGCGGTGGGGGCCAGCCGTTTCCGCCTGTTCGGGGCCTCGCAGGGGGGCCAGCTCGCTGCCACGATCGCGGCCCGGCACCCGGACCGGGTCGAGGCGCTGGTGGTGTACGGGATGTGCGCCAGCGGCAGGGACCTGGCGCCCGCCGCGGTCAGGGACTCGGTCGTGGCGCTGGTGCGGGCACATTGGGGCCTGGGGCTGAAGGCGCTGGCCGGGGCCTTCGTCACCGATCCGACGGCCGAGGACCTGGAGAGCTTCGCCCGGTTCCAGCGGGCGAGCGCGTCGGCCGCCGTGGCCGCCCGGCTCCTGGAGGTCTACTACGACACCGACATCAGGGAGCTGCTTCCGGCGATCAGGGCGCGGACGGCGGTGCTGCACCGCGAAGCCGACAAGGGCACCCGGTTCGAGCTGGGCCGCGAGGTCGCCGCGCTCATCCCGGGGGCGACGCTGATCCCGCTGACGGGTTCCAGCCACCTCTTCTACCACGGTGACTGGCCAGCGGTCGCAGAGGCGGCGCTCGGATTCCTGGGCCAGCCCGCGAGCCCGGGTCCGCGGCTCACCGACCGTGAGCTGCAGGTGGCCGGGCTGGTCGCCGAGGGACTGACCAACCAGTCCATCGCCAGGCGGCTGGCTGTCGCACCGCGGACTGCCGAGGCGCACGTGGAGAACATCCGGCGCAAGCTGCAGGTGCACTCCCGTGCCCAGATCGCGGCGTGGGTGACCGAGCACCGGCTGCGCCCCTGACCGGCTCGGTACTTTCCCCGACGCGCGCACCAGGGACACGGCCCACCCGCGCGGCGCTGCGGCGGAACCGCCGGTAGTTCACCCGATGGCGGGCCCGGTGGGGCGCTCCTAGCGTGAGATCCATGTCGCACGCCACCAGCCCCGGCCCACCTCCGGCCGCCGGGCGCCCGCGCCCGGCTGAGCTGCCCGCGCTGACCATTCCGCCCCGCTTCTGCGGCCCTCCGGGCAGCGGCAACGGCGGTTATGCCTGCGGGCGCATCGCCGCCTGCGTTGATGGCCCGGTGACAGTCACGCTGCGCCGGCCGCCGCCGCTCAACACCCCCTTGACTGTCGAACGAGACGGCGACGGCTCAGCCCGCATCCACCACGGCAGCACCCTGATAGCCGAGGCTGCCCCGCAGGCCTCCCCGCCGGCGCTGGCGATACCGGGCCCGGTCTCCGTGGCGGAAGCGCGCAGGGCGGCCGGCCGCGCGCGCTACTTCCAGGAGCCGGTCTTCCCCGGCTGCTTCGTGTGCGGGCCCAGCCGCCAGCCAGGGGACGGGCTGCGGATCTTCCCGGGGCCGGTGGGCGGCCGGGCGCTGTGGGCGGCGCCGTGGACGCCGGATCCCTCGGTCGCGGACGCCAGCGGGCAGGTGCGGCCCGAAATTGTCTGGGCGGCGCTCGATTGCCCTAGCGGGATCGCGGCCGGTGAAGCCGCCGGGCTGGACCAGGACGCCGCCATCCTGCTCGGGCGGATGACGGTGAGGGTGGCCGCGCCGCCGCCGCTCGGCGCCGAGTGCCGGGTGATCGCCTGGCCAGCCGGGCGCGACGGCCGCAAGCTCGCCGCCGGGTCGGCGCTGCTCGGCCCGGACGGCGAGGTGCTGGCCGCCGCCAGCGCCGTGTGGCTCGCGGTGCCGCGCCCGGCGCCGGCGCTGACCGCGGAGACAGCACCGTGACCGGGCACCGGCGCGGCGTCGGGCTCACGCCGATGGAGACCAGGCGGGATGTCATCGTCCGGGCCGCCGCCCTGGCAGACGAGCTGGGGTATGAGCTCTTCGCGGTGCCCGAGGGCTGGGGCCTGGACTCGGGCCCGGTGCTGGCGGAGATCGCCATGCGTACCACCGGCATCCAGCTCGCCTCCGCCGTCCTGTCGGTCTGGGGCCGCAGCCCGGCGACGCTGGCGATGACCGCCGCGACCCTGCACCAGATCAGCGGGGGGCGTTACGTGCTGGGCCTGGGCGCGAGCACCAGGGCCCTGGCGGAGGGCTTCCACGACACCCCGTTCGAGCACCCGGCGCGCAAGCTGCGCGACGTCGTGACCAGGGTCCGTGGACTGCTCGCCGGGCAGCCGGCCCAGCTCCACCACGTCCCGGCCGCCCGCCCGCTCCGGCTGGGCCAGCCGGCCGCTCCCCAGCTGCCCATCTGGGTCGCCGCGCTCGGCCAGCACACGACCCGCGTGGCCGCCGAACTCAGCGACGGCTGGATCCCCGCCCTGGTCGCCCGCGACAGTCTCCCCGGCTGGGCGGCACAGCTCGCCCGGCTGCGCCAGTCCACCGCACCGGACGCCGGGGCCCTCACAGTGGCGGCCGGGCCGCTTGCCGTCGCGGACGCAGACCCGGCCACGGCCCGGAACATCGCGGCAGCCTGCACCGCCTGGTACCTGGGCGCCATGGGCGATGTCTACGCCCGGTCGCTGTCAGACCAGGGCTATGCCGCCGAAGTCAGGGCCATCCTCGACGCGAACCCGCGGCCCAGCCCTCAGCGCGGGAACGTGCCCGCCGCCGCGCAGGCCGTTCTCGGCCAGCTCGCTGCGTACGGGACCGGCGGCCAGGTCCGGGAGCAGCTGGAGGCCTGGGACCCCCTGGCCGACATCGTCACGATCCTCCTGCCGCCGGGCCTGCCCTGGCACACCATCGAGGCAACCCTCGTGGCTGCGGCACCGGGCACCCGGCCAGGGCAGGCACGCCACCACCGGCACCTGCCTGCCCCAACCGGATGATCCGCGCGTCCTGCGCCGGGGCGGCGCCGCCGCCGCATCAGGGACGGGGGCCGGCGGCGGCCCTGCCCTGGCCGGGGCCGCTGGCCGCGCCGCCTGCCCGCTGGCCGACGGCAGCCATGGTGAGCAGCGCCGCCACCGGGGCAGCCAGCGCGATGAAGCCGGAGGAAGGCAGGCTGCCCAGGGCGACCAGCGCCCCGGCGAAGCCGATGATCAGGACGGCGACCGCGGCCAGGCCCCAGCCGTGCAGGAACAGCCGGAGCGGGAACGGCATCGCGGGAGTCGCGGCATCTGCCACGGCGGTGACGGGCTTGGTGGCGCGGCGCTCGGCCATGCCGTCCCGGACCCTGGCGGTGATCACCAACTCGCCCGGCTGGTCCGCGACCACGAGCAGGTCCTGCGGGTGGCCCGGGTCAGGCGCGTGTGCCACCGGCCCGCCGCCCACTCCCCACCACACCGTGTGAGAGCCGCCTGCCGCCTGCACCCGGTACCGGGCCTGCTCCCCGGCGACCACGGTGTCCGGTCCGTCGATGGTGACCGGCGCCGGTGCCGCGCGGGCGGTGCCGTTGGCCTGCGCTGCGGGCGCGGGCTCCCGGCCGTTGTGCGCCGCCTGGCCGTCCTGACCGGTGCCGGCGGTCACGATGAGCTGACGGCGGGCCAGCTGGCCGGCCAGCCGGATCTGGCGCGCGTGCACGCTCCAGGCCATGGTCACCACCCCGCCGGCGAGCGCGGCCGCCGCGAGCCCGAGCACGGCGGCTACCGCCGGGTGAGCAGCACCAGCGGCCGCCGTCACTGCCGCATACATAAGGGTATTCAAACATACGATCGAACAACCGGGAAGCCTGGATCTGCGGCCCGGCTGGCCCCCTGATCTGGTCAGGAATCGAGAAGCGGCAGGTCGGGCGCCGCGCCTAGCCTTCGTGGAGATGGCCGGCATCACGCCGAGCCTTGAGCTTCGAAGGGAGCCCGGCAATGCCTGCGCAGAATTCCACAACCGAATCCGGCAGCTTCACCGCCGAGGAGCGTGCCGCGATGAAGGCGCGCGCCGCCGAGCTGCGCGCCGAGGGCAAGAAGGGCGCCAAGAAGGCCGACGGTCTGGAGGCGCTCCTCGACACGATCGCGAGGATGGCGCCCGAGGATCGTGCGCTCGCCGAGCGCGTGCATGTGACGGTGACCGCTGCCGCCCCGGACCTGTCGCCAAAGACCTGGTACGGGATGCCCGCCTACGCGAACGCGGACGGCAAGGTGGTCGTCTTCTTCCAGGACTCCGGCAAGTTCAAGTACCGGTACTCGACCCTGGGCTTCATGGAGGCGGCCAACCTCGACGACGGGGACCTGTGGCCGGTGTCCTACGCGCTGCAGAAGTGGAACGCCACGGTGGAGAAGAAGGTCACCGAGCTGGTGAAGGCCGCGGTCTCCTGACCGCTGCCGGGGCCGCGTGCGTGGCACTGCCGGGTCAGCGCTGCGCACGGTCCGGACCTCAGCCGTGCTGCAGGACCGCGCGGTAAGCCTCCGCGCCCCACTGCCGGGCGCGCTCGGGCTCCCCGTCGGCGAGCGGGCCCTCGAAGTCCGCCACGCTGAACCCCTCTGGCCTGGCCACCAGCTGGTAACCGAGGCTGCGGAGGCTGTGCCCGATCTCGCGGGCCGCACTGCCCGACATCAGCTTGTCCAGCCGGGTGTCAAACGCGGCGGCGCAGGCGCTCCCGGCCGCCTGGGGCAGCTGTTCCAGCCACTCCCGCACGCCCGGGGACGCGCCAGGGCGTGGCCGGGAACCGGCCGGCCTGCCAGGCGGGCGCGGCCGGGAGCCCGCGATGTTCCCGGCCATGCGCGGCACGGGCCCGGTGATGTACCAGGAGGCCGTGTCGTACCGGTATCGCAGCTGCATCATCCGGCTGCGCGGTGAGGGAAGTCCCAGGAAGTGGGTGGGTGCCCCGACGATCAGCAGATCCGCCTGCGCCAGCTGCGGGTCCGCCTCGGCCGCCGGGCTGCACACGAGGTCCACGGCAGGGTCTGCTTCCCGGATGCCAGCGGCAATCGCTTCTGCTATCTCGCGGGTGTCGCCGAACAGGCTCTCGTACACGACGCTGACGCGCATCTCCCATCTCCCCTGCCAGCCTGCGCCGGTCAGCGCGGCAGCCCCTAGGGCCGAAGGTCACCCTCCCCCCGGATCTGTCCCGCTGCGGCAGGCAGGCTTTCATGGGCACCGCGAGAGCACGGCTGACAGGCAGTGGCATGCGGCTTCGTCACGACGCGGTGGACTAACCGGGGATGCTAAAGGGAACCTGCCAAGACGATGTCCACCTCTTCGGTACCCACGCTCAAGCGCGAGTCGGCGGCAGTGCGGGCGCGCCGCCTGGCCGCCGCCCGCCGGCGAGCCACCGCTCTCCTCGTCATGGTCACGGCACTTTTCGTGGCCGTGACGGTGGCCGGCGCCCATGGGACCCTCCTCGGCTATGTGCAGGCCGGTGCGGAGGCAGCCATGGTCGGTGGCGTTGCGGACTGGTTCGCGGTGACGGCTCTTTTCCGGCGGCCCCTGGGCCTGCCGATACCGCACACCGCGCTGATAGTCGCGCGCAAAGACCAGTTCGCGGCCACCCTCGGCCAGTTCGTGCAGGAGAACTTCCTGAACGCAGACGTCCTTGCTGAGCGGATCCGCTCCGCTGGCCTCGTTCCGCGCCTGGCCGCCTGGCTGGCCGACGAGGCCAGCGCCGCCCGCTTCGCGGGCCATGCCGCTGATCTGGTGGTCACGGTGGCTGAAGCCTTCCGCGATGAGGATGTCCAGCGTGTGCTCACGGCGGAGCTGACCCGGGCGCTGACCGCTGTCGACATAGCGCCGCTGGCCGGGCGGGCCTTGCGGGTCGTCATCGCGGGGGGCCACCACGCTGAGCTGTTCAACACCGTCGTGTCCGGTGCCGACCGCTATCTGGCCGGCCACTACGCGGAGCTTCGCGACCGGTTCGAGGGCGAGGCACCTCGCTGGCTCCCCGACGCGGTCTACCGGCTGGCCTATGACCGTCTGCACGCCCGCCTCCGCCAGCGGCTGGCGGAGATGGCCGCCGATCCCAACGATGAGACCCGGCGTCAGTTCGAGGGATGGCTCGCCGGCCTGCCCGGGCGCCTCGAGACCTCTCCGGAACTGCGCGAGCGCGGCGAGCGCCTCAAGCGCGAGATCCTGGGCAGCGCCGGGCTGCGGGACTGGTCCTCCATGCTGTGGGAGCGGGCCAAGGACGTGCTGCGGACCCAGGCACCGGACCCGCAGTCTGAACTGCGGCACCGGCTGACGGATGTGCTGGCAGCGGCCGGCCGGCGCCTCGGGTCAGACCGTCGTCTCCAGCAAAGCCTGGAGCAGGTCGTCGAATCGGGCGCCCGGGCACTCGCCGGCCAGTTCCACGACGAACTCGCCGGCCTCGTCACCGGGACCATCGAGCGGTGGGATGCTGCCGAGACGTCGAGCCAGCTGGAGCTGCTCCTCGGGCGCGATCTGCAGTACATCCGCATCAACGGCACGGTGGTGGGCGCCGGTGTGGGGCTGGCCTTGCATGCCATTGCCCTGGCTCTGGCCTGACATCAGCGGCCCACGGCGGCCGGGCCCGATCAGGTGAAGCCGACCTTGAGCACGAAATGCCCGAGCCTCAGGTTGAGCAGCCCGCCGCCGGCCCAGTGCACGAGGAACGCCATCACGATGATGGCGAGGATTGCGACGACCATCCAGAAGAAGAACACCACGACGCCGGGGACGGCCCACCCGGCTAAGGTTCTCTCGGCCACAGCCATGATCTACCCACCGCTGGGGTGGCTTATTCCGCGGCCATTACCCGAGGGTCCCGCGGACCCGCCTTACCAGGCAGCAGAACGCCAGGGCGTGGCCATCGGCCGGCGCCAGCCGCCACCGGCCCGGTCAGGTGAAGCCGACCCGCAGGACGAAGTGCCCGAGCCTGAGGTCGAGCACGCCGCCGCCGGCGGCGTGCACGATGAAAGCCAGCAGGATGATGGCGAGGATCGCGACCACCACCCAGAAGAAGAACACCACGACGCCGGGAATGGCCCATCCGGCTATAGTCCTCGCAGCCACGACCATTAGCTACCCACCGCTGCCCGGCTTATTCGGTGGCTGTTTACCGGGGAACGGCGGTGGTGGCAGCCGCAGCGGCATGGGGTAATGGGCAGTCGCGAGATGGCTGATGCATGGCGGCGGGGTTGCGGGGCAGTTGCCGGGCATGAAGGCGTGGCGGGTGGCTGTGTGCGCCGGGGTCGTGGCCCTGGTGGGCTGCGCGGGCCCGCACCGTGCGCCGCCGCACACTGCCGCGATGCCGCGCGACGGCCGGCAGAGCGCGGCCCTGCAGGTGGTGAGCGGTGCAGCCACGGTGATTGTCGGCACCGCCAATCTGGGGGACGACCTGATCCGGGTCTCGACGCCGGTCAACTCGGGCGTCCGGCCCCGCCGGCCAGCACGCAGGGGTGCCGGCCCGGCTGCGCCTGGACGGCGGTGCCGCCTCCGCGACGCTGGCCGGCCAGACTTACACCGGCGTGGCCGGCGGCACCGTGCTTGCGGCGGCAGGCTGGGCAGGTGCCGCCAGCCGCTATGACATCCAGGCCCCGGCGGGCGTGTCGGCGATCTCGGTGGCCGGCTGATCCATACGTACCTGCGGCGCGAGAGCGCGGCAGCAGGTGCTGGCCCGCAGGGTGTTCCGTCAGAAGGTCCTCGTCCATGGCCGGATGACGTACCGGGCTCCGGCCCGGACCAGCGGGTCGGATTCCGCGATCTCCCGCGCTTTCTCTGCTGGCACCGCCAGGATGATCATTCCGGCCGGGCGCGATCGGCCCGGTTCCTGACGGCTGCCGTCGTATGGCCCGGCCATCAGCAGGACCCCCGACTCCTGGAGCGAGCGCAGGTAGGCCACATGCGCCTCCGCAGCCTGATCGCCGGGAGGGCCGTACAGCTCTACGACCGTGAGCGACTGCTCTGCCGGGCAGGCGGCCCCGATCCGCTTGGCGGTGTCGATCGATCCGTAGACGCCCTCTTCAAGGAAGAACACGGGCCGGAGCCGGAAGTACTGATCGGCAACGGAGGAGCCGGCGCAGTCCTCGTCGATGGAGGCGGCCACGATCTTGCCGAAGACCACGACCTCGGCTCCCAGCCGGGTGACGGACTCCAGCTTGCACTCCAGGTGGGCCTTGCACTCCCTGATCAGGGGCGGTGTCACCCGGCTGGCGGGCAGCAGCGTCAGGCCCGAGCGGGCGATCCGCTCCGTCCCGTGGCTGGCGGGCATGGCCCAGATGCGCTCTGCCAGGGCCTCGGGCGGGATGTTCACCACGAACTCCCCGGCCACCTCCGCGTTTCTCGCCGTGGCGTGGGAGCGGTGACAGCCGAAAGCCAGCACCGGCCCGCGGAAGGCCATCATGGAGATCCAGCTCTTGGGTGCGATGTTGGGCTCGCCTGCCGTGTCCACCGTCGACACGAGCACGATGGGGCCCGGCAGCACAGACGGATGCCAATCCGCCTTGCCCACCGGAAAGGCGACCTTGGCGCTGCGCTGCCCCGCACCGGATGGCGTGCCGGTTCCCGCTGCTCTCATCGCACCGGCACGCTACCCCTCGTCCCGGATACGCCGGCCAGAGTCTCCCGTCCTGCCCGGGGGCCCTTAAGTCCCCTGGCGAGGATCTGGGGTTGCCCGGGCTGTCCGGCGATGGCCGGCCGGATGTGCCCGCGTACCGCCGGTGGCGTCAGCTTTGCGGTGCGGCGGGCCAGGCCACGTCGTCGATCGCGAGCCACGGTGCGGTGGCCACGGCGGTGGGCGTGAGGCCGGTGATCGCCCTGACCTCGCGGTGGAGGTGGGACTGGTCGGCGTAGCCGCTCTGGGCGGCAACGCTCGCGGCGGCGTGACCCGCCGCGAGCAGGTGAGCGGCGTGGTCGAAGCGCACCAGCTGCGCGGCTCGTTTGGGGGTGAGGCCGATCTGGGATCGGAAGCGCGACCACAGGCGCTTGCGGCTCCAGCCGACCTCGTCGGCCAGGCCGTGGACGCGCACCCGCCCCCGGCTGGTGACCGTCTGCCGCCAGCTGTAGGCGACCTCCGGATCGACCGGTGGGCGGGCACCCAGCCGCCGGCCGAGGACGTCCGCCGCGATCGTGAACCGTTCGTCCCACGACGTGGCGGCGCGCAGCCTGTCCTCGAGCTGCCCGGCGCCGCGGGCCCAGACATCGTCCAGGGCTGCCAGGGTCCCGGTGAGGTCGGCGGCTGCGCCGAGCACCGCAGCCGCGGCCACCGGCGACAACCGGATCTGGAGGCATTCGCCCCCCAGTCCGCCGGCCCGGAGCTGACCCGGGAGGAGCCCGGCGGCGAAGCTGCCGCGCTGGTGACGCCCGTGGGCGTCGCAGACGATGCCAGCTGTCTCGCTCAGGTCGATGATCAGGGTGACCGATGGGTGCGCGATCATGGCGATGTCCACGTGCGCGGGGGCATGCTGGCGGAACCCGGCCATGCTGATCCCCGGCAGCCGGACGGACGGGCGCGGTACGGCGACGTCCACGTCCGACCACGTCCACTCGGGTTGTGTCCCGGCCGGCGGCACGTAAGCAGCCTACGCGGTGGGGATCATCGGCGGCGTGCCCGCAGCCGCCGCCGCGAAGCCCAGCAGGAGTTCGCCGGTCGTCCCGGGCGCTTCGAGGATGGGCACGTGCCCGACGCCGGGCAGCATCTCGACCCGTGCGTTCGGCACCGCGCCGTACTGGTGCGCCGACGACGGCTCGTAGCGGGGGTCGGCGGCGCCGAAGATCACCAGCACGGGGACGCCGAGGCCGGCGAGACGTTCGGGCACGCTCCGCTCGGCGACGTACTCGGCGTTGCAGCGCAGCACTTTCCGGAACGTGCGGTAGGTGATGTTCCGCAGGTCAGCGACCGCGTCGCCCGGGATGTCTACCGGGCGGGCGGTCGTCGCGCTGATCCCCTTGCGGATCATCGCGTCCGACCGCCTCGGCCACAGCAGCGGGCCGAGAGGCGGGGCCAGCAGGGCCCGGAGGATGAACGGCTGCGGGAGGAGCGCATCCAGGCGCGGGCCGGTGCTGATCAGCGCGAGCGACCCCACCAGGTCAGGGCGCTGTTCTGCCAGCGCGGTCGCGACGTAGCCGCCGCTGGAATGCCCGGCCACGGTGACGTCCCGCAGCCCGAGGTCGTCGAGCAGCGCAGCCACGCTGCCTGCCTGCCGGGGCACACCGTACGACGGTGCGGGCGGGGACTGGCCGCACCCCGGAAGGTCGACCCGGATGACGTGATGGCGGCTGGCGAGTGCCCCGGTCACCGGGCCCCAGCAGGCGCCCGAAGCCCCCGATCCGTGAATGAGCAGCAGCGGCGGCGCTTGCCGCAGGCCGTCATGGACCACGTGCATCCCGTGCGGGTGCTCAACGCTGTAACCATCCATGCACCGGACGATAGGAGGCTGCCAGCTGTCAGTCTTGGACAAATGTCAGCGGCCCGGCGATCCTGCGCGGTCAGGACTCTTCGGCGAGGGCGGCGAGCCTGTCGAGTGAGGCCCGGAGCTTGGCCGCTGTGGTCGCCCGGGCTCGCGGGAGGCGCTTCTTGTCTGTCAGCTGGGTCCAGTCGTAGGTGTGGGTGACCCGGGTACGCGAGCTGCCGAGTGGTTCGAGTTCCCATCGCCACAGATGCCCCGGTGGCCGTCAGCCGCGCTCCAAGCCGTCTGCCAGGGCAGTCAGGCTCTCGGCGGACCAGGTGAGCTGGCCCGTACGGAGGTCGTCGGTGACGGAGCGGACCCATTGCGCCTCGGCGGCGGTGACCGCGCGCAGATATTCGGTTTCCAGCGCGGTGATGCGCGGGAGCCGGTGCTCCTGCTGTCCGGCGAGGGTGGTGTCGTAGCGCTCCAGGGCGGCGGCGAGGGCGATGCTGCGGCGGTCCAGCGCGTCCAGCATCTCCTCGCGGGTGAGCATCAGCAGATGGGACAGCGCCGCGGGGAACTCGGGGAAGCCTTGCTCGGGCTGGGCCAGCATCTCCAGCATCCAGGCGCGTGCCGTGGCGCGTCCGGCATCGGTGATCTCATACACGGTTCGCTCCGGATAGGCGTGATCCCGCGCGGTCTCCAGGACCCGGATCAGGCCGGCGTCCTGCAGCCGCTCGATCACCCGGTAGAGGCTGGCCCGCTGGCTCACGTTGACCACCTGGTCTTTGCCCCATTGCTTGATGAGCTGCTGGATGCCGTAGGGATGCAGCGGTTTGTACTGCAGCAGGGCGAGGACGGTGAGGGCGAGCGTGCTCCGGCGCACTGGTGACATGCCTCCCCATGATAGTCACACAAAATCTAGTTGACATCAAACTAGTTTCATTGAAACTATCCGGGCATGACATACACGCAGAACTTCGCCACCTCGGCAGACGGCACCAGGATCGGCTACCGGAGCCTCGGCAGCGGGCCGGACGTGGTCCTGCTGCACGGATCGATGGAAACCGCGGACAGCCACATGGGCATGGCCCGATCCCTGGCCGGCCAGTTCACCGTTCACCTCCCCGACCGTCGCGGCCGGGGCGTGAGCGGCCCTTACCCTGCCGCCTTCGGCATTCGCACGGAGGTCGAGGACCTGGCGGCAGTGCTCGCCCAGACCGGAGCGAGCAGCGTCTTCGGAGTGAGTTCGGCCGGGCTGATCGTGCTTGAGGCGGCCCGCGTGCTGCCTGGCATCCGCAAGGTGGCCGTCTACGAGCCGGCCGTGATCCTGGAGGGCACGGCCTATACGTCATGGCTGTCCCGGTACGACCGCGAGATGGCGCAGGGGAAGGTGGCTGCGGCGCTGGTCACCAGCATGGCCGGGCTGCGCCTCGGGCCGCCCGCGTGGTTCCCGCGCGGTCTGCTGACGGTCGCGACCAGGGCGATGATGAGGAGCCAGGACAAGAAGGCGGCGCCCGGCGAGCCGGCCATGCGGGCACTCGCACCGACGCTGCACTACGAAGGTGTGCTGCTCACCGAGATGACAGGCAGGGTTGCAACCTTCGCCGGCGTGGGTGCCGATGTGCTCTTGCTCACCGCAGGCAAGGGCCTGTCATGGCTCAGGCCGGGCTTCGATGCGCTCGCGGCGACCTTGCCCCGTGTGACCCGGCACGAATTCCCCGGGCTGGACCACGGCGGCTCGGGCGACCGCTCCGCGACCAACCCCGGCGGCCGTCCCGGCATCGTCGCCGCGGAGGTCGGATCCTTCTTCGCGGGCCTGACCCCGGGCTCATAGTCAGGAGCCGTTGGGCCCGGTGAGCGGGCCGTTGGCCTCTGCCGCCGGGGCAGCCGTCCCGGGGAGCCTGGCACCAAGGTCACGGCACCTGCGGTGGGGAGGTGCGCCAGATGGCTGCTGCGCACCCGGGGGAAGCTGTCATCTCTGTTTCGGGCTTCACCAAACGTTATGGCTCGGTGGCAGCGGTGCGCGATGTGTCGTTCCAGGTGGCCAGGGCTGAGATCTTCGGGCTGCTGGGACGTAACGGGGCCGGCAAGACCACGACCGTCGAGTGTCTGCAGGGCCTGCGCCGGGCCGATGCCGGTGACCTGCGGGTGCTGGGCCTGGACCCGCGGACGCAAGCGCCCGAACTGCGGCGGCACGTGGGATGCCAGCTCCAGGAGTCCGCGCTGCCGGGCCGCATCAAGGTCTGGGAGGCGCTGGAGTGGTTCTCCTCGTTCTCCAGCCGTGGCGGTGACTGGGAGAAACTCATCGATCAGTGGGGACTGGCCGGGAAGCGGAGCGCACACTTCTCCGAACTGTCCGGCGGCCAGCGGCAGCGCTTGTTCATCGCACTGGCGCTCGTCAACGACCCGCAGATCGTGTTCCTTGACGAGATGACCACTGGTCTTGACCCGGCGGCCAGGCACGTGGCCTGGGCGCTGATCAGGGCGGTCAGGGCACGGGGAACCACGGTCGTGCTGGTGACGCACGCCATGGAAGAGGCAGAACGGCTGTGCGACCGCGTCGCCATCATGGAAGCGGGCCGGATCGTCACCATCGACACGCCCTCAGGCCTGATCGCGAAGCATACGCGGGAGGTCACCGTGCGCTTCGACACCGGCGGTCATGACGTGTCCTGGCTCTCCGCGATTCCCACGGTGGCGGCCGTCAGCGAGCGCGGCGGGCAGGCAACGGTCACCGGGTACGGGCCGGTCCTGGTGGACGTGGCGGCCGCGCTTTCCCGGCACGGCCTGCGGCCTGCCGACCTGCGGGCAAGCCAGCCATCGCTGGAAGAGGTATTCCTCGAGATCACCGGGCATGCGCTCGAGGAGGGGTGAGCCATGCACGCGCTCTCGAAATCCACCACCATAGAGGCCAAGCTGTTCCTGCGGGAGCCGCTGACGGTGGCGTTCACGCTCGCCCTGCCATTGCTGTTCCTGTTTGTCATGGGCGGCGTCTTCGGCAACAGAGCCGACGCCCAGTACTACCGGGGCGCCGGAGCCCTGGACTACTACGTGCCCGCCTACTGTGGCCTGGTATGGACCGCGGTAGGGCTGCTCGCCCTGCCGGTGCACCTGGCGCACTACCGCGAGGACGGGGTGCTGCGGCGGCTGCGCGCCTCGGCCGCCCGGCCCTGGGAGGTCCTGGGCGCGCAACTGCTGGTCACGTTCCTGATCTCGTTCGTGGGATCAGTCCTCATCATCGCGATGGCAGCCGTGGTGTACCACATCCACGCGCCGCATTCGCTGGCCGGGTTCTTCGGGGCGTGGCTGCTGTGCGGCGCGCTGTTCTCAGCGCTGGGAGTGCTGCTGGCCAGCATCCCGTCCTCACGCGGCGCGCTGTCGGCCGGGCTGGGGCTGTTTTTCACGATGATGATGCTGTCCGGCGCGGGACCGCCACCAGAGGTGCTCACCGGGGCCATGCACTGGGTAAGCAACCTGCTGCCACTCACCTACATGCTGCGGCTGCTGCAAGATCCCTGGCTCGGCCTGTCCTGGAGCCTCACGGACACCGCCGCGGTGGCGGCGTTCATCCTCGGCGCCGCGCTCAGCGCCCGGCTGCTGTTCCGCTGGGACTGACAGCGTCAATTGATGCAGCTGCGGGCCAGTGTTTCCGCGCTCTTGCCGGCCCACATCTCCACCGCGGGCATTCGAAAGTTTTGGCCTTTGCCCGAAACGTATCGCTTCCGGGTGCTCGAATACCAAGCCTCATTGGCTTACTTCAGACTCAGATGCCACTATCGCCGCCCATGGTTCGAGCTCCATGGACCTTAGCAGAGAATCTGTTGCCTGAATTCCAGAAACTTTTCCGAAAATAATTGACGGTCAGATGCGGCCAATTCACACTGACGCCACCGGCAGGCATCAGAGCTGCCGGTGAGGCTCCCACCGGCCTCGTCCCCATGCCGCCTGCCACCGGGCGGCCCCGTCCAAGGAGGTCCGCGTGAACTCCCCCCAGCATGTCCCCAGGGCTCCCAGCCGCGGCCGGCTCCGGTTGCTGCTGGGCGCCGCATCCGCCGTGCTCCTGGCCGCGGTCACGGCGGCGCTGCCCGGTGCCGCCATGGCGGCCACGAGCATCTGCTCGAACCAGACCGGCACGAACGGCGGCTACTACTACCAGATGTGGAGTGCCGGTACCGGGTCGGCCTGCATCACGCTGAACTCGGGCAACAGCTACTCCACCTCGTGGAGCGGCATCGGCGACTTCGTCGCTGGCGTGGGCTGGAACCCTGGCAGCAATCACACGGTGAGCTTCTCCGGCAATCTCAGCGCGTCCGGCGGCACCACGCTCGTGTCGCTCTACGGCTGGTCCACCAATCCGCTCGTCGAGTACTACGTCATGGAGAACTACTCCGGCTCGCCGCCCACGGCCGGCACGTACATGGGCCAGGTCACCAGCGACGGTGGCACGTACAACATCTACGAGCACCAGCAGGTCAACCAGCCCTGTATCACCGGCAACAGCTGCACCTTCGAGCAGTACCTGGCGATACGGACCTCGCCCACCAGCAGCGGGACCATCACCACGCAGAACTTCTTCAACGCCTGGGCCAGCCACGGAATGAACCTGGGCACGCTCAACTACCAGATCCTCGCGACCGAGTCCTTCGGCGGCGGCAGCGGCAACTCCAGCGTCACGGTGAACTCCGGCGGCGGCGGCTCCGGCGGCTGCACCGCCACGCTGTCGGCCGGGTCGAAGGGGAGCAACTGGTACAACCTCAACGTCTCGGTCTCCGGCTCCAGCAACTGGACGGTGACGATGAACCTCGTGGCCCCGGCGGTGGTCTCTTCCACCTGGAACACCAGCGCCACCTGGCCCAGCCAGTACGTGATGGTTGCCAAACCCAACGGCAACGGCAACAACTTCGGGGTCACCATCTCGCCCAACGGCCAATGGACCTGGCCCTCGGTCTCCTGTAGCACCGGGTAACCTCCGGACAGCGCTGGCTACCGCAGGCGAGGCCGCCCCGCGGCCATTCGCCAGGGTCCGGGGCGGTTGCCAGGCCGCTGGGACGGCCACGGAGTTCCTGCTGGGACGGCGCCGTGAGCGTCGCTGAACCACAGGAACTCCGTTGGGCCTCCCGGTCTGTCGTTGCCGGCCGGCGGAGATCCGGCCAGCTGGCGCCTACGCTGAGGCCATGCCGGACGATGAGCGTCGGCCCGCCGGGGTTGAGGACGTGCACGAACTCGCCCTGGCCATGCCACATGTCACCGTCGAGCACGGGACCGGCGGCAATCCGGTTTACCAGGTAGGCGGGAAGTCGTTTATCTTCTTCCGCAATCCGCGGCCGGATGCGGCCGATCCCCAGACCGGGGAACGCTATCGGGATGTGATCGTTTTCTGGGTTGCGTCCGAAGAAGACAAGCAGGCGCTGGTACAGGACGACGCGTCACCGTTTTTCACCACCGCGCATTTTGACGGTCATCTGTCGGTGCTGCTGCGGGCCAGCCGTATCGGTGAGCTCTCCCGGGAGGAGCTGGCAGAGATAGTCCAGGATGCCTGGCTGTCACGCGCGTCAGCCCGCCGGGCTGCCGCCTGGCTCAACGATCACCCCCCGGCGTGATCATCGTCTCGCCGCTGGCTGCTCGCTGAGCTGAGTCCGGCCCGCCTGACCGCCGATAATGCAGAAGACGTCTTGCTGGCCAGCACGCGATGATGGCTGAGTGATGACCACCGGCGGGGAGGCGGCCCTGAGCCGGCTCGCCGATCTGGTGGCGCCGGCCAGACTCGGCCGTAGCTTCCGCTGGCTGCTGGCCTCGTTCTGGGTGACCAACCTTGGTGACGGGATCACGCTTGCCGCTGGGCCCCTGCTGGTGGCATCCCAGACGCACAACCCGCTGGCCGTGGCGATGGCGGTGTTCCTGCAGCGGCTGCCCTGGCTGATGTTCGGGCTGTATGCCGGTGTCGTGGCTGACCGGGTCAGCCGGCGGGCCATCGTGATCACCACGGGCGTGGTCCGGATGGTGATCCTCCTCCTGCTCACCGCGTCGATCCTCACCCACCGCGTCGATACCGCCGTGGTGCTGGCCGCGCTGTTCCTGCTCGGGGTGAACGAGACCTTCGGCGACACCACGGCGGCCACCCTGCTTCCCATGCTGGTCGGCAAGCACGATCTGGGCATCGCCAACTCGCGTTCCCTCACCGGCGTGATCGTCTGGAATCAGCTGGCCGGGCCGCCCATCGGGGCGGCGCTGTTCGCGGCGGGGATGGCACTGCCCTTCGTGAGCGAGGTGGTGTGCGTGCTGGCCGGCGTGCTGCTGATCTCGCGGGTGCGGCTGCCAGCCCACACGGGGCCCGCCCGGCCGGCCCGGGTGCGCGACGACATCCGCGAGGGCTGGCGCTGGCTGTGGGCGCATCCTGCCGTCCGGACGCTGGCGGTCACCATCTTCACTTTCAACGTCACCTTTGGTGCCGCCTGGTCGGTGCTGGTCCTGTACGCACGGGAGCGGCTGGGCATGGGCGCGGTCGGCTTCGGGCTGATCACCACCGCCATGGCGGCAGGCGGCCTGCTGGGCACCGCGTCCTATGGCTGGCTGGAGCGGCGCGTCCCGCTGGGCGTCATCATGCGGGGCGGGCTGATCATCGAGACGCTGACGCATCTCGCGCTCGCGCTGACCCGCTGGGCCTGGTTCGCGCTCGTCGTATTCGTGATCTTCGGCGCGCACGCCTTCATCTGGGGAACGACCTCGACGAGCGTGCGGCAGCGGGCCGTGCCCACCGAGTTCCAGGGCCGGGTTGGCAGCGTCTACCTCACCGGCATGGTCGGCGGCATCGTGATCGGCTCCGCCATCGGCGGCGTGGTCGCCTCGATCGGGGGCGTCACCGCACCCTTCTGGTTCGCCTTCGCTGGCTCAGCGGTCATCCTCGCCCTCATCTGGCGTTCGCTGCTGTACATCGCGCACACCGACGAGAACCTCCGCGCCGCTCCTTCCGCCGCCCAGGCGTGACCCCGCAGGCCGGGAACGCGGACACTGCACCCGCCCCGCCTGCCGAAGGCTGCCAACGTCCCAGGCACGGCAGAAGAGTGGCCCGGAAAGGGGTGCTGCTGGGCACAGAGTGATTCCCTATCAGTTATGTGAACCACGTTGGCGCATTTTTCTGAAAACTGCGCCCAGGTAGCGGTCCCCGTCCCGGCACAGGCCCCTGACTGCCTGCTGAGCGGCGCGTCAGTGATTAACTGTGAATGTGGCAGCCGTCTGGCAGACGGCGTTCTGGACGGGGGAAACGGAAATGTCACTTTACCTGATCAAGGGCCACTACCGGATTGTGAAGACTCAACCCGACGCGGATTCGGTTCGCTTCATCCCCGACAATGCTGCGGCGTTCACCAGCCTGCAGCTGGCCGCGCATCTGGGCTCCGGGGGTGCTGCGCAACTGCGGCTGGATGCGATCGATGCCCTGGAGACGCACTACACGCCGCCCACACACGGCGGCAGGACGATGCATCAGCCGCTGGATCTCGCGCACGCTGCCGCGGCACGGCTGCTGGAAATGCTCGGCTTCACCGACGTCGTGCGCGCGGGCGAGACCGTCACCAGCGCCACCCCTGACGCCACTCCCGGCTACATCCTGACCCGCTTCGCCGACAAGTACGGCCGCCCGGTCGCGCTCGCCTATGCAGGAACCACGGACCGACCCGATTTGCATGCGACCTACACCGATGTCGGGCTGCTCCGGGCCAGCGTCAATTACCAGCTGCTGGACGAGGGACTGGCCTATCCGACCTTCTACAGCAAGCTCTACCCTGACTTGCGCACCGAGCTGACCGCAGCGGCCGGCAACGCGCGGGCCGCCAAGGATGGGGTGTGGGCATCTGATGTGACCACCAGCGGTGCCACTATCAAGGCGATAGCCGACCTCACCGACTATCTGGTGATCATGCCCAAGCTGTTCCGGCGCCTGGCCGACTACTTCGCCCTCAGCGCTGGCGACGTCTCCCTGGCTAACTTCCCGGCATTCCTGGCCAGCCGGGATGACCGGCTCTACGTGATCTCCGATGCACACGCGACCGGGTTCGACACCGTCGTCAGCGTCGACGGGCAGACCGTACGCCTCACCCGCGAGATAGCCGACCTGATCTTCGTTGAAGGTTAGGACTCGCAGCGGCAATCGAGGGTGTCTGAGCGGCGGGGTTGGGGCACGCTGCTTCTCATTCGCCTGGCCGACGACATGAATGGAGCAACGCTGCTGTAAGCCGCGGTGGCTGGGTACAGAGTACGGCAGCCTCCATTCGGTTGCGGCTGAGGCTGCAGGAACCAGGCCTGCCCTCGCCAGCCCTTGCCGAACTCAAGACCCTCCCAGCGGCAACCACGCGTGGCCAGCTGGACGAGAGAGTTACTCCTGCAGGAGCTGGTTCCTTTGCGCCAGGCGCAGGATCTCTGCGAATGCCTCCACGTTCCCCATCGCGTCGTTGACGGGATTGTGGTCATGCGCTGTCCTTCTGAACCGTTTCCAGCCCTGTGTGTCGCTCCAGTTCCGGTTGAGGCCGGCCCAGAAGTCGCTGATGCGGCGGCCGGAGTGCCCGAATGGATTGTCCATTCCTGCCCGGTCGAACATGCCAGCGATCCACTGCCAGTCGTAGGCAGGGTTGTCGCTCACAAAGACAGGCCGGCCGTTGCCGAGGTGCTCGCACAGCCAGGCCGCGGAACTCTCCGCGACTTCCTTGTCGGTCGCGATGCGCTCGCCGGGGATGCTGATCGCAGGGTTGGCTGGATCCGGCGTCGCGTCGAACAGGCGTCCGTGGAACGTGTCACGCGTGTCGTAGTGGACTGCCCCGAACTCAGTCAGCACGCCGTGCACCGGGCTGGCGCCGCACGCTTCACAGTCGACGAATATCCATGGTGTCTTCTTGCTCATCCTTCCGCATTATCTCCAGGATTCGCCTGGCAGTGCCACGGGCGCGGCGCCACCCACCGGGCGCTGATCCGGGCGTACCGGATCAGCGGTTTGCCAGAAGTCGTTGAAGGAAGTCCGCGAGGCGGTGTCGGATCGGGGCAGGGGCGTTCGTAGCAGGGGCGAGCGGGCGCACTCGTGGGGCGCCGGAAACCACGGGAGATGATCTGGGATGCAGGTCGAGGTGCGGCCGTTCCTGTGAGCGGGGCCGACGTCCGGGCGGCGATCACCGAGGCCCACCGAGAGGAGTGGGCGCGGGTGGTCGCCGCCCTGACCAGGCGTTTCGGTGACCTCGACATCGCCGAGGAGGCGGCGGCGGAGGCGTTCGCGGCCGCTGTCGAGCGGTGGTCGGCCGACGGCGTTCCGCCCAGCCCCGGCGCCTGGCTGACCACCACCGCCAAACGTGCGGCCATCGACCGGATCCGGCGCGAGACCAAGCGCGGTGACAAGCAGAAGGAGGCTCAGCTGTTGTACGACGACGACCCGCCCGAGCCTCCCGGCGCCGTCGGCGACGAGCGGCTCCGGCTGATCTTCACCTGCTGTCACCCAGCGCTCGCGATGGAGACCCGCGTGGCGCTGACGCTGCGCATGGTCGGCGGTCTGACCGTGCCCGAGATCGCCCGTGCCTTCCTGGTGCAGGAGGCCGCCATGGGGCGGCGGATCACCCGCGCGAAGGCCAAGATCAAGGCTGCTCGCATCCCCTACCGGGTGCCGTCCGCGCAGGATCTGCCGGAACGCGTCTCCGGAGTACTCACTGTGCTGTTCCTCGTCTTCAACGAGGGCGACCTGGCGACTGGCCCCGGCACCGATCCCGTGCGTCACGACCTGACCGCCGAAGCGATCCGGCTCACCCGCCTGATACGTACCCTCATGCCTGACGACGGTGAGGTGGCCGGGCTGCTGGCGCTGATGCTGCTCACCGAGGCGCGCCGCGCCGCCCGGGTTTCGGCCAGCGGCGAGCTCGTCACCCTCGGCGAGCAGGACCGTGGGGCCTGGGACGCTGCGCTGGTCGCCGAGGGCCATCGGCTGGTGCGCGAGCGTCTAACTGCCGCCGCCGCCGGGGTGGCTCCGGGCCGCTACCAGATCCTCGCTGCGATCAACGCCGTGCACACCTCGGCCCGCGACGTACGCGACACCGACTGGTCGCAGGTCGTGGCCCTCTACGACCAGCTCGTCCGCCTCGACCCCTCCCCGATCGTCGCCCTCAACCGGGCCATCGCGGTCGCCGAGGTTGACGGCCCGGAAGTGGCACTGGCGGCCGTCGACCGCCTTGAGGACAAGCTGGCCAGCTATCACGCCTACCACGCGGCCCGCGCCGACCTGCTGCGCCGGCTGGGCCGCAGCCAGAAGTCGCGCGCGGCCTACAACAAAGCCATCGAGCTGGCGGGCAACTCCGCCGAGATCGCGTACCTGACGCGCCGCCGCGACCAACTGGGGTAATGCCCTGCAAAGCGGCGCCTGGCTACGCTGGAGTACGCAGCGCGTGGCAGACGGCAGGGTGGTGGGCCGAGCCTCCCGGCGTCGGCCCTCCCATTCCGGTCCAAGATCGGGGGCCAGGTGACGCCCGCGGGGCCGGACGGCGGAAGTCCCATGAGAAATTTCCTCTGGCACGGTGTCGGATCCGGAGCGAGTCGTTCGTGGATGAGGTGAGAGGCGGCCGGAGTGGCCGCCGGGACAAGGAGCCATGGGATGACGCGGTATCTGATCTCGTTCGATGACGGCGCGATGACCTTCCCTGAGGAGGATCTTCCCGACGTCACCAAGGCCGCGCTCACGGTGGCCCGGGAGGCCCAGGACGCCGGCGTGTGGGTTTTCAGCGCCGGGCTGGAAAGCCAGAGGGCGAGCATCGTGGCCACCGACGGGACGGTCACCGACGGCCCGTACCCGGAGACCAAGGAGGTCATCGGGGGGTTCGCGGTCGTCGACGTGTCCTCACGCGAAGAGGCGCTGAAGTGGGCTGCCAAGATCGCCGTCGCGTGCCGCTGTGCGCAAGAGGTACGGGAGATCCTCCCCGACCCGACCGTCTGATCGATGACGACCCGCCACGCTAGAGCAAGATATGCCTCGGCCAGGGTCTAACCACGCGGGTCTGCACATCGATCTGAAGGGGGACGCGGGGCAGTGACCCCGGGATCGGGCGCGGGACGAAGCCCGGTCCTCGTGCCTGACCGGGGTCCCCGCAACCACTCATCGCCCAGTGGAGCGACAGCCAGGCACCATCGCGGCGAGTGCGCCCGCCCATCGGCATGCATGGGCGGACGAGCCTGAGCTGGGCTGCGCCGGTGGCACGAGGTACTTAGCCGCAGCTGGGTAGTTGTGCTCTGGTGCTGAGGCTGGCCGGATACCACGCTGGCGGTATGGCAAGGTTGCGGGTCCGGTGGTCTGCGATTGGCCCTGAACGCGCGCCGGCGCGGTGGGCTGTCGTGGGGTCAGCGCTGGTGCTCGTGCTCGCGGTGCCGGTGGCCACCTGGTGGCTGGTGGGGGATCTATCAACCGTCCCGGTCAGCGTGGGCCGCGACTACGCGTTCCGTCCGTGGCCGATCGGCCCGGCAGCTGCCCGTGCCGCTGGCACCGGCTCGCTGGCGGTGGGCGGTATGGCGGTAGCAGTGCTGGGATGGGCGGCGCTGCGGCGGCAGCTGGCTGCCCGGTGGTGGGCGGTGCTGGTCCCGCTGCTGGCAGCCGGGTTCATCGCAGGCGCCGGATGGCGGGTGATGACCGCGGGAGTGATAGGGGCGAATATCGGAGCCGGGTTTGTCATCGTGTTCGGCGGTCCGCTGGTGCTGGGGCTGGTGACCTGGGCACTGGCCTTCTCAGCGCACCTGGTGCGAGCTGGCGGCGCCGGCACGCCGCCAGCCAGGCCGAAGACCAGGTGACAGCAACACCTCCGCCGCTGGGCGGCTGAGGCCCCTTCCGCAAATCGCTGGCCACTTCCGCTCAGTGACGTCGGGCCGATTGCGCCGGACCGTCGTCGGCGGAACCAGATCCGGGTGCGATCATGCCGCCTTCGGCAGTTTCCCAGGTCCGGTGTCTGTGCGTGCTGACGGCGCTGGACGGCCGCCCCTGATGCTGGCGGATAGCAGGTACAAGGTCCCGGCGACGATGGGCGCGAAACTCACCGCGGCGAGCGAGCCGAAGCCACCGTGGCCTCTTACCAGGCTGGACACGGCGAACGGGACGATGCCGGTGATGAGCAGCAGCACCCCGGCCACGCCAGTTCGCTTCAGGCCGAGCACGGCAATCGCGGCGGCCAGGGCGAAGGTGAGGATGGCGTCGGTGGGCCCTTTTCCTCGCGGGCTAATCACGAACCAGATACTCATGCCGATCACCGCCGCGGTCAGGACAGCGAAGACGGGACCGGCCCAGCCCGGCCGGTACCAGGCCAGGGCCGCGAGCGCCGCCAGCGGGACAGCCCACGCGGCGACCAGCCCAGCGGCCTTCCAGCCCCCTGGGTCGGAGAAGGTTTCGCCGACGATGAAGATTCCGGCGATAAGGGTCGACAGGGCCATGACAGTGAATCCGGCCCACTTCAGGAAACGGGCGGCCATATCGCACCTCCGTAGCATGATCCGGTTTCATTGCAGCGCCGCTCTCGTTCTCGCCGCAGGGTCCAAAGGCCTGCCCCGGCAGGAAGAACGGCCACCCCGCACCGCCAGCGAGGCGCATCGCGTGACTTTCAGTCCTGCCCCGACATCGCCGCCGCTGGATCCCGAGACCGGAATCCTTCTGCGGAGGTGCTCAAGGTGACCGCCTGGGGGCATCGTCGGCGAGGTGCCTCGTGAGGGAATTCCTGACGTGACACTCACATCGGCCAGAAGCGCGCGTTGTCGTGCACGCCGCCATGCACGATCGGTGAGCACCGGCTGCTATCTGGCCCGCGAGGAGTCCGCACCCTGCCGATAGCAACCGAGCCGTCGGCCGGCCGACCGGAGCGCACCCGTGCCGGGGGCCGGAGCTCAGATCCCCATCTCGTCGATCTTGCGGAGCAGCTCCGCCCGGTCCACCGGGCCCGTCGAGCCCTTACCGGACCCGCCCGGCAGCGCGGCCGCGGGCTTGCCGCCGCCGGTCCCGGAGCCGACCGCGGCCCGGGCCCGGCGGTCCCGGAACACCCAGCCGGCCACGATCCCGCCGAGCAGCCCGCCGATGTGCGCCTGCCAGCCGATCCCGGCGTGCGGCAGCAGCACGGCGAACTGGTAGGCGAAGCAGAGCGCCATGATCACGCCGATGAGGATGTCGATGAGCCGCCGGTCGAAGAACCCGCGCACCATCAGGTAGCCGAAGTAGCCGAACACGACCCCGCTCGCGCCCACGCCGACCGTGTTGGGCGCCTCGGTCAGCCACGCCCCGAGCCCGCTGGTCAGGATCACCACCGCGGTCACGCCCACGAACTTCCAGATCCCCCGGTAGGCGGCCAGGAAGCCGAAGATGAACAGCGGCCCCGAGTTGCCCTCGATATGTGCCCAGCTCATGTGGAGGAACGGGGCGGTCGCGATGTCGGGCAGGCTGCCGAGGTCCCGTGGCCGGATGCCGTAGGAGAAGTCGAGGTGGTAGCCGTCCGCCCAGTTGATGACCTGGATGACCCACAGCAGCGCGAGCACCCCGGCCATGACGAACAGCGCCCGCCGGGCGTCGGCCAGGATCGATTCCGCCTCGCCCGGCGCCAGGCCCCAGCCTTTGCGCGCCGCGGCCTTTCCCTGGCCGGTCCCGGCCCCCGTCCCGCCGATGGTCATGTCCCCTCCGCCCTTCCTGGTCAAGCCCGAACCTAATGCCATCGGGGGCCGGGTGCCAGGTCTGGCAGAGTGGGCTCAGGCGGGCGAAGGAGCGGACCGGCGATGGTGGGCTCAGGCGGGCGAAGGAGCGGACCGGCGATGGTGACCGTGGAGGACGTGCGCGCGGTGGCGATGGCGCTGCCGCGCACGTCGGAGCACCTGATCCGGGACCAGGTGAAGTTCCGGGTCGGCAAGATCGTCTACGCCGCCATCTCGGCGGACGAGACGATCATGGGGTTCGGGTTCCCCAAGGAGGAACGCGACGACCTGATCGCCGCCGAGCCCGGCAAGTTCCTCTATCCCCGCCAGAGCGACCTGCGCTTCCACTGGGTGCACGTGCGGATGGCCGCCATCGACGAGGCCGAGATGCGCGAGCTGGTCACCGACGCGTGGCGGATGGTGGTGCCCAAGCGGGTCGCCGCCACCCACCTCGGCACCACCCCCTGACCGCGGGTCTCACCCGCCGGCCATCGCCCCCACGACCAGGAACGGCTCGGTCCCGGCCACGACCGCCGCTGGCAGCGGCGTGTCGGGCGGGTCGTTGGACAGGTCCTGCTCGCAGGCGAAGAACCTGATGAACGCCCGCCGTCTGCCCGCCGCCCGGTCGCGGATCGTCCCGCGCAGCATCGGATAGCGGGCCTCCAGCGCGTCCAGCACCGTCCGCTGCGTGACCTCCCCCGCGACCTCGACCTGCACCTCGCCGTCCACCTGGGCGAGGGTCCGCAGGTGCGCGGGCAGCGTGACCCTGATCATGGCAGCGTCTGCACCTCCACCGACAGCACGGCCGGCAGGTCGCGCACGATCGGCAGCCAGCTGTCCCCGGCGTCGGCCGACGCGTAGACCTGGCCGCCGGTGGTGCCGAAGTACACCCCGCACCCGTCGAGCGTGTCGACGGCCATGGCGTCGCGCAGCACGTTCACGTAGCAGTCCTGCTGGGGCAGGCCCCTGGTCAGCGGCTCCCACTCGTTCCCGCCGGAGCGGCTGCGGAAAACCCGCAGCTTGCCGTCGGGCGGGTAGTGCAGCGAGTCGCTGGTGATGGGCACGACGTAGACGGTGTCCGGCTCGTGCGAGTGCACGTCGATGCAGAAGCCGAAGTCGGTGGGCAGGTCGCCGCTGATCTCGTGCCAGTTCTCCCCGCCGTCGTCGCTGCGCATGACGTCCCAGTGCTTCTGCATGAACAGCACGTCCGGCCGGGAGGGGTGCCGGGCCAGCCGGTGCACGCAGTGCCCCACCTCAGCGTCCTCGTCCGGGATCCCCTCCGAGTGCAGCCCCTTGTTGGCCGGCCGCCAGGACTGCCCGGCGTCGTCGCTGCGGAACACCCCGGCCGCGGAGATGGCGGTGTAGATCCGCTCGTCCGGGCCGAGGTTGATGGTGTGCAGGCACATGCCGCCCGCCCCGGGCTGCCACCCGGGCGCCGAGGTGTGGGTGCGCAGCGCCGGGAGCTCTGCCCAGGTCTGCCCGCCGTCGGCGGAGCGGAACAGGGCGGCGTCCTCCGCCCCCGCGTACACCGTGTCCGGGTCGTCGCGGGACGGTTCCAGGTGCCAGATGCGCTTGAACTCGAACGGCCGCGGCGTGCCGTCGTACCAGAGGTGGCTGCCGGGCTCGCCCACGTAGGCGAAGTCGTTGCCGACCGGCGCCCAGGTCGCGCCGCCGTCCTCGGACCGCTGCAGCACCTGGCCGAACCAGCCGCTGGACTGCGACGCGTAGAGCCGGTCCGGGTTCGCTGGCGAGCCCTTGAGGTGGTAGATCTCCCATCCGGCGAAGTGCGGCCCGCTGACCTCCCACTTCTCCCGCATCGCATCCGAATCGAGGATGAACGCGCCCTTGCGTGTCCCGACCAGCACCCGTACCCGAGTCATCGGCTGTCCCTCCTGCGCATTGCGCGCCGCCACGTCGTCCGGTCACCGCGGCGGCGGCCCGGCCCCCGGATCCAGGGTGCACCCGCGGGCCGCACGCCGCGCGCTACTTACGACGTCCCAGCGTGGCGGAACTCATCGCCGGCTGCGCGGCGACTCCCCCGGCGGCCGGCGGAGCGCCTCAGGCGCCGGTGAAGCGGGGCTTGCGCTTCTCGATGAAGGCCCGGACGCCCTCCGCGAAGTCGGGTGAGCCGCCCATCTCCTGCTGGATCTGCGCCTCCAGCTCCAGCTGCCGGGCCATGCCGTCGAACAGCCAGCCGTTGAGCTCCCGCTTGCTGCCCGCGTAGGAGCGGGTGGGGCCCTCGGCGAGCCGGGCGGCCAGCGCGTCGGCCTGGCTCGCGAACTCATGGTCCGGCCAGACCCGGTTGATGAGCCCCCAGGCCAGCGCCTGCGGGGCGGGCAGCCGCTCGCCGAGCATGGCCAGCTCGGCCGCGCGGGCGAAGCCGACCCGGGCTGGCACCAGGAAGGACGAGCCGCCGTCGGGCACCAGCCCGATGTTGACGAACGCGAACATGAAGTAGGCCGACTCGGCCGCCACCACCAGGTCGCAGGCGAGCGCGAGGGACGCGCCGATCCCGGCCGCGGCGCCATGCACCGCCGCCACGACCGGCTTGGGCAGCTCCCGGACCCCCATGATCAGCGGGTGGTAGCGGTCGGTCAGCGTCTTGGCCAGGTCCAGGTCGCCGGACGGCGCCTCGTCCATGGCGTCCTTGAGGTCCGCGCCGCTGGAGAACCCGCGGCCGGCCCCGGTCAGCAGCACCGCCCGGATGCCGGCGTCCTCCCCGGCCGCCCGCAGCGCGTCGCGCAGGTCGTAGGCGAACTGCTGGTTCCAGGCGTTCATCCGCTCCGGCCGGTTCAGCTCGATCTTGGCGACCCCGCCGGCGCGCAGCAGGTTCACGGTCTCGTACTGGTGGGCCAGCTCATACTCGCTCATGCGCGCATCCTAACCCTTCTTCTAGAGCAATACTCCAGAGTGATACTCTCTTTTCGTGGCCGCGACCGACACCCGCCAGCGGATCCTCGACGCCGCCCTGGCCGCCTTCCTCGACCAGGGCTACGAGCAGACCACGATCGCCGACATCCGGGCCCGCAGCGGCACGTCCAACGGCGCCCTGTTCCACCACTTCCGGTCCAAGGAGGCCATCGCGGACGGGCTGTACGTGGCGGCGATCTCCTCGTTCCAGGAAGGGCTGCGGGAGCTGATCCAGCGGCGCCCCCGGTCGCTGCGCACCGCCGTCCGCGAGGCCATCGGTCACCAGCTCCGCTGGACCGAGCAGCATCCCGACCTGGCCCGCTTCATCTACCTGCGCGGCCACCCCGACTGGGACACGCCAGGCGGCACCGAGCTGGCCATGCTCAACCGGGAGCTGGCCGGCGGGTTCCGCGCCTGGCTGGCCCCGCTGGCCGAGCGCGGCGAGATCCGGCCGATGCCGATGCTGGTGATGACCGCGATCGTCAGCGGGCCCGCGCACGCGATCGCGCGGCGCTGGCTGGCCGGGCAGGTGCGGGGGGCGCTGACCGGCTTCACCGATGAGCTCGCCGAGGCGGCCTGGGCGGGGCTGCGCGGGACCCCGGTCCGGGCCCGGCCCGGCACCCCCCCGCCGGCCAGCGGCACGGTCACCTTCGAATTCGTGTCCGGCGACGGGGCGGTGGTGGCCCGCGGCCGGGCCACCGCCCAGCTGGAGCCCGCGGAGGCCAATCCGGGCGGCTGAGGCGGCTGACCGGTGCCGCGCCCTGCCGCGGCTCAGCTGCGGCCGCGCCGCCACTGCGGCTTGCGCTTCTCCAGGAAGGAGCGCATCCCCTCGCGGGCGTCGGGCAGCTGGCTGGTGGCGGCCATCACCTCGATCGCGTACGCGTACGCCTTGGGCTGGTCCAGGTCGATCTGCGCGTAGAGGGCCTGCTTGCCGATGCCCTTGCTCTCCGCGGAACCGAGGGTGACCCGTTCCAGCAGGCCCTGGACGGCCGAGTCGAGCTGTTCCGGCGGCACCACCCGGTTGACCAGGCCCCAGTCCAGCGCGGTCCGGGCGTCGATGACGTCGCCGGACAGGGCCATTTCCATGGCCCGCTTGCGGCCCACGTTGCGGGCGATGGGCACCATCGGCGTGTGGCAGAACCACCCGCCCTTGCCGCCGGGCGCCGCGAAGCCGGCGTTCTCGCTGGCCACGGCGAGGTCGGCGGTGGCGACCAGCTGGCAGCCCGCCGCGGTGGCCAGCCCGTGCACCCGCGCCACCACCGGCTGCGGCACCTGCTGCATCAGGTCCATGAGCTCGGTGCAGGTTTTGAGTAGTGAACGAACCGCGCCCAGGTCGGCCTCGGCCACGTCCGCGAAGTCATGCCCGGCGCTGAACACGGGCCCGTTGCCGGCCAGCACGATCCCCAGGGCATCGCTTTCCCCGAGCTCGGTGAACGCGGCGATCAGCTCGCGCATGTGCGCGAGTGACAGCGCGTTGCGGCGCTGCGGCCGGTTCATCGTGACGGTCGCGAACTCGCCCGACCGCTCGACCAGGATGTGCTCGAACTCCATGGCAGGCCTCCTCAGTCGCACCCTACGCCGGGCGGGCGGCGGGACGGCAGGCCGCGGCGGTGCGTGAGCGAAGGCGGCGAAGGCAGCGAAGGCAGGTGCGGCCGCGGGCAGGCAGGCCGGTTCAGCCGCGGATGAGGGCGGGCCGCCGCGGCGGGCCGCCCGGCACCGCCTGGTAGGCGGGCTGTCCCGCCGCCGTCACCAGCATGGCGGGCGGCCCGCCGGTGATCGCGGGCACCAGCTCGTCGATGAAGGTCAGCCCGGTGGCCCCGTATCCCAGCGTGAACAGCGCCAGGTGCAGCCGGCCCTCCACCACGCCCGCCTCGAACTGTGCCGCCCGGTACCCGCGCGGCCCCAGCCGGGCCACGATCGCGTCGACCTCGGCGCAGTGGACGGCGACATAGGCCGCGTCGCGGCCGAGCTCCTGGTACATGCACAGCCGCGCGCTCTCCTCCCGCAGTGCCGCCAGCCCGGCCTGCGGCCCTGCTGCCGGCTCCGCCGGGCCTGCCCCGCCCGGGCCTGCCTCCGGGGAACCCATCCCAGCCTGACCCGCCCCGGCCTGACCCGCCCCGGCCTGACCTGCCCGGCCTGGGCCCGTCCCGGCCTGGCCCGCCCCGGCGGCCAGTACCGCGTCCGGCAGGCCGCTGGCCGTGACCGGCTCAGGCCGCCCGCTGGCGCCGTCCCACCGGTACAGGCCCGGCGGGATGCCCTCGATCGCGTGCACGAGCAGCCGGTGCTCCAGCAGCGACGGCCCGGCATCCCACGGAAGCTCCCGGGTGGCGACGGTCATCGCCCAGATCAGCGCGTCCGCGGGCAGGACCGCCGCCGGGTCGAACCGGCGGGTGGAGCCCCGGCGCAGGATGACCTGCTCGATGGGCTCGGCCGGGACGGCCGCCGGGGCCTGCGCTGCCACGCCGGGTCCCGCTGCCATGCCGGGCCCCGCGGCCACGTCAGGCCCCGCGGCCGCGCCGGATCCCGCTGCCATGCCGGGCCTCGCTGCCGTGCCGGTCCCGGGGACTGTGCCTGTCCCGGGGGCCGCTGCGGCTTCGCGCCAGCCGGGCGCTGCCGGAACCGTGCCCGCCTGGGTGGCGGTGACGAGCGGGAACTCCAGCGGGTCCGGTGCGACCCGGCCGGTGGCCGCCGCGGGCGGCGGGACATCCGGCTCCCCCGCGCCCAGCGTGATCAGCACCAGCGGGAACTCGTGCGGCCAGGCCGCCCCCACCCCGGCCGCGATGCCCGCGTCGGGGAACAGCAGCCGCACCCGTGCGGGCACCCGGTGCGCCTCCGCGACGGCCAGCAGCTGAGCAGTCAGGGTGCCCGCGTCCCACCACACGTGCCGGTAGCCGCGCTCGGCGTACTTCCAGCCGGTCCGGCCCGGCACCCCGGTGACCACCAGATAGGACGGCCCGGCCGGCGGCGCGTCGCCGGCCCGGCGGAGCCGGTGGCCAAGCGGGTCGTGATGCCACACGCCGTCCGCCAGCCCCGCGACCTCGCGGGTGACCGCGTACACCTCCAGCGGGTGCAGGTTCCCCGCCGAGCCCGCCGCCCGGAAGTGCATCCGCCCCCACGGGTAGTCCGCGTACCGGACCACTCCGTTGGCGAAGAACAGCAGCGCGGCCAGGGTTGCCGCGTCCAGCCGGGCGGCCTCCCCGCCGCCGGCGTCCGGGGCGCCGGCGAGTACCTGGCGGGCCGGGAAAGCGGACTGCGGCAGGGTCGCGGGCAGGTCCACGGTCTGCCCGGCGTCCCAGGTCTTCACCTCGGGCGGCCGGACGGCCCGCCGGCCGACGAAGCCCGGCACCAGCAGCGGGTCCGGGTGCGGCTGATCGGCCAGGAACGTGTCGCCGGTGTAGGAGGTGACCCGGTGGTAGCGAAGCGGGCTTATCTCCGGGGCCATCCGCCCACTATTCACCGTTGGTCCGTTTCCGCGCCACGCCGCCACGCGCGCTGGCCGCCGGGATCCCCGCCGGCCGCGCCCGTCCCGCGCCGGCGGCCAGGGGCGCTGCGCTGCAGCCGACCGTCAGCGCCGCGACCGGCCGTCAGCGCCGCGACCGGCCGTCAGCACCGCGGATGGCCGTCTGTGCCGCGACCGGCGTCAGCGCCGCGCGGGCCGTCCCGTGGCCAGCCGCACCGCCGCGCCGGCGTACGCGCCCGCCAGCGCGGGCCCGATGAGCACGAACAGGGTCGCCGCCGCGCCGGCGCCGCCGGCCGGGTGCTGGCCCGCCGGGTGCCCGGCGCCGTGGCCGGCCGCTGCCAACAGGAGCCCGGTCACCGCCAGCGCGGAGCCGAGCACCAGCGCGGACAGCCAGGCCCGGCGGGGTGCGGCGAACCCGAGCGCGGCCGCGCCGGCCAGCAGCACCAGCATCACCACCTGGCCGGAGTCATCGGAGCTGGCCAGCTGGTTGACCGTGACCAGGACCGCCACCGCGGCGGCCAGCGGCAGCCAGTACCGCCGCAGACGGCGGGCACTCTCGCGGGCCGCGAACCACAGACCGCCCGCGAGCCAGGCAGCCCGGCGGCGGCCCGCCGGCACGATCGCCGCCTCGGCGAGCAGCGCCGCCCCGAGCTCGCGGCGGGACGGCGGCAGCAGCCGGAGCGCGGCCGCCAGCAGCCGCTCCCCACGGCCGGGCATCACGCGCGCTCCGGGGCGGCCGGCCCGGTGGCCGGGCGGGCTGACGGCCGCCGCCGGGTGGCCCGGGCGGCGGCCTCGCGCTGCAGCCCGGCGGCCCGGGCGGCGCCCGCCGCGGTCAGCCGGTAGAGGTGCCGGCGCGGCCTGCCCGCTGGCGGGTCGGCTTCCCACCGGGTCTCCAGGTACCCGCGGTCGGCCAGCCGGCCGAGGATCGGGTACAGGGTGCCGGACGCGAGCGAGGTCTCGCGGGCGATGTCGTAGCCGTAGCGCCACTGCGCGGGGTGGCCGTGCAGGGCCGCGAGCACCGCCCGGGTCTGCGGGGACGAGTCAGGCCGGAGGGGCATGGCCAAAATCTACATAGGTAGATCATCGGCTGGCAACCGGCCCGCTGCTGCCACCGGGGAAGCTGGGGAAGGTGCCTGGCCCGGGCCGGGCGGCAGGCGCGCTAGTGGCCGGGCCCGGCCGCGCGGACGGCTTCGTCGTGCCGGGCGTGCAGCCGGTCGCGGATCTCCTCGGGGGTGTAGGCACGGCGCCGCCGTTCCGCCCGCACGATCACCACCCCGGTGGCCGCGACACCGGCAAAGGCTGCGAGTCCGAGCCATTTCCACCAGCGCATGTGCCTAGGCTAACGATCGTGGCTCAGGCGAGCGTGGCTCTCGACGAAGCGGTGGAACTGACCCGCACCGGCGACCTCTGGCTGTTCCGCGGCCGCAAGGCGGCCGACCGGGCCATCCAGGTGGCGACGAACAGCCCGGTCAACCACGTCGGCATGGCGGTCGTGCTGGAGGACCTGCCGCCGCTGATGTGGCACGCCGAGCTGGGCCGCTCGCTGCCGGACCTGTGGTCGGGCGGCCGCCACCGGGGGGTGCAGCTGCACGACCTGCGGGACGCGGTCACGGTCTGGGCCGGCCGGTACGGGCAGCGGGCATGGCTGCGCCAGCTCAGCCAGCCGGTGACCCGCGAGATGGAGGACGCGGTGCTGCGCACGATCGCGCGGCTGGACGGCACCCCGTTCCCCTCCACCGCCCGGCTGGCGGGCCGGTGGGTGACCGGGCGGGTGCCGCGCGGCCGCCGGATCGCCCCGGACGCCGCCCTGGAGACCGCCTACTGCGCTGAGGTGCTGGCGGTGACCTACCGCGCCATGGGCCTGCTGCCCGCCCGCCGCCACGTGAGCTGGTATGACCCGGGCCGGTTCTGGAGCGGCGACGACCTTCACCTGTCCGCCGGCTACCAGCTCGGCGGCGAGATCCCGGTTACGGTCCCGGCGGGTGTGAAGCCGGCGAGCGCGGGCAGGGCCTGAAGCCGGGAGCCACTGCCGAGGGAGGAGACGCCCATGGCCGTACGGCCGGCCGCGGTGGCCTTCGACGTGATCGAGACGCTGATGCCGCTGGCGCCGCTGCGCGACCGGCTGGCCGCCGTCGGCCAGCCGCCGGACCTGCTGGAGCTGTGGTTCACCCGGACCCTGCGGGACGGGATGGCGCTGTCGGCGGCCGGCGACTTCGTCCCGTTCCGGGACGTGGCCGAGGCCGCCCTGCACAGCGTCACCGGCTACAAGCTCACCAGCGAGCTGGCGGCCCAGGTGCTGGCCGGGTTCGGTGAGCTGCCCGCCCACCCCGACGTGCTGCCCGCGGTGCAGCGGCTGGCCGGGGCGGGCGTCCGGGTCGCCCTGCTGACGAACGGCGGCCCCGAGGTGATGGCCTCGTTCGCCGGGCGCACCGGCCTGACGCCCTACCTCGACAAGGTGATCACCACCGCCGAGGTGCGCCGCTGGAAGCCGCCGCCCATCGTCTACCGCTACGCCGCGGAGTCCCTCGGGGTGACGCCGGAGCGGCTCGCGCTGGTCGCCGCGCACGCCTGGGACTGCCACGGCGCCAGCCGGGCCGGGCTGGTCACCGGCTGGGTCAGCCGCTCCGAAGGCCGCTACCCGCCGGTGTTCGCCCCGCCGGACGTGACCGGCGAGACCCTGGTGGACGTGGCGGAAGGCCTGCTCAGCCTGCCGGAACCGGGCTGACCGGCAGGCTCAGCGGACCAGCCGGAAGAACGAGCGGAGCTCGCTCACGAACAGGCCCGGCTGCTCGAACGCGGCGAAGTGGCCGCCCCGGGCGGGCTCGTTCCAGTACCGGATGTCCCGGAAACGTTTCTCCGCCCACCGCCGGGACGGGCGCTGGAGTTCCTTCGGGAAGACCGAGCAGCCGGTGGGGATGTCCACGGTGTCCGTGACCGGCCCGGAGATCCACTGGCGCACCTGGCGCATGCTCTCCCAGTAAAGCCGGGCGGCTGAGGCGCCGGTTCCGGGCAGCCAGTAGAGCATCACGTTCCCGAGCAGCTCGTCGCGGGAGAGCACGTCCTCCAGCCGCCCGCCGTGGTCGGTCCAGGCCCAGAACTTCTCGATGATCCAGGCGCACAGCGCGGCGGGCGAGTCCACCAGCGCGTACCCGATGGTCTGCGGCCTGGTCGCGTGCTCCTGCGAATACCCGGAATCCCATTCGGCGGAATGCCGGAGCGCCGCGAGCGCCGCCTGTTCCGGCCCGGTCAGCTCCCCCATCGTCGCCGGGTCCGGTGGCGCCAGCGGCGGCATGAGATGGATGCCGGCGACGTGGCGGGCGTCGGCCTGACCCAGGCTCGCGCTGACACTCGTGCCCCAGTCACTCCCCTGCGCGCCGTAGCGCTGGTAGCCGAGCCGGGCCATGAGCTGCGCCCAGACCGCGGCGATCCGCCCGACGCCCCAGCCGGGCGCGGCCGGCTTGCCGCTGAACCCGTAGCCGGGCAGCGACGGGCACACCACGTGGAAGGCGTCCGCGGCGTCCCCGCCGTGCGCGGGCGGGTCGGTGAGCGGCCCGATGACCTTGAGGAACTCGATCACCGACCCGGGCCAGCCGTGGGTCAGCACCAGCGGCAGGGCGCCCGGGTGCGGCGACCGGACGTGCAGGAAGTGGACCGGCAGCCCGTCGATGGCGGTCCGGAACTGGGGCAGGGCGTTCAGCCTGGCTTCCGTCTCCCGCCAGTCATAGCCGCTGGCCCAGTAGCCGCACAGGTCCTGCAGGTAGCCCAGGGGGACGCCCTGGGACCAGCCGTCCGCGGTCGCCGGCTCGGGCCAGCGGGTGTGCCGGAGCCGCTCCCGCAGGCCGGCCAGGTCGGCTTCGGGCACGTCGATGCGGAATTCAGTTATCTCATCGGCCACCCTGACAAGGGTGCCCAACCGCCCGCCGGGGTACGCCCGTGACATGCACTCAGTCGGCCTGGTCCTGCACCCGCAGCGCGACTCCGCCGAGGCCGTCGGCGCGGTGCTGGGCTGGGCTGGCCGGCGCGGCATCGACGTCCTCGGCATCAAGGACGAAATCCAGCGGCTGGACTGCGCCGCCATCCCGGTGACGGATACCGAGCTGGGCAGCCGCTGCGACCTGCTGGTGAGTCTCGGCGGCGACGGCACCATGCTGCGGGCCATGCGGCTGGCCGACCGGCAGCGCGCCTCCGTGCTCGGGGTCAACCTGGGCAAGCTCGGCTTCCTCGCCGAGGTGGACGTGCCCGCCCTGCCGGACGCGCTGTCGGCGATCGACGCCCGCCAGTTCACCATCGAGCCCCGGCTGGCCATCGACGCCACCCTGGGCGGCCAGCTGGTCACCGCCTTCAACGACGTCGCGGTGGTCCGGGTGCCCGGGCACGGCAGCGCGGTGGTGTCGGTGCGGGCCGGCGGCCAGCCGTTCGTCAGCTACGCGGCGGACGCGGTGGTGGTCGCCACCCCCACCGGATCCACCGCCTACAGCTTCTCGGCGGGCGGGCCGATCATGAGCCCGGCGGTGGAAGCGGTCCTGGTGACCCCGGCGGCACCGCACTCCGCCTACAACCGGGGCGTCATTCTGTCGGTCCACGACGACCTGGCGCTGCAGCTGCTGCCCGCCAGCGGGCGGCTGGCGGTGGAGGTGGACGGGCAGGTGGCCGGCTACGCGGGGGCGGGCGACCGGATCGGCCTGGCGCCCCGGCCCGGCGCCGCCCGGGTGATCCGGCTCGGCCACACCACCTTCTACCAGCGGGCCCGCCGCAAGCTGCGGATCACCGACTCGGCCGAGATCCCGCCGGACTAGCAGCTAGCCGGCGCCGTCCATGCGGCATGTCCAGCCCGGCAAGGCCAAGGAGTGGGAGAGCGGCCTTGGCGGATCGTCCCCCATCGTCCGCCAAGGCCGCTCACGCCCCCTGAATCCCAGTGGGGGCCGAGTTCTTACGATGGCCACCACTCGGCAGCGTTGACAAGGTAGCGGCCCAGTTAGATCCACCTGACGGGGCTTTCGGGCAATAACCGTCCAAATCTTAACGAAATCCTAACGGCGGAGGTTGGGACTCGACCCATGCTCGCCAACGTAGGGTCGGATCACCCGGCGGGCCGCCCCGTTGGCGGCCCCCGTGCCAGCGGAAGTGCGCCCGCCGGGCCCAGGCTGGGACAAGATCGCCTACAGGCGGAGCCCCCGATGCCTGACCGCTCGGGCTGCCGGAGGCTCGTCCCGGTCTGGCGGCGTCAGGACGCACGAATTGCGCGGTGCCCAGCACCAGGAGAGCCCGCCAGCGCCGCATCCGGTTCCCCGATCTCAGCCGCCCACCTGCCACGGTCGGCGAGGGGGGACGGGGGGCGCCTCAGCCGGTACGGGTGAAGTACCCGGCCGGGCCGACCCGGCGGCCCGGTCAGGGTCAGAACGGCGTGTGCGCCAGCCAGTCGGCGAGCAGCGTCTCGTCGCCGAAGACCTCGACCGCGGGATCGGACGGCGGCAGGCGGCGGGTGAGCACCGCCAGCAGCCGGGCGGCGGGGCCACGGACCGCGACGCCGGCCTTGGCGTGGCCGGGTTCGGCGGTGATGCCGTCCGGGCCGAGGCGGACCAGCCACTCACCCGCGCCGTCCAGGCCCGGATCGGTGGCGTGGACGTGCAGCGTCTCGCCGTCCCCGCGGCCCGCACGGGCCTGCGCCAGCGCGGCGGCGGCCTGCGGGTTGGCCGCGACCAGCTCCAGCCATTCGGCGATCCCGTCGGCGGCGAAGCCGGCCGCCAGGCTGATCTCCTGCCCGGCCGCGAGCTGGGCGTCCAGCAGGTGCACGGCGGCTTCGTGGGCGCGGCGGCGCACCCAGAAGCGGGCCGGGCGGCTGCCGATGAAGGTCCACACCGGCGCCTCCGGCGCGACCACGACCTTCTCTGCGACCAGGTCCGCGCTCGCGTTCAGCCACGCCTCCTGCTCCGCCTGGCCGTCCGGCAGCTTGCCGCCGGGCACGTCACGCGGGGAGATGAACTCCGGCGAGCGGGTGGCGACGATCTCCGCCGCCCAGCGGTGGCCGCGCCCCACATGGGTGACCAGTTCCCGCAGCGTCCAGCCCGGGCAGGTCGGCACCGGGCGGGTCAGATCCGGGCACGCGATGGCGGCCAGCGCCGCCGTGCACCCGCGCAGCTCTTCTGCGTACCGCTCGTCGCTCAGCACGGACATCAGCGTCCTCCTCACGCGGGAACCGCCCGGCACGCGAGGCTACTCTCCCGCGGGCACCGCCGGCCACCGCCCCATGCCATCGGCCACCCGCCCATGACACATGTCATGGCGTAATCGCGTGGAATCTCAGTGGAGCCCGGCCGCGCTCTGGGACAGGCTTGCCCCATGACGACAGCAGTCCAGGCACCAGGACGTGATCTGACCGCGCCACCCGCGGTCCACCTGAGCGACATCAGCAAGCACTTCGGCCCGGTCAGGGCCGTCCACAACGTCAGCCTCACGATCGGCCAGGGGGAGGTCGTCGCGTTCCTGGGCCCGAACGGCGCGGGCAAGACATCGACCATCGACATCATCCTCGGGCTGTCCACTCCCACCCGCGGCGAGGTCTCCGTCCTCGGCATGACGCCGCAGCACGCGATCCGGCGCGGCCTGGTGTCCGCGGTCATGCAGACCGGCGGGCTGCTCAAGGACCTCACGGTCGGCGAGACGGCCCGCTACACCGCCAGCCTGTTCGCGCGCAGCACGGACCCGGCCGCGGCGCTCAGCCGGGCCGGCATCTCCGGCATCGCCGACCGGATGGTGGGCAAGTGCTCCGGCGGCGAGCAGCAGCGGCTGCGGTTCGCCATGGCGCTGCTGTCCGACCCGGAGCTGCTGATCCTGGACGAGCCGACCACCGGCATGGACGTGGAGGGCCGCCGGGACTTCTGGACCGCGATCCGCGAGGACGCGGAGCAGGGCCGGACCGTGCTGTTCGCCACCCACTACCTGGAGGAGGCCGACGCCTACGCCGACCGGATCATCCTGATCCGCAAGGGCGAGATCGTCGCCGACGGCACCGGCGCCCAGGTCAAGAGCCTCGCCTCCGGCCGCACCGTGCGAGCCACGGTGCCCGGTGCCAGCGAGGAGGCGCTGCGCACCGTCCCGGGCGTGGACAGCCTGGAGATCCGCGGCGACACCGTGCTCATCCACTCCGCCGACGCCGACAAGGTGGCCCGGTACCTGCTGACCGAGACCGACGCGCACGACCTGGAGATCACCGCGCACGGGCTGGAGGAAGCCTTCCTCGCCCTCACCGGTGACGACGAGAACGACGGAGGCACCCGGTGACCACCACAGCGACCGCAACCGACCTGGACAGCCGGCCGGTCCCGCGGCTGGGCGGGCTCAGCCTCACCGTGCTGACCCTGGAAGTCCGCCGCCTGCTGCGCAACCGGCGGACGCTGATCTTCACCATGATCATGCCGTCGGCCTTCTTCCTGCTGTTCGGGCTGAACAAGGCATACGCCAACGAGCCGGCCGGCCACGGCAACGTGGCCGCGTTCATCCTCATCAGCATGGCGCTGTACGGCGCGGTGCTGGCCACCACCAGCGGCGGGGCGATGATCTCGATCGAGCGCTCGCAGGGCTGGAGCCGGCAGCTGCGGCTGACCCCGCTGTCGCCGCCGGCCTACGTCGCGACCAAGATGGCCACCTCGATGGTGCTCGGGTTCTTCTCGGTGCTGGTGGTCTACCTGGTCGGGGCCTTCACCCACCGGGCGTCCATGCCGGTGTGGCTGTGGATCGTCACCGCCCTGTGCGTGTGGGTCGGCTCCCTGCTGTTCGCCGCGTTCGGCCTGTTCCTGGGCTACCTGCTGCCGACCGAGAACGTCATGCAGTTCATGGGCTTCATCCTGATGCTGCTGGCCTTCGGCGGCGGCCTGTTCATCCCGCTGAGCACCTACCCGCACCTGCTGCAGGTGCTGGCCAAGTACACCCCGCTGTACGGCCTCAACCAGCTCGTGCACGCCCCGCTGACCGGCGGCGCGGTGGACGGCTGGTGGGCGGTGAACGTGGTGGTCTGGCTGGTCATCTTCGCCAGCGGCGCAGTCTGGCGCTTCCGCAAGGACACCGCCCGGGTCTGACCCGGCAGCAACTGGCCGCGGGCCCCGGGCAACCAAACCCGGGCCTGCGGCCATTCATTGCGGTATGAGCCCACGACGAATCGGCGGCCAGCCGTGAGCGAACGCCACGACGAGGAGTTCACCGGCTACGTGAGCGCCCGCATGGGGTCGCTGCGGCGGCTGGCTTACCTGCTGTGCCAGGACTGGCAGCGGGCAGACGACCTGGTACAGGCGGCGATCACCCGGCTGTACGTGCACTGGGGCCGGGCCCGGGCGCTGGAGCACACCGACGCCTACACCCGGTCGATCCTGGTGCGGGAGTTCCTCAGCGAGCGGCGTTCCGGCTGGGCACGGCGGGTCACCCTGGCCGGCGAGCCGCGGGAGACGGCGGCGCTGGCCGCCGACCAGGACAGCGCGCTGGACCTGCGGGCCGCGCTGGCCGGCCTGCCGCCGCGCCAGCGGGCCACCCTGGTCCTGCGCTTCTACTGCGACCTGAACGTCGATCAGGCCGCCAGGCTGCTCGGCTGCTCACCGGGCACCGTCAAGAGCCAGACCGCCAAGGGCCTCGGCTCGCTGCGCCGCGTGCTGGCAGGGGCCGGTCCCGTTCCCCCACCAGAACGGGAACCGGGAACGGCGGACCGGCGAGGGTACCCGGAGGTGCGGAATCATGGCTGAGCATGCTGTGCGCGCGCTGCTGGCAGAGCTGGCGGCGGAGCCGGCGCCACCGCCGCGGGTGGACATCGCAGCTGCGCGGCACCACGGGCGGCGCCGGCTGCGCTGGCGCCGAGCCGGCCTGGCCGCCGCCCCGCTGGCCGCGGCGGCCGCCGCCGCGCTGATCGTCACCGGCACCATCGGGTTCGGCCCCGGCCCGCGCGGGGGCAACCCGAACGTGCCCGTGGCTCCCCGGCCCGCCGCCACTGCCGCCCTGACGCCCCATGCCTCGTTCGGCTGGCTGCCTGCTGGCTTCTCGCAGCGCAAGCCACCCAGACTGGCGCTCCTGGGCTCAGGGAACGCGTGGCTGGTGGACCCGTTCGTCGCGGGGCTGGTGGACGCATGGACTCCGGGGCAGGTGACGGTGAACGCCTGGTCCCCCACGACCGGGCGGGTGCTGGCCCTGCAAGTTATCGCTCTGCGCAACTGCCACCTCGGCCCAAGCCGACTCCCGACAGCCCGCGGCTACTTCCAGCTGGACTGCACAGGAGGAGGCCGCGGGCAGATAACCGCCCCCGCGCCCCCGGTGCGGGGGCGCCGGGCGTACTGGACCGTCAATGGCGGACTGCTGTGGCAAGCCCAGCCCGGCGCCTGGGCACAGCTGAGCCCATGGGTCCAGTGGCCAGGCTCAGGCTTGCCGAGGGCTGTCGTGGCCCGCCGGCTGCACCGCAGTCTCGCCGGCTGGCAATCCACGACCCACTTCATGGGCTGGCCGGACACGGTCCAGTCGGCCGCGACCCGGGCCCTGCTGCGCACGGTTGCCGCACACGTCAGCTACGGCACCGGCACCGCCGTCCTGTTCCCGTTCCGGCTGACCGGCCTGCCAGCGGACTGGCGGGCGCACGTCGCCATGCTCACCGCCGCCGGCGGCCGGCTGCTGGACACCAGCCTGATGCTCGGGCCTGCCAGCAACCATGGCGCGCTGACGATCTCCGTCACTCCAGCGGCCGGCACCCGGCGCAGCGCCTGCGGCACGTTCATCTCCGGCCAGCCGGAGCACGTCAGCATCGGCGGCGCCCAGGGTTTCCTGCGGACCATCGACCAGCCCGGCCGGCGTGAGCAGGACCTGTGCCTCGCCAGCTACCACGGCTGGTCACTCAAGCTGTACCTGCGGCTCAACGCGAGCGGCAGCAGCAGGCGGCTGCCCGGCGCGCCCAGCGGGGCACTGGCGGCACTGCACCACCTGCGGCTGCTCGGCCCGGACCCGGCGGGCTGGACCGCGGCCCCGCTCGGGTGAGGGGCAGGGCCGCTGGGGATGCACAGTGCGAAAGGTCCCGCCGTCGCCTGCTCGCTCTGCTCAGCCAGGCCGCCGGGCGGTCCCGTAGAGCACGTTGGTCCGCAGGGCGGTGACGTCCCGCGACCGCAGCTCGCCGGGCAGCCGGTCCCGCACCTGCTCGCGCTGGACCGGGCTCGAACAGCCCGGGCCCCCAGGTGGTGATCGCCAGCACGCCGCCGGGCCGCACCAGCCGCCATATCTCCGTCACGAACGCCGCCATGTCGCCGGCGAAGAAGGCCCCGAACACGCACACGACCGCGTCGAACAAGCCGTCCGGCAGGCCGGTGCCGGTCGCGTCCGCCGCGGGCATGGGTCCCCTCCGCTCACAGGCGTGTCCCTAGACTGCCGCACGTGCACGGATATGACGAGTCTGCAGAGCGGCTGGGCGAGGCGGTGCTGGCCTATGCGCGGGACCGGCTGAAGCTGGACCCGGTGCCGCTGGACGGCCCCCGCACACAAGCGGAGCTGGCCGCCGCGGCGGGCCAGACCATCACCGCGGATGGGCTGGGCCCCGCGGCGCTGGGCATCTTTACCGACGTGCTGGCGCCGGCCTGCGTGTCGATCGACCATCCCCGGTTCCTGTCGTTCATCCCCTGCGCCCCGACCGAGGCAGCGTCCCTGTTCGACCTGGTCGTCAGCGCTTCGTCGATCTACGCGGGCTCCTGGCTGGAGGGCGCGGGCGCCGTGTACGCGGAGAACCAGGCGCTGCGCTGGCTCGCGGACCTGGCCGGGCTGCCGCCGCAGGCGGGCGGCGTGTTCGTGCCCGGCGGCAGCTACGGCAACCTGTCGGCGCTGGTCGCCGCCCGGCAGCGGGCCCGCACCAAGCGGGCCGGCCCGCCGCCGCGGCGGTGGGTGGTGGCCGCCAGCGAGCAGGCCCACTCCTCGGTCGCCAGCGCGTGCGAGGTGATGGACACCGATTTCCTGCCGGTGCCCGGGGACGGCGAGGGGCGGCTCACCGGGGACGGGCTGCGCCGGGCGGTGGCGGCCGCGGATGCCGGGGACAGGCTGTTCGCCGTGGTCGGCACGGCGGGCACCACCAACTTCGGCACCGTGGACGACCTGGCGTCGGTGGCCGCCGCGTGCGCGGACCTGGGCGCCTGGTTCCACGTGGACGGTGCGTACGGCCTGGCCGGGCTGGCCGCGCCCAGCATCCGGCCGCTCTTCGCCGGGGTGGAACGGGCTGACTCGCTGACCGTCAACCCGCACAAGTGGCTGTTCGCGCCGTTCGACTCCTCGGCGCTGCTCTACCGGGACCCGGCCGCGGCCCGGGCCGCGCACACCCAGCGGGCCGGGTACCTGGAGGTGCTCACCGAGTCGGGCGAGTACAACCCGTCGGACTACGCGATCGGGCTCACCAGGCGGGCCCGCGGCCTGCCGTTCTGGTTCTCGCTGGCCACCCACGGCACCCGCGCCTACACCGAGGCGGTGGAGCGGACCCTGGCGGTGGCCCGCTACGCCGCCGCGGAGGTGCGCCGCCGCGACTACCTGGGCCTGCTGCACGAGCCGCGGCTGACCGTGCTGGTGTTCCGGCGGCACGGCTGGGGCCCGGCGGACTACCAGCGCTGGTCGGACCGGCTGCTCGCGGACGGGTTCGCGTTCGTGGTGCCCACCGTCCACCAGGGCGAGACCATGGCCAGGTTCGCCATCGTGAACCCGCGCACCACCGAGGCGGACATCACCGCGATCCTCGGCACCATGGCCTGACCCGCCCCCGCCCCCCGGAGGCCCCATGGCCGGCCGGCAGCGCGGCCTGGCGCTAGCGGGCCGTTGGCCCTGTGCCCCCGGGTACTGCGTCCCTGCCCGGCGGGGGCCGCGTGCGGGAAGCTGCGCACATGACGAGCGGGGAAGATCTTGCGAACGAAGCGCACCCGGCGCTGACGTTCCTCGGCGGCGCGGGCACCGTCACGGGAAGCAAGTTCCTGGTGGACACCGGCCGCTGTCAGGTGCTGCTGGACTGCGGGCTGTTCCAGGGGGCCCGGGAGCTGCGGCGGCGTAACTGGGCGCCGTTCCCGGCCGAGCCGCGGCTCATCGACGCGGTGGTGCTGACGCACGCCCACCTGGACCACTGCGGCTACCTGCCCGCGCTGGTGCGGCAGGGCTTCACCGGCCGGGTGCTGGCCACCCCGCACACGGCGGAGCTGGCCGAGATCGTGCTGCGGGACAGCGCCCGGCTGCTGGCCGAGGAGGCCGAGCATGCGAACTCCTATGGCTGGTCCAAGCACCATCCGGCGCTGCCGCTGTACACCGAGCAGGATGTGGACCGGGCGGTGCGGCTGTTCACGCCGGCCGAGCCCGGGCACGAGGTGCCCGTGGGCCCGGGTGTGCGCCTGTCCCTGCACCACGGCGGGCACATTCTCGGCTCCGCCTGGGCCCGGCTCGTGCTCAACGGCGGCCGGCGGCCGTGCACCATCGCCACCAGCGGCGACCTCGGCCGCCCCGCGCATCTGCTGCTGAACCCGCCGGAACCGTTCACCGGCGCCGACGTGCTGCTCGTCGAGTCCACCTACGGGGACCGGGCGCACCGGGACGCCGACGCCCGGCGGGAGTTCGCCGCCGCCATCACCCGCACCCTGCGGCGGGGCGGCTCGGTGGTCATCCCGGCGTTCGCGGTGGACCGGACCGAGGTGGTCCTGCGCACCTTGCGTGACCTGCGGCGGACCGGCCAGATCCCGGCGGCGCCGGTGCTGGCCGACAGCCCCATGGCGCTGGCCGCGCTGGCCGTCTACCAGAAGGCGATCGCTGATGGCTCCCCCGAGCTGCGGCCCGGGATCGCCGCGGACGGCCCCGGCGCACTGGACCCGGGTGACCTGACCGAACTGCGCACGGTCGAGGAGTCGATGACGGCGAACAAGCCCGCCCGGCCGTCGATCATCGTGTCGGCCTCGGGCATGGCGACCGGCGGGCGGGTCCTGCACCACTTGCGGCACCTGCTGCCCGACCGGCGCAACACGGTCCTCATCGTCGGGTTCGCCGCCGAGGGCACCCGCGCCCGCGACCTGGCCGAAGGCGCCCGCGCCATCAAGTTCCACGGCGAGTACGTGCCGGTCCGCGCGGAAGTCGTGCAGGCGGACGCGTTCTCCGCGCACGCCGACGCCGATGACGTGCTGGCCTGGCTGGCGGGTGCGCCGGAGCCGGTGACCACGTACGTGGTGCACGGCGAGCCCGGGGCGTCCGCGGCGCTGCGCGACCGCCTGGACCGGGAGCTGGGCTGGACGGCGGTGGTGCCCGCCCTGGGCGAGCGCGTCGTCATGCGGGGCCGCAAGCCCCGGCCCGCGTAGCGGGCTGCCGGGCCGTCAGGCGGCCGGTCGCCGTTGACCGGCCGGTGCCACGAGGGCACGCGGCGCCGTCCGGGTCAGCTCACCGCCACCGGGAGCTTCGCCGGGCCGCGCAGGTTGATCCGGCCGTTCCAGGTAACGTCCCCGTCCAGGGCGAGGCCGGGCAGCCGCTCGATGATCCGCCCGAAGGCGATCTCCGCCTCCAGCCGGGCCAGCGAGGCGCCCAGGCAGTGGTGCGGTCCCGCGCCGAAGGACACGTGCTGGCGCGCGTTGATCCGGTCCACCCGGAACTCGGCGGCGTCCGGGCCGAAGAAGCGCTCGTCCCGGTTCGCGGAGCCCAGGCTGGCCATCACAAAGGCACCCGCGGGGATGAGGAGCCCGCCCGCCGCCACCGGCTCCAGTGTGATCCGGCGGCTGGCCTGCACCGGGCTGTCGTAGCGGAGCATCTCCTCCACCGCGTTCGGGATCAGCGCCGGGGTGCGGCGCAGCAGCGCGAGCTGATCGGGGTTGCGCAGCAGCGCGAGCGTGCCGCCCGCCAGCAGGTTGACGGTGGTCTCGTGGCCCGCGATGTAGAGCAGCAGGGTCTGCGCGACCAGCTCCTCGTCATCGAGCACGTCGCCGTCGTCCTCGGCGTTGATGAGCGCGGTCAGCAGGTCGCCGGCCGGGTTCTTGCGCTTCCAGGCGATCATCTCGGCGGCCATCGCGGACAGCTCCGCGTCGGCCGCGGCGATCGCGTCGGCCAGCGCCGGGTCGTTGACCGGCTCCAGCGAGCGCACCAGGGTCCCGGTCAGCTCCCGGATCCGGTCGTGGCCGGCGGGCGGCGTGCCGAGCAGCTCGGCGATCACCGTGAACGGGAGCGGGAACGCGAACGTCTCCACGAAGTCGGCGTGCCGCGCGTCGATGAGGCCGTCGATCATGCGGTCGACCAGCTCGGTGATCCGCGGCCGCAGCGCGCTGACGGCCCGCGGCGTGAACGCACGGGACACCAGCTTGCGCAGCCGGGTGTGGTCGGGCGCGTCCCGGTCGAGCATGGACAGCCGCTTGCCCCGCACCCGGAGGCTGGACTCGCGCAGGGCGAGCAGCAGCGGGTCGGCGACGTTGCGGTCCTCCACGGACAGGCCCGGCGCCCGCAGCAGCCAGGACACGTCGTCGTAGTGGGTGAGCAGCCAGAAGCCCATGGGGTGCCGGTACACCGGCGCGGCCTCGCGCAGCGAGGCGTACTGCGGGTACGGGTCGTCGGTGAAGCCGGGGGCGAACGGGTCGAAGAGGGGTGCTTCGGCCTGGGTCGTCATCGGGAGTTCCTTCCTTGCGGGGCCGGCCTGGCCGGCCTGGGAAGCCTGCAGGGGGTCACTCACATACACAGAGTATGTTACATACCCCTTGTATGTCACTATGCTCGGGGTATGCCACGCGCCAGGTCGCAGGTCAAGAGCCGCCGGGAGCTGTACTCCGAGGCGACCAGGTCAGCGCTGCTGAAGGCAGCGACCGAGCTGTTCGCGACCCGCGGCTTCCTGAAGACGTCGCTGGAGGACGTGGCGGGGGCCGCGCACGTGACCAGGGGCGCCGTGTACCACCACTTCGCCGGGAAGCAGGCGCTGTTCGAGGCGGTGCTGGACGCGCAGGAACGGCGCGCCGACACGGAGATCCTCGCCACCGCGACCTCTGAAGACCCGTGGGAGGCGGCGACCCAGGCGCTGAGCGCCTTCCTCGACAAGAGCTGCGACCCGGTGTACGGGCGGCTGATGTGGCTGGAGGGGCCGACCGCGATGGGCTGGCACCGCTGGCGCGAATTCGAGCAGCAGCACGCGTTCGGCCTGGTGACAGGGTTCGTCGAGGCGCTGATGGACGCCGGCTACCTCGAACGCCAGGCGGTCGACAGCACGGTGAAGTTCGCGTTCTGGATGCTCGGCGGGGCCGGCCTGGCGGTGGCCGAGGCCCCGGACGTGGACAAGGCGCAGGTGCGCGACGAGTGGGCCGAACTGCTCCGCCGCGCCATGTCCGGCCTGCGCAAGGAGCCGTAGGCGTCAGGCGGGTAAGCGCGGCGGCAGCTCGTAGCTGCGGCCCGGCTCGCCCCATTCCCCGAACGGCGGCACCAGCCCGGCGTCGATCGCGCGCAGCGAGGGGCGGCCGATGTGGGCGAGCACCAGCCGGGTGACCCGGTGCCTGCGGGCCTGCTCGGCGACATCCAGGGCGGCCATGTGCCCGCCCACCCCGCCAGCGAAGCGGATCGGGCGGTCCCAGCCGGCCGCGTCGGCGAACATGAGGCCGGCCCCGGCGGCCCACTCCGGGAACGCCCAGAACTCCGGCGCCCACACCGCCGAGGCCCCCGGCAGGCGCAGCAGGTACCCCCAGGCGGGGTGACTGGTGTGGGCGACCGGGTGCGGCTCGATCACCAGGTCGGCGACGGTGACGGCGGCCACCGCCGGGGCCAGCCCGCGGGCGGCGGCGAGTGCCCCCAGCTCGCGGCGCAGCTCGCTCCGCTCGTCACACACCAGCCAGGCCGCCAGCCGCCCGGCCGGCTCGGCGCCAGGACCGCCGTCCAGCATGACCTGGCGGCGGCGGTAGCGGACCAGCAGCCCGGCCGGCGGGTAGCGGGGCGAGTTCATCGCCCCGGTCCCGAGCAGGGTCAGCCGCAGCCGGGGCGTTACCGGCGCCACGCCCGCCCAGCCGCTGGCCGGCCCGGGGTCATCAGTCCTCTGCCTGCCCGCTCTGATGGCGGAAGTACTTGCGGTCTTCCTCTTCCATCGCGGCGACATCCTCCGCCGCGGCCCGCTTGATCCTCTCCAGCTTCGGGTCCCTGCGCCTGCCGGAGAGCACGACCCAGCGCCGCAGCCAGCCCGGTTCCTCCGGCAACCGCGTCGAAGAGAACCAGTGAAAGATGCCCATAGCCGGCTCCTCGGATCACGTACACCACTGGCGTTCCCGGCAGCTCACTGTTTCATGTCCGCCGGCTCCCCGCGAGCCGCGCCGCCGGCTGACGCACCCGGCCCGTCGGCACCGGCGGGACCGGCCCAGGCGGGTTAACGCCGCGCGCGGAGCGCGGCCAGCAGCGGGATCGCGGCGATCTTCTCCTCGGTCAGGTCGTCCCAGCAGATGCCGGTCTTCGGGCGCGGCCGCTGCCCGGAGCGGCAGTCGATGACCCGCTCGGGCGTGACGATGAAGTCCAGCGGGACGTCGTGGCCGGTCAGCGGGATGGCCCCGGCCGGGCGCAGCTGCAGCTCGTGCACGGTGGTGACCGCCACGGTGTCCGGGCCGATCAGGCCCGCCCCGGTGGCCAGCGCGAACTCCAGGTCGGCGAAACCGCCGCCCTTGCCCAGCCGCGCGCCGTCCTCCCCGGCGGCCACGCTGCCCATCACCACCAGGTCCACCGCGGGCAGGTCCGCCAGCGCGACCCGGCGGGCCGAACGCTGCGCGCCGCGGATGGAGGCGGCCTTGCGGGGCGCATCGGCCAGGTGATCGGGATCCAGCGCGAAGAACGGCTCCTCCCCGGCCAGCCGCGGCACGGCCATGTACACGGTCTTGCCGTCCTCCAGCGCCCGCTGCCGCACCGGCCACTGCGCGGAGTCCGGGTTCGCCTTCACCGTGCGGGCCGCCTGCCACGCGGCCATGCCGCGCAGCCGCTCAGCGGCCGCCTCGGCGCCGGTGAAGTTCGGGATGCGCCCCGCCGCGCCGGGGAACCTGGCCACCTTCGCCGCGCTCATCGCCGACCACACCTCCTGCCGCAGGGCGGCCTTGGCCGCCAGCACCTCAGCGGGGCCGCCGGCATCACGGTCATGACGCGGCGCGGAACGGGCCATGCCCCCATCCTCCCGCACCCCCGGGTGTCAGCCGGGCAGCCGGTAGTCCTCGAGCAGGCGGCGGCTGATGATCATCTTCTGGATCTCGGACGTGCCCTCGCCGATGAGCAGCATGGGGGCTTCGCGGTAGAGCCGCTCGATCTCGAACTCGGTGGAGTAGCCGTAGCCGCCGTGGATGCGGAACGCGGCCTCGACGACCTCCTTGCAGTACTCCGCGGCGAGGTACTTGGCCATGCCGGCTTCCAGGTCGTTGCGCTCGCCCGCGTCTTTCTTCCGGGCGGCCATGACCATCATCTGGTGCGCCGCCTCCACCTTGGTGGCCATCTCGGCCAGCGTGAACGCGATCGCCTGGTGCTCGTGCAGCTTCCGGCCGAAGGTCTCGCGCTGCTGCGCGTACCGGATGCCCAGCTCGAACGCGCGCAGCGCGACGCCGCAGCCCCGCGCGGCCACGTTCACCCGGCCGACTTCGATCCCGTCCATCATCTGGTAGAAGCCCCTGCCGGGCTGGCCGCCGAGCACCCGGCCAGCGGGCACCCGCACCCCGTCGAGCACCAGCTCGGTGGTGTCGACGCCCTTGTAGCCCATCTTCGGGATCTTGCGGGGGACGGTCAGGCCGGGGCGGACCTCGCCGAAGCCGGGCTCCTTCTCGATCAGGAACGTCGTCATGCCCGCGTGCACCGGCCCGGTGCCGTCGCCGGTCTTCGCCAGCAGCGCCACCAGGCTGGCCGAGGCCCCGTTGGTCAGCCACATCTTCTGGCCGGTGATGGCGTACCCGTCCGCTGCCGGCTCGGCCCTGGTCCGGATGGCGGACACGTCCGACCCGCAGTGCGGCTCGGACATGGAGAAGGCGCCGCGGACGGCACCCTCGGCCATCTTCGGCAGGAAGTACGCCTGCTGCTCGGGGGTGCCGTGCTGCCTGACCATGTACGCGACGATGAAGTGGGTGTTGATGATCCCCGACAGGCTCATCCAGCCGCGCGCCAGCTCCTCCACCACCAGCGCGTAGGTGAGCAGCGACTCCCCCAGCCCGCCGTGCTCCTCGCCGATCATGAGCCCGAACAGGCCCAGGTCCGTCATCCGCGCCACCAGCCCGGCGGGGTACTCGTCGCGGTGCTCCAGCTCGGTCGCGACCGGCAGGACGTCCCGGTCCACGAACGACCGGACCGTCGCCACGATGTCCCGCTGCACGTCGGTCAGGCCCTCGGTCTGCGCCAGTCGGCCCATGCGATCAGTCCTTCCCGCGGCGATAGCGTCATGAAAGGCTAATCGGGTGAGCATTCCCAGCCGGGCCGCGGGCCGGTGAACCTGTCCGGGCCGGTCGCCGGCCAGCCCAGCCTGCTCTCCTCGTTCTTCGACCTGGCCGGCCTGGGCTACCTCGCCGAGGAGTACTTCCTGTCCGGCGACGCGGTCTCATACGAGGCCGATGGGCCCACCGGCGATGACGGGCGCTGGCAGGCCCGGCAGAGCGCGAGCGCTCCGTTCACCACCCGGCTGGTCGTCTACCGGCCCGCCGACCCGGCCGCGTTCTGCGGCTCGGTGGTGGTGGAGTGGCTCAACGTGTCCGCGGGCGCGGACACGCCGGCCGGGTGGGCGACGTACCACCGACACCTGCTGCGGGCCGGCTTCGCCTGGATCGGCGTGTCCGCGCAGCGGGCCGGCATCGAGGGCGGCGGCATCTTCGCCGAGCGGGCGGCCCGGGACGGGGACTGGTTCTCGCTGCCGCCTCTCAAACAGGCCGACCCGGCCCGGTACGCCGTGCTCGCCCATCCCGGCGACGCCTTCTCCTACGACATCTTCACCCAGGCGGGCGCGCTGGCCCGGCGGCCGGCCGGGACAGGGGTGCTCGGCCCGCTGACCGCGGACCGGGTGCTCGCGGCGGGCCAGTCGCAGTCGGCCGCCTTCCTGGTGACCTACCTGAACGCGGTCGCCCCGGTCGCGGGCGGCTATGACGGCTACCTGATCCACGGCCGCCCGGGCCGTCCCGCGGGCCTGTCCCGGTGGGACGTGGCCTCGCCCGCGGCGCCGAGCCTGCCGCCGCTCGCCGGCGGGGTGCGGGTCCGCACCGACGGCCCGGCCCCGGTCATCATCCTGCAGACGGAGACCGACGTGTTCGGCGCGCTGGCCTCGCTCGGCTCCCGGCAGCCCGATGACGAGCGGCTGCGGCTCTGGGAGATCGCGGGCGCGGCGCACGCCGACACCTACACGGTGAGCGCCGCGTTCACCGACTCGGGACAGCTGCCGCCCGCGGAGCTGGCGGCGCTGCTGGCGCCCAGGAACGACCTGTTCGGCCCCGCCTGGGCAGCCCCCATCAACTCGGGGCCGCAGCAGCACTATGTCGCCCAGGCCGCCGTCGCCGCGCTGGACCGGTGGGTGAGCGACGGCACGCCGCCGCCCGTGGCCGCCAGGCTGGACACCGGCGAGGCGGGCGGGCCGCACCTCGACGCGCTGGGCATCGCCACCGGCGGTGTGCGCAGCCCCTGGGTGGACGTGCCCGCCGCGGTGCTGTCCGGGCTCGGCCAGGAAGCCTCGCCCGGCCCGGCGTTCCTGTTCGGCTCGACCTGCCCGCTGCCAGCCGGGGCGCTGCGCCGGCTCTATCCGGCCGGGGCAGCCGACTACACGCCGGCGTTCCGGGCAGCGGCGGAGCGGATGGCCGGCGCCGGGTTCCTGCTCGCCGGGGATCTCGACGAGGCCGTCGCGGTCGCCTCCGCTTCTTTCCCGGAGTGAACGGGCTGCGCCGGGCCGGCCTCAGCCGCCGGGCGCGGGCTGCGCGCGCTGCGCCATCCGCAGGATCGCGGCCCGGTCGAACTTGGCGAACTCGCCGGCGGCCTCCACGGTCACCCGGTCCCGCTGGATGAGCCGGCCCACCGTCCGCACCCGGCTGCCGTCCTGCGACTCCACCACCCCCTCGAACAGGCACGGCTCGTACAGGGCCGTCGGCCTGCGGTAGGTGATCGCCAGCTTGGCGGTCGGGCCGGGCACTCCGGCGATGACGTTCGCCGCGGCCAGCACGAGGTCGAACGAGGCGGCGAGCACGGCGCCGTGCACACAGTTCGGCGGCCCCTCGTACTGCCGGGTGAAGGTGCCGGTCAGCAGCGCCTTCGGCGGGTCGAAGGCGATGGCCAGCGGCACCGCCAGCGGGTTGTGCCGGCCGACGATCACGTCGAAGGGCATCCGGCTTGCCAGTTCCGCCCCGCTGGGCGGCGGACCGCCGGTTTCCTGCCCCGCGGCCCACTCGGGCAGCAGGGTCCGCGACACGGACGGGTCATCGCCGTGGCTTTCCAGCTCGTCGGCGATCTCCCGCAGCCGCTCAGCGGCCGTCCTGGTGGCGGCGGCGGGCGCGGTGGTGGTCAGGCACAGCCCGGCCAGCCTGCGGACCTGGTCGGCGAGCGCGGCGGATTCGGCCTCCCGGCCGGCCAGCGCGGGGTGCTGCCCCGTCACCGCGGGCCTGACAGCAGCGCGTCACACGTCATCCGTCCGCCCCTGCCCTGGAGGTTGCTGAGATCCGCCTGAGCTGCGCTCTCACCGTCCGGCAGACGATACCGCAGCGGATTCCTCCGCCTTTCGGGCGACACCCCCGGCAGCGGGAGCAGCCGGGCGCTGCTGCTGGCGGCCGGCTGGCTGATCAATGTGGCACTGGCCGAATGGATCATCCGCCGCCGGATCGCCGGGCCGCGGCAGGCGTCGGCGCGGCCGGGCCGCGCCCGCATGCTGCATCCTGCAGGGAGCGGCAACCTGGAGGTGATGGTCCGTGACCGGCGAGACGATCTGTGATCTGCTCCGGCCTCTCATCGGCAAGGCCGGCTCGGTTTCCATGCTTGTCAGCAGGGTGGGCCAGATCGGCCTCGCCAACGGCGAGAGCAAGAAGCTCACCGGGGTGGAGGCCCGCCCGGACGGGCTGGTCCGGCTCGAGCGCAAGACGGGCTGGACCGTGATCGACCCGGCGGAGGTGGTGGCGGTGGTGTGGAACGACGAGACGGAGAGCTCGCCGGGCCAGTTCCTGTGAGCGCCCCGGTGTCCCGGCCGGGGGTCAGGCGGCGGCCGGGCTGGCGTGCACCGGCGGGTGCCGGTCCGCCCACGGGGCGGCCTGCTCGAGCTGGCTGGCGATCCGGATGAGCAGGTCTTCCCGGCCGTAGGCGGCGACCAGCTGCACGCCCACCGGCAGGCCGGCGGGCGTCTGGTGCAGCGGCAGGCTGATGGCGGGCTGGCCGGTCATGTTGAACTGCGCGGTGTAGGGGATGAAGCTGGAGATCCGCCGGCCTTCGTCCTCCGGCCCCCCGGCCGTGAACCAGCCGAGCTCCGGCGGTGGGGCGGCCACGGTGGGGGTGAGCAGCAGGTCATACCCGGTCCACCAGTGCGCCATCCGGCGCGCCCAGCTGCCCAGCCATTCCCGGCTCTCCAGGTAGGCCACTGCCCCGAGAGCCTGCCCCGCCCGCCGGTAGGCGGCGTTGCGCGGCTCGATCTCGGCGTCGGTGATCGGCCGCCCGAGCACCCGCTCGAACGCCTGGAACGTGGTCTCGGTGTCCGCGGCGATGATCGTGTTGAAGTGCCGCGGGAACCCCGGGTCGAACATGTCCCCGGGCGCGGACTCCGCCACCTGGTGACCGAGTGACTCCAGCAGCCGGCCCGTGCGGGCGACCGCCTCCCGGCACTGCGGGTCGTCCAGGGCCAGCTCGTTCCCTGGCCGGTCCAGCACGCCGATCCGCAGCCGGCCGGGGTCGGCGCCGATCTCCTCGCTGAGCGGCCGCGGCAGGGCCGGCGCGTAGTAGGGCTCGCCCGGCATCCGCGCACTGATCACGTCGAGCACGCCGGCCGCGTCGCGCACCGTCCGCGTCACCGCCCCGTCGATCACCCCGCCCGCCCAGACCTCCCCGACAAGCGGTCCCTGGCTCACCCTCCCCCGGGTCGGCTTGAGCCCGACCAGCCCGCACTCGCTGGCGGGGATGCGGATGGAGCCCCCGCCGTCGCTGGCGTGCGCCACCGCCACCATGCCGCTGGCCACCGCGGCGGCCGCGCCGCCCGAGGACCCGCCGGTGGAGTGACCGGTATGCCAGGGGTTGCGGGCCGGCGGGAAGCTCCGCGCCTCCGTGGTCACCGTCGTCCCGAACTCCGGCACGTTGGTCCGGCCCAGGACCACGAAACCCGCCGCGCGGAACTGCTCCGCCAGGTACGACGTCACCGGCCAGGCCAGTTCGCGCAGCGGCCCCAGGCCGAACGACGAGGCCTCATCGGCCACGAAACAGCCCAGATCCTTCAGCAGGATCGGCACCCCGCGGAACGGACCGTCGGGCAGCGTCCCGGCAGCCTCCTCCCGGGCCCGGCCGAACCGGGTCCGGATGACCGCGTCCAGCTGCGGGTTGACCGCCTCGACCCGGGCGATCGCCGCCTCCACCAGTTCCTGCGGGCTGGCCTCGCCGCTGCGGACAAGGCCGGCCTGCGCCGTCGCGTCAAGCCATGCGGTCTCCATCACCCCCGCACGGTACCCGCCACGGCGGCAAGGTGACCATCAAGGCTGGTGCAACCTGGCCGCCAGGTGCCTGCCGGACGATGGCACCATGTGCGGTCCAGTGCAGACGTGGCGCAAGTCCACCCACAGCAATCCGGCCGGCAACTGCGTGGAGATCGCCTGGCGGCAGGGGGCCGGTTGCATCAACATCGTGGTCCGCGACTCCAAGTTCCCCGGCCAGCAGCCGCTGGTCTTCACGCCGCGGGAATGGGCCGGGTTCCTGGAACGGGTGAAGGCCGGGGAGTTCGACCCCCTGGCCGGTCCCGCGATCGCCGGGCTGGCGGACGTGGTGACCTCTTAAGAATCCGTCACCTGACCGATGTCTCCGCGTGCAACTTGCAGCAGCATTTGTCGTGCAACCGGCGCTGCTCAGCGTCACCAGAGAAAAGGGACCGCCCAGGCCGGCGCACCGAGCCCGGGCGATCGCCAAGGGGGCCGGGGCTCACGGCCTGACGCCGCTTTCCCGCCCGGCGCCAGCCCCAGCCCGGGCTCCGGCCCCCCTTCCTTCAGGGAGCGTGATGAACGTCGACCAGCAGCACAGCGACCATGACCAGCTGCCCGCGGAGTGTGCGGTGAGCCGGCCGATGCCGGGTCTGGGCCCACTGGAGAGCGCCATCATGCGTGCGCTGTGGGACACGCCGGCGCCGCTCAAGGTCATGGAGATAACCGAGCGTCTCGACTACCCGCGGGAGCCCGCCTACACGACGGTGATGACCGTGCTGACCATCCTGTGCCGCAAGAACCTGGCCTGCCGGCACCGCAACGGCCGTGCCTGGCTCTACCGGCCCACCCTGAGCCGCGACGGCTATCTCGCACAGCGGGTACGCGAGCTCGTCATGCACGCCCGGGATCCGGAAGCCATGATGCGCAGCGCGCTGACGGGGCAGCGGCCCCGGGCGGATGTGGTGAGCGAGGCGGCCGGCCGCCGGTTCGCGTAGCGCGGCTGCGGCTGCGGCCTCTCCGGCCGGGACAGGACCGTCCCGGCAAGCGGGGAAGATGCCCTAGGGCCGTGGGCCCCCCGGCCACCCGGCCAAAAGCCGGGCCGTCGTTCACAGATCCGGAATCAGGATCCGTTACACGGCTTGGCAGCGCCCCCAGGGCTGAGGGTCATTCAGGGTGGTTGATCAGGGCTGAGGAGCGTACATCCAGGGCCGGCCGCCGGAAACGGCGTACATCCAGGGCCCTCTCAAGGTCGTTGCGGGCACCCGGGCCAGCTGGTGGGTGCTCGCGGGAGCCTGCCCGCCGGTACTGCTGGCCAGCGACACCGCAGCCGCGGAGCCGAGGCTGGCGGCCACCAGAGCTGACACGAGAATCCTGCGTGCTGCCTGGGTGCGGGCTGCCCGCGCCGGGGCTTTCCGGTGAGCGCC
>JBLMWU010000265.1:0-23392 GCA_050257395.1 Gemmatimonadota bacterium | reverse complement strand
GGTCCACCAGCAGGATCACCGTGATGAGCACACCCTCGACGATCAGGATGTTGACGCTGACCCAGTTGCTGGCCCCGGACACGTACTGGATGACCAGCGCCCCCACCACCGCGCCCAGGATGCTCCGCCGCCCGCCGATGAACAGCATCATCAGCAGCGACAGCTCGGCGGTCGGGTCCACCAGGGTCGAGGGCACGAAGAGCTGCGTCCCCGCGTACACCGCCCCGCCGAGGGCGGCGAACATGGAGCCCAGCACGAACAGCTCCAGCTTGCGGCGCGGGGTGGACACGCCCATGGCGGCGGCGGTCCGCTCGTCCACCCCCAGCACATACAGCTCCAGCCCGATGTCGGAAGCCAGCACCCGGCAGGCGACGAACACCACCGCCGCGGTCAGCACCACCGTGAGGATGCCGTTGCCCACCGCGGTGGCCTGGGGGCTGGCGGCGGGCCACAGGCTGCCGGTGACCGGCATGCCCACCGACCCGCCAAGGTAGCTGGCGGAGCTGAGGTAGCCGACGCCGATCAGCGGCAGCATGATCGTGGCGACCGCCAGCGCCAGGCCCGACGCCCGGGTCACCACGGAGCCCAGGATCAGGGCGACCAGGCCGCTGCCCACCATCATGAGCACGGCGGCCAGCAGGACCTGCAGGTTCAGGTTGGTGTTGAGCACCGCGACGCCGTAGGCGCCCAGCCCCATGAACACGGACTGGCTGAACGCGATCTGCTGGCTGAAGCCGATCTGCACGGCCATGCCGGCCGTCACGATCGCGTAGGTGAACGCGAGCACGAACACGCTGCCCGCGTACTCCTGGGCGAAGAACCCGGTCACCACCAGCCCGGCCACCAGCACCAGGCCGGTGGCGCCGAGCGGCCCGCGCAGGCCCGGACCCTGGGCGAGCCGGGTCAGGCGCGCGGCCCGGGCCGGCGCCGCCGGGGTCACGTCCTTGGTCACCATCTGTGCAGCCTCCGCATGGTCAGCCGCCGACGGCGGATTCGAAGCCCAGGGCGCGCGGCCGGGCGAGGACGAGGGCGGCGAGGATCGCGTACATCAGCGTGTCGGCGTAGGTGGTGCTGACGTAGCCGCCGAGCAGCGCCTCGAGGATGCCGATGGCCAGGCCCGCGACCAGCGCCCGGCCGGGCTTCTGGAACCCGCCGTACGCGGCGGCGATGAACCCGGTGACGCTGATGGTGGCGCCGGACAGGAACGTGTAGCCGGTGATCGGCGACTCGACGATGCCGAAGATGCACGCCAGCACCGCGGTGCCGACGAAGATCAGCCGCCGGTAGCGGCGGGTGTCGATGCCGACGATGCGGGCGCCGAGGTTGTTCTCACCGCAGGCTTCCATCGCCTTGCCCGACAGCGTGTACCGGATGTACAGGGCGAACATGAGGCCGCTGATCACGGCGCAGGCCAGCACCAGGATCCCGGCCCGCTCGATGTGCAGCCCGCCCGCGACGGTCAGCGAGTTGCCGTTCCACAGGCCGGGGGCGGCGTGCACGTCGGTGCCGTAGAGGATCTTGGCGACGCCGTCGATGAAGAACGACAGCGCGAACGTGAAGAAGAAGGTGATGACGATGCCTTCCTGGCGCCGCCGCCCGTCCTGCGCCATCCGCAGCACCACCTGGTCGTAGGCGTAGCCGAACACGGCGACCAGCAACAGCGTGGCGGGGATGGCTGCGGCCAGCGGCCAGTTGCGGACCCGGACCAGGTAGTCGACGCTGAGGGCGCCGAACATCGCGAAGTCGCCGACGGCCAGGTTGAGGATGTTGCTGACCCGGTACCAGACAGCGACGCACACGGCGAACACGGCGTAGATGGAGCCGGTGACGATGCCGGCGATGAGCAGGTTGCCGAACTTCATGACGGCTCCCCCCGCTGGCCGGGGCGCCCCTCACGTGGCGATGCCATTGCGCACCTCCACCCGGCGGGTACAGATCTGCAGCGCACGCTTGGGGGCCTCCTCGACGACGATGAGCGTCCGGCCTTCGGCGTGGATCCGGGCCAGCGCCGCGTACACGCGCTTGCTGACCGCCTCGGCCAGGCCCAGGCAGGGCTCGTCGACGGCGAGGATCCGCGGGTTGGCGGCCAGGCCGCGGGCGATGGCGACCATCTGCTGCTGACCGCCGGACAGGGTGCCGGCGGCCTGGTTCAGGTGCGGCTTCAGGTCGGGGAAGAGATCGAGTGCGAACGAGAACGCATCGGAGGACTTCGCCTTCCGGGCGGAGCGGGTCCAGCTGTAGCAGCCGAGCACGATGTTGTCGGCGGCCGACAGGTTCGGGTAGAGCTGGCGGCGCTCGGGCACCACGGTCAGGCCGTGCCGGGCCGCCCACATCACGTCCCCGGCCGGCGCGGCGGCGCCGAAGATCTCCACGGTGCCCCGCCGCTGCGCCATCCCGGCGACGCCCATGAGGATGCTGCTCTTGCCGTTCCCGTTCGGCCCGACGATCGCCACCGACTCGCCCTCGGCGATGGTGAAGGTGGCGTCGTGCACCGCCAGCACCCGGCCGTAGGCGACCGACATGCCGGCCACCGCCAGCGCCGGCACGGGCGCGCTCACCGGTCCCCCGTCCGGGCCGGGCCGAGCACCGCGCCTTCGGGCAGCGGCCGGACCAGCCGCTCGTACACCGACAGCCAGCCTCTTTCGCCGGACGGCGGCCGGGCGGCCAGGTTCGCCCGCCGCTCCGCCAGCTCCTGCTCCGGCACGTCCAGGTCCGCGGTGCGCCCGAGCACGTCGATGCGGATCGGGTCGCCGTCGCGCACCAGCGCGAGCGGGCCGCCCGCGGCCGCTTCCGGCGACACCTCCCCGACCACGATGCCTTTGTTGACCAGTCCGGACAGCTGGCCGTCGGTGACCACCGCGACCTGGCTGGTGAGGCCGATCCCGTCGAGGGCGAAGACCAGCCGGGAGGCCATGCCCATGCCCGGGCTGCCGGTGGGGCCCTGACCGCGCAGCACCACCACCTCCCCGCCGGTGATCGCCCCGCGCCCGACCGCGGCCAGCGCGTCGTCGGGCGAGTCGAACACCAGGGCCGGGCCGGTGAACTCCAGCGCCCGGTCGTCGGCCACGGCCAGCTTGACGATGCCGCCGCCGGGCGCCAGCGAGCCGCGGATCAGCACGATGGTGGGCCGGCGCCCGAGCGCCCGCTGCGGCGGGCGGATGATCTCCTCGTCCGCCACGGCCGCCCCGGCCAGGTTCTCGCCGGCGGTGCGGCCGGTCAGCGTGAGCGCCCCGGTGTGCAGCATGCCCGCCAGCTGCTTCATCACGGCCCTGGCCCCGCCGGCGTCCTCGAACGCCTCGATCGCGGTCTCGCCGTTCGGCCGGACCGCGGCCAGCAGCGGGACCTGCCCGGCCAGCTGCTCGAACAGCCCGTACACGTCCACGTCGCACTCGGCCTCGGCGGCGACGGCCTGCAGGTGCTTGACCGCGTTGATGGAGCCGCTGACCGCCAGCACGGTCATGACGGCGTTGGCGAACGCGTCCGGGGTGAGGATGTCGCGGGGCCGCAGGTCCTCGCCGACCATCTCCACGATCCGGCCGGACGCCCGCTCGACCGCGTCCCACATGGGCGTGCTGTTGGCCCGCACCGGGGTGGTGCCGGGCAGCGCCATGCCGAGTGCCTCGCAGGCGATGTGCATGGTGTTGGCGGTGCCCATGCCCGCGCACACGCCCGGCCCGAGGACGGCGTTCTCGCTCATCTCGGTGAGCTCGCCGAGGGTGACCTCGCCGCTGGCGACGTGGCCCGCGGCGAGGAATACGTCCTCGATGTCGCAGTGGCGGCCGCGGTAGCTGCCGCTGGGCTGGTAGCCGCAGGGCACGATGACGGTGGGGATGTTCAGCCGGCCCGCCGCCATCAGCTGGCCCGGCGCGGTCTTGTCGCAGGACGCCAGGCAGAGCATGCCGTCCAGCAGCGCCCCTTCGACCGCGACCTCGATGTCGTTGGTGATCAGGTCGCGGGCGGACAGGATGTAGCCGCCGCGGTGCCCGGCGCTGGTGATGAAGTCGCTCGGCGCGGCGGTGCGCACCTCGAACGCCACCCCGCCGGCCCGCTCGATGGCCCGCTTGGCGCGCTTGGCGATCTCGTCCAGGTGGCTGAAGCAGATCGCCAGGCTGGACGACGAGTTCACGATCGCGATCTTGGGCTTGGCCATGTCCTCGTCGGTGAGGCCGAGGGCCCGCCACTGCGCGCGCCGGGTGGCCCACCGTGAGGTGCCCGGCTCGAAGTTGCTGCGTAGCTGCCGCGGTGCGGCCATGGATCGGGCTCCGTTCACGGGTGGGAAGTAGTGGCGGGCTTGACCTCGACCAGGCCGCTGGTGGCGTCGACCCGCACCCAGTCGCCGGTGCTGATCACGGCGCAGGGGTCGGCGTCCAGGCCGGTGACCGCGGGCACCCGGGTGACCACCGCGCCCAGCGCCACCTTGGTGCTCATGTGGACGAAGACCATGGCGAGCGGGGCGGTGCCCTGCAGCCGGGTGCTCTGGAAGAAGCCCGACCAGCCGGAGGAGCCCTTGGCGCCGGGGAACACCAGGACCTTGCCGGAGAAGCACTGCCCGAACAGCTCGTGCCGCGGCTCGATGATGGTGCCGGCCGCCGGGTCGATGCCGCCCCAGCCGGAGATGGGCTCGTGGGAGACGAGCGCCTCGCCTTCCGCGACGCCCGGCACCACCGTCCGCCCGTGCAAGGTGATCACGAGAGGCCTCCCTGCCAGCGGCCGGTGACGGCAGCGCCGATGCAGTCGTCGAGGGTGCCGAACCAGGCCTCGATGCCGAGGATGGCGGGCAGGTAGTGGGCCTGCTTGGCCGAGTCGGTGGCGAACACCCGGGTGCCGGCGGGCGCGACCCGGGACATGGCCGGGCAGGAGTCGGCCAGCACCTTGCCGCCCGCCCGCTCGATGACCTCCGTGTAGCCGCTGCGGTCGGCGACGTCCTTGAGCGCCCGGGGCACCATCAGCCACAGCTCGGTGCTGGCGGACAGCCGCCGGCCGTCCAGCAGCCGGGCGGCGCGGGCGATCTGGTCGACCGACGCGTGCGGGCAGCCGAGCAGCACGAAATCCACGTCGGCGGAGGTGCCCTGGGAGTTGAGGGTCTCGTACACCGCCCGCCGCTCGCGGGCGCCGTAGCTGACCGCGGCGGGGACCGGGCCGGGGCCGAACGCGGCCGCCACATCCGGCGCCTCCGGGGTGATGCCCGGGATGTGGTACAGCTCCACCCCGCCGGAGGTCGCGGCGGCGGCCCCGAAGTGCTTGAGGTCGGTCAGGTCCGGCCGGGCGAAGCCGCCGGTGATGACCGGCCGCTGCTCGCCCACCAGGCCGCCGGCGAAGTAGCCGAGCATGCCCCAGCCGAAGAAGTCGTCCACCGGCACCTGGACGTCGATCAGGTGGGTGCCGTACCGGCCCTCGTCCAGGTGGTTGCCCCAGCACGGGATCTTGCCGGTGAGGCCGGCGGCGCCGGTGGACGCGGTGCCCTCGCAGTTGGTCCGCGCGCCCAGCACCGAGTTCGCGTACACCACCGCCGAGGACTCCATCCAGGCCAGGTGCTCGCCGCGGACCGGGATGTTGCCCACCTGGTAGGGGGTGCAGGTCGCCAGGATGTTCACGCCCCGGCGGCCGTAGAAGGCCTCCGCGTCGCCCTGCTGCGCGATCCGCTCGGCCGGGTAGGGGATGAGTCCGGCGGCGTCCTGCCCGAAGCCGTGCTGGAGCTGGCAGGTGGACACCCGCATCGGGGGGACGGTGATGCTGGCGTCGCTGTCCAGGCTGATCACCGCGAACGCCTTGTCCCAGCCGCCTTCGGCGACCAGCCGGGCCTTGACCGGGGACGGCTGCGTCATGGAGGTGGCCACGTTGCGCACGTCGCACAGCCGATCGGCGCCGAGCGCCTCGCCGTAGCGGACGAGCAGGTCCATGGCGGCGGCGACGGCGGCGCCTTCGGCACCGTCCCGCATGCCTTCCTCTTCCGCGGTGAGCCTCATCGCGGAGCTCCCGGGCCGGGCGGGCCGCCGTCCGGAAGCCCGCCGGTCCCGACGTTCGCGCCCACCCGCCCGGCGAGGTGGTCCAGGTCGATGTCGTGGACGCTGCCGTCGCCCGCGAGGTGCAGCGCGTGCGCCGCCCCGGCGCCCATGGCCGCGCACGGGCCCATCACCCGCACGCTGGACAGGGCCGCGGCGTCGCCGTCCACGCAGCGCCCGGCGGCGACCAGGTTGTGCGCGCCCGGCGGGGTCATGCTGCGCAGCGGCACGTAGTGGACGTGGTCGGCATCGAACATCTCCCACACGTAGCCGTCGGACCGGTCATGCAGCTCGATCGGCCAGGCGGTGCGGGCCACCGCGTCGTCGAACCGGGTCCCGGCCCGGACCTCGTCCACGCTGAGCTGATGCCGGCCCTGGATCCAGCGGGTCTGCCGGCGCCCGGGGTAGCCGTAGGCGCGGACCCGCGCCTCGCCGAAGGTCTTGGGGAACTCCGCCCGCAGCAGCGCCAGCGCCCCGTCGGCCTGCGCCTTGCCCGCCAGCTGGGCCCGGGACGCCTCGAGCGGGTCCAGCGGCGCGTCGATGTGGGTGACGTTCAGGACCGCGGTGCCGCGGCCGGGGAAGAAGAAGGCCAGCCCGCCGCGCCGCAGCAGCCCGTACTCCTCGCCTTTCTCCTGGATGCGCAGGTCCATCTCGCCCGGGTCGGGCTTGTGCCCCTCGTTCAGGTTCTCCACGATCACCTGCTGCGAGCCGTAGATGGGCCGCTCGGGCACCCAGCACGGCAGGCCCGCCTCCCAGGTGAGGGCGGCGTCGCCGCTGGCGTCCACGAACCCGGCCGCGGTGACCTTGACGTTGCCGTACCGGGAGGCCAGCGTGATCGAGTCGAGGCGGCCATCGCGGAGGTCGGCGTGCTGCAGCACGGTGCCGAGGATGGTCCGCACGCCGCAGCGCAGGATCTCCTTTTCCAGCCACCGGCCGAGCGCCACCTCGTTGTAGAAGACCGTGGTGGTGTGGCCGCGCGCGAAGTGCAGGTCGCCGGTCGGGCCCAGGTCGCGGAAAATGTCGTCGAAGACGCCGTGGGTCAGCTGTGAATACACCGGCGAATTGCCGAACACCCCGCAAAAAAGCCCGATGAGGGAGTGGACCATCTGGCCGCCGATAACCGGCAGCGAGTCCACCAGCACCACGTCGCGGCCCAGCCGGGCCGACTCGATGGCGGCTGACAGGCCCGCGATCCCGGCACCCACCACGCACACGTCCGCACGGACCTCATGCACAGGCTGATCAGCGGGTTTGGTGACCGCGTGAAGCTTGAGCTCGGTGAGGGCATGCGGCATGGGCGCTCCGTCCGGGGCAGGCAAAAGACGCCTTCGTAACATCCGCGAAAGGCAGGGGTAACCTTCGCGTCTTGCCCGGTACGCTAGAATTCACGCCATCGGCCAGGCAAACAAACAAATCGTCTGGCCACTATTAATGCCGCTTATACCGCGCCTGCGCGGGGGCCGCGGGCGGCGCCCGCCACGGCGGCTGCGCGCCGGCGTCATGTGCCAGCGAATCCCCGGCACCCCGCAGGTGGCTGCCCGGTCAGGTCGTACGAGTTGACCGGGCTGCCCGATGGCCGGGTCGTATCCGGCGCGCTGGCGGGAAACAGGGGATGCACGAACCCGTCGCGTATGTCGCAGCGGGAGGGCCCCGCGCCGCTGCCATTCCCGGGCAGCCACCACGCCTGCAGCGGCCCGCCAGGGTCGTCCCACTGTGCGAAGTCGGCGTCACCGAACTGATGCGCCACTACCCGCATCCGCGTCAGCGGCTGGCCGGGGCGCTGCACGGGGTAGACGAAGAGGTAGTTGAAGTGGATACGCAGGACCCGGCGGCCGCTGGTCACGACCGACTTGGCCGTCATGAAGCCGTGCACCTTGACGACGCTGCCCACGGACTCGGTGCTGTCTGGCGCGAACGAGGTCAGCCACGCGCGGCTACTGCGGGTGAAACCATGCCTGTTTGTCCCGGCGCGGTCCAGGTTGTGCAGGAAATACGAGCGTTCCCGGGGTGCCAGCAGGCCGGCGAAAGCGGCGGGGCGGCCGCCGCGCAATGTCGCCGGATCCAGGTTCCCGGCGATGAGCAAGCGCCTGGTCGCGGCGTAAGCAGCGGCGACCTGGCCGGCCGGGTAGCGGCCGGCAGCGTGAGCGGCCGGCGGCGCGATGCCGGCCGCGTTGGCGGGCCAGCGCTCGGCCGGGGTACCGGCAAAGGGATCCGACGCCAGGAAGGCCGGCCTGGGCAACGCGCCGGGCATGGGAGCTGACGGGCTGCCGGACGCCGGCGCCCCCAGGCCCGCGAACGTTCCCGGCAGCCCGAACCGGGCACGGCCCAGCCATAGCGTGCCGAGCAGCACAACCACGATGACGACGGCCGCACCTGCCCACCGCCGGGCACTGCCGGACGAGCCCGCCCCCGGTTCCCGCCGCCCACCGCGACCCTGACGGCCGGGAGCGCTCCGGGGCCGGCCCTTGCCAGCGGCGCGGACTGGCTCGCGCAGCTTCCTGGCCTTGCGGGACTCCCGCCGCCGCACGTCGCCGACCGGCTTCCTGGCTCGCTGCGCCGCCGAGGGCTCGGTGAACCTGGATTTGCGCCCGGGGCTGGCCTGGAGGTCGCGCAGGCCGCGGTCGAACTCGTCCTCGGGGCCGTCAGGCGGCGCATCCGGATCGGGCGCCTGGGCAGGCGGATCAGACATGCGGCGGAGTATCCCATAAAGCCCGAAATGTCCAAGGGGCTGAGCCTGCCGGATCGTCAGAGGCGGCGGGCGGTTTCCACGATCAGGCGGCGCAGCCAGGCGTGCGCGGTGTCCTCCTCGTGCTGGCGGTGCCACCACAGTGCCTCGGTGATCGGCTCCGGGCTGCCCGGGCACTCCAGCACCCGCAGGTCGGCCCGGTCGGCCAGCCGGGCGGCGAGCCGCTCCTGCATGAGCGCGACCCGGTCGGTGCCCGCCACGAAGTGCGGCACCGCCAGGTAGCTCTCCACCCGGACCGCGACCCGCGGCTGGATGTTCAGCAGCGTGAGCTGGCGCATGATCGGCGCGCCGGACGCGGCGGGCTGGTTGCGGTAGTAGGGCGCGACCCAGGGCAGCCGGGCCAGGTCCGCCAGCCGCAGCGAGCGCCCGGCGTCCAGCACCGGGTTGGCCGCCGAGACCAGCAGCACCCAGCGGTCGGTGAACAGCTCGGCGGACCGGGTGTCGGGCAGCGTGAAGCCGTGCGTGGGCGGGGCGACCACCCCGTCGATGAACCGGACGGTGTCGGCGTACTCGGTGGTCAGCGCCTCCCTGACCAGCCGGATGTGCAGCCTCGCCCGCGGCGCCGCCTCGTGCACGGCCTGCGACAGCAGCTCCCCCATGACGCCGATCGTGTAGTCGGCCATCACCAGGGTGAACTCCCGCTCGGAGGTGGCGGGGTCGAAGTGCGTGCTGGCGGAGAACAGCCGCTCGGCGGCCGCGCACACCGTCTCGACCTGCTCGGCCAGCTGCTCGGCGAGCGGGGTGAGCAGGTAGCAGCCCTTGTCCCGGGCCAGCAGCTCGTCGCCGAAGTGCCGCCGCAGCCGCGACAGCGCGGCGCTGGCGGCGGGCTGGGTGACGCCGAGCCGTTCGGCCGCCCGGGTCACGCTCCGCTCGCGCAGCAGCTCCCGCAGGGCCACCAGCAGGTTCAGGTCGAGGTTCGCCAGGTGCGCGACCGGCCGGGACATAGCTCTCCGCTCAGCTCAGGGGGCCGCTGGTGGGTAGTCGTGCTGGCTGCGGGCGTAGGCCACGAACTCGGCCAGCGAGCCAGGGTTGGCCATCGCGTTCACGTTCGCCGCCTGCTGCGGGTCCATGCCGAGCAGGATCCGGCGCACCGGGACCTCCATCTTCTTGCCGGTGAGCGTGGCAGGTATCTCGTTCACCTGGATGATCTTGTCTGGGACGTGGCGCGGCGTGTACTCGGTGCGCAGCCGGTCGCGGATCTTGGCCCGCAGCGCGTCGCCGAGCACCGCGCCGCCGGCCAGGGTGACGAACAGCGGCATGAAGAACCCGCCGCCCGGCAGGTCGAGGTTGACGATGAGCGCGTCCTCGATCTCCTCGATGGACGCCAGCACCGCGTAGATCTCCGCGGTGCCGATCCGCACGCCGTGCCGGTTGAGGGTGGCGTCAGACCGGCCGAGCACGAAGCACCCGCCGCGTTCGTTGATGCGGAAGAAGTCGCCCTGCCGCCACACGCCCGGGAAGTCGGCGAAGTAGGAGTCGCGGTAACGGCTGCCGTCCCCGTCCCCCCAGAAGCAGACGGGCATCGACGGCATCGGCTGGGTGATGACCAGCTCGCCGACCTCGTTGACCACGCTCTCGCCCTGCTCGTTGAAGGCCTGCGCCGACACCCCGAGGTGGGGCGCCTGGATCTCGCCCGCGTACACCGGCAGGATCGGCGTGCCGCCGACCAGGCCGCAGCAGGTGTCGGTGCCGCCGCTGCCGGTGGCCAGCCACAGGTCGGTCTTGACGTTGCGGTAGAACCAGGCGCCGCACTCGGCCGAGACCGGCGAGCCGGCCAGCACGATGCCGCGCAGCGCGGACAGGTCGAAGGACTCCCGCGGCACGATCTGCTGCCTGATCATCAGGTCCACGAAGGACGGGCTGGCGCCGAACATGGCGACCCGCGCGTCCTGGGCCAACTCCCACAGCATCTCCGGCTTGGGGTGCGCGGGGTTGCCGTCGTACAGGACCGGGACCACGCCCAGCAGCAGGGAGCTGACCAGGAAGTTCCACATCATCCAGCCGGTGGTGGTGAAGAAGAACAGCCGGTCGCCCTCGCGCAGGTCCATGTGGAACTGCTGCAGCTTGAGCTGCTCCAGCAGGATGCCGCCGTGCCCGTGCACGATCGGCTTGGGCAGGCCGGTGGTGCCGGAGGAGAACAGGATCCACAGCGGGTGGCTGAACGGGACCTGCTCGAACTCGAACTCCGCGGCCGGCACCGGCGGGTGGTCGAGCACCTCGTCCCAGGCCAGCGCGCCGGGCGGCCGGTCGCCGCGGTCCGGCTGCAGGTAGGGCAGGAAGATGACGTGCCGGAGGCTGGTCAGGCCCGCGGCGATCTGGGTCATCTCGGCGAGCCGGTCGTAGCCGCGGCCGCCGTAGGTGTAGCCGTCCACGCAGAACAGCACCGTGGGCGTGAGCTGGGAGAAGCGGTCCAGCACGCCGCGCCAGCCGAAGTCCGGTGAGCAGCTGGCCCAGATCGCGCCGATGCTGGTGGTCGCCAGCATCGCGATGACCGTCTGCGGGATGTTCGGCATGCAGGACACGACCCGGTCACCCGGGCCGACGCCCATGGCGCGCAGCCGGGTGGCCAGGATCCGCACCTGGCCCGCGAGGTCGGCCCAGTCCAGCCCGGCCAGCGGCGCGGTCTCGCTGCGGTACAGCAGCGCGCCGGTGCCGGGCCGCTCCCGCCGCAGCACGTGCTCGGCGTAGTTGAGCCGCGCGCCGGGGAACCACTCCGCGCCCGGCATCTCCCGCCGTCCCAGCACCCGCTCCGGCGGGGTGGACGCGGTGACGCCGGAGTAGTCCCAGACCGCCTGCCAGAACCCGTCGAGGTCGGTCACGGACCACCGCCACAGGTCGTGGTAGCCGCTGAACTCCCGCCCGCGCTCACGGGCCAGCCAGGTCATGAACGCGCTGAGGTTGGTGGCAGCGGCCCAGTCTGCGCTCGGGGTCCACAGCAGGTCGCCCTCGCGGGCCTCAGCGTGACCGGGTACGGGTGAGCGGGAAACCATGACATCTTCTCCGGCGCCTGAATGCGGGCATGCTTCGCACGGGCTTCGGTGCCCCTACATCGCCGACGGTCGCACACACCGGCATTGCGGGGCAATAGGGCTATGTCACCTGCATTCAGCGCCCTGATTTGTGTTCTCCGCACAACGAATCCACACCGCGAAATGCCTTATCACAAGATCGTTTCGGCCCGGTATCGACCCTTGCGTCCCAGTCAGGTGACATCTACCATCCAAGGCAAATCGGAGCACTCCCGACTCACACATTGTCAAGTACTGACAGTCCATCACTCGTCGCCGCTGGCCCCGCGGCCACGACACCGCGAGTTCACGACCACAAGTACAGCTCGTTCTGTCACCAGGGGCGCAAGTGCATGCCTGCACCACCATGGAGGTGGGGATTAGGTGAAGATTCGTCATCACGCGCCGGGGGCGCGGCCCTTCGCGGCTCTGGGCGCCGTGGCCACGATGCTGATCGTGGCCGCCTGTGGCAGCGGCGGCGGGGCCGGCGGCAGCGCAGCATCGGGCGGCTCGTCGAGCAGTGCTTCGAGCGCCTCCGCGGTGAGCACGTCGCAGTGCGGCACCAAGCCGGGAGTGAAGGCGACCGGCACGCCGATCGAGCTGGGCGGTATTGACACCAACCAGCCCGGCACCTCGTTCACTGACATCGGGAACATGGCCGCGGCCTATTTCGCCTGCGTCAACGCCAACGGCGGCATCAACGGCCACCCGATCCACTACACGCTGCTGACCGAGCAGACCAACCCGGCGCAGATCGCGGCCGACGCCAAGCAGCTCGTGCAGTCCGACCACGTGGTCGGCATCGTCGGCAACACGTCGATCCTCGAGTGCACGATCAACCACGCGTACTGGGAGAAGCTCGGCTTCTACGTCATCGACTCGGGCATCGCGCCGGAGTGCTGGTCCACCCCGAACAGCGCCGCGGTCAACATGGGCCCGCGCTACAGCTCTGACGGGGCCGTGCAGTACGCGCTCTCGCAGCACGTGTCGAAGGTCGTCTTCGACCAGTCGAACGTTCCCGGCACCGGCTACATCGCCGCTGGCCCGGCCGCGCTGGCCGCGGCCGCGCACACGCCGATCGTCCAGCTGACCGAGAACGTGCCGATCACCGACGCCAACTCGGTGGCGATCAAGGAAGTCAACGACGCGGGCCCGAACGGCGCCGTGGTGCTCAACTTCACCCCGCCGGAGGCCCTGGTCATCCTGCAGGCCGCGCAGAAGCTCGGCCTGGAGAACAAGGTCAAGCTGTGGGGCTGCTCGACCCCGTGCAACACCGACTTCCTGGCCAAGGCGCTGGGGCCGAAGTGGAACCACAAGCTGTTCGTGAACGCCGAGCTCACCCCGCCGGACGGGAACAACACCCAGGCGATGGCGCTGTACAGGGCGATCCTCGCCCAGTACGGCAAGAACGTCTCGGGCGGCGTCGGCAGCTTCAGCCAGATGGGCTTCGCCGAGGCGGAGATCATGGTGCACGCCCTGGAGGCGGTCAACGGCGCCTACACCGTGCAGAGCGTCAACGCCGCGATCAAGGCGGTGTCGAACTTCGACACTGGGCAGCTGTGCAAGCCCTGGACGTACGGCAGCTACCCGATGCACATTCCGAACAACACCGACTACACCACCACGCCCAGCAACGGCCAGATGGTGATCGCCCAGGGCTGCACGGCGATCTCCTCGGTCGACCCGCAGATCGCGGCCTACCACAAGGTCGCCGGCTGACCAGGCCGGACTGACACACACAGGCGGCAGAGCGCCCATGGAGGACCGGTAGATGCCGAGCTGGCAGGAATTTGAGCCGTTCATCGTGAGCGGCCTCGCCCTGGGAGGGGTCTATGCCCTCTCCGGGGTGGGGACGGTGGTTCTTTATCAGGCCACCGGCGTGGTGTACCTGGCACTCGGCGCTGTCGGCGCCATGGGCGCTCTGATCGCCTGGTCCCTCATGGTCGCGGGCGTCCCGCAGGTGCTCGCGTGGCTGGTCTGCGTGCTGTTCAGCGGGGCGGTGACGCTCGGCTACGGGATGCTGTTCGGCCCGCCGCTGGCCCGGCGGGGGCCGCTGGTCAAGGCGGTGGCCACGCTGGGGCTGACGCTGGTGCTGTTCGGCCTGATGGACCTGCTGTGGACCTCCAACGGCGGGGCGTCCCGGTCGATCACGCTGCCGACCGACAACGGCGGGTTCTCGGTCGGCGGGATCCAGGTGACGACGACCCAGGTGATCGGGCTCGCCGCGGGCGTCGCGATCGTGGTGGTGACCGGGGCGTTCCTGCGCTACACCAAGCTCGGCACGGCGATGCGGGCGATGGCCAACGACCGCGAGATCACCGCCACCCTCGGGGTGCCGGTGCGGCGGGTCGAGGCGGCGGCCTGGCTGGGCTGCGGCCTGATCGCCGGGGTGGCCGGGCTGCTGCTGGCCGACCTGGTCGCGCTGGACGCCACCACCCTGACCTTCCTGGTGATCTCCTCGCTGGCGGCGGCGCTGATGGCCCGGCTGCGCTCGATCACCATGACCTTCGTGGCCGCCATCGTCATCGGCCTGGTCCACGACCTGGTGACGCCGATCCAGTCACTGTCCAGCTATCGCGACATGACCCCGTTCGTGCTGGCAGCCGTGGCGCTGCTGGTGCTCTCGCGGCACCGGGTGATCTCGCTGTCCCGCGAGGAGGCATAGCCGATGGCGCTGGAGACCGCCGACGTCACCGCGAGCACGCCGAAGCGGCCGCCGCTGCGCAGGCCGGGCCGCCGCACGCTGACCCGGGGCGGCATCATCACGCTGCTGCTGCTGTTCGTGCTGCTCGCGCTGCCGCAGCTGCTGAGCCTGTACTACGTCGATGCGATGACGCAGGTGACCGTGTACTCGATGGTCACGCTCGGCCTGGGGGTGCTGGTCGGCCGGGTCGGGCTGTACTCGCTGGGGCAGGCCGCGGTGCTGGCGGTGGGGGCGTGGGTGGCGGCGCGGCTGCTGTTCGCCACCGCCCAGCCGTTCCCGCTGGTGCTGCTGGAAGCGGGCCTGATCACCATGGCCGTCGGTACCGCGATCGGGCTGCCCGCGCTGCGGATGCGCGGGCTGTACCTGGCGCTGATCACGCTGATGCTGGCCGGCGCGATCACCGTGGTGCTGGCCACGACGAACTTCCCCAACGGCGGGCACGGCTTCCTGGGCTACGACGCCAGCACGGTGCACATCCCGGCGCTCCGACGGCCGAGCATCGCCACCAGCGACCCCGGCTACTTCCGCTACTCGGTGATCGTGGCCATCCTCATGTTCCTGCTGGTGCTGGTGCACCTGAAGAGCCGGCCCGGACGGGCCTGGGCGGCGATCCGGCAAAGCGAGCCGGCCGCGCTGGCCGCGGGCATCAACACGACGCTGTACAAGCTGTGGGCGTTCGCGCTGGCCTCGTTCATCACCGGGGTGGCCGGCGGGGTGATGGCGGGCGCCGTGCACTACCTGTACTCGATCGACTTCCAGCCGCAGGACTCGATCACCCTGCTGGCCGTGGTGCTGATGGGCGGCGCCTACAGCCTGGCCGGCGCGGTGGTGGCCGCGCTGCTGATGCAGCTGCTGCCCGCGCTGCTGAACAACTGGGGTGTGTCCGCGGACTGGCTGACCATCCTGTTCGGCCTCGGCGTCCTGCAGGTGCTCACCACCGCCCCGCGCGGGCTGGCCGACCAGGTGCCCAAGGACCTGGCGAAGCTCGGGGGCCTGCTGGCCAGGCTGGCCCGCAGGCCCGCGCCGACCGGGGGTGGCTCGCAGTGATCGAGGTCGAGGACCTGACCGTCCGCTACGGCGGCGTCACCTCGCTGGACGGCATGACGGTCACGTTCGCCCCGGGCACCTGCGGGCTCATCGGCCCCAACGGCGCCGGCAAGACCACGTTCTTCAACGTGCTGTCCGGGTTCGCCCGGCCCGCCGCTGGCTCGGTGCGCGCGTTCGGCGTGGACCTGCTGTCGATGGTTCACTACCGGCGGGCCCGCTGGGGGGTGCGGCGCACGTTCCAGACCGAGCAGGCCATCGAGGAACTGTCGGTGTTCGACAACGTCGCCATGGTCCACGAGCACGCCAGGCTCGGCGGCTCCGCCCGCCGCCAGGACGTGCTGGACGCGCTGGCCTTCGTCGGCCTCACCGGCGACCCGCAGGCCACCGTCACCACCCTGTCCGCGGGCGGCCGGCGGCTGCTGGAGGTCGCCCGCGCCGTGGTCGGCCGGCCGAAGCTGGTGCTGCTGGACGAGCCCGCGGCCGGCCTGCCTGAGGAGGAGACCGGCCACCTGGCCGACGTGATCCGGCGGATCCCCGAGCACACCGGTGCCCTGACGATCCTGGTGGACCACGACATGAGCCTGGTCTCCGCCTGCTGCGAGACGACCGCCGTGCTCGACTTCGGCAAGCTCATCGCCGCCGGCCCCACTGCCGAGGTGCTGCGCGACGAGCACGTGATGCGCGCCTACCTGGGAACGGCGGAGGTCCTGTGAGCGAGCCGAAGGGGCGCGGTGCCGTCTGGACTGAGGAGCGACGAGCGCCAGCAAGGAGCGACGAGGGAAGACGGCGCCCCCAGGCGCCCCGGAGGCGAGCGGGGGCAGCACTGTGAGCGAGGAGCAGGCAGCGACGGCACAGGCGGCCCCGGCCGTGGCGGACCCGCCCGGCGGCGTGCTGCACCTGGACGGGCTGACCGTGGAGCGCGGCGGCCGGGCCGTGGTCCGGGACGTGTCGATCGAGATCCCGGCCGGGCAGATCACCGCGCTGCTCGGGCCGAACGGCGCCGGGAAGTCGAGCATGGTGCTCGCCGTCGGCGGGGTGCTGCGCTGCCAGGCCGGCCAGGTGCTGCTGGACGGGCGTGACTTCGCCAACCGGCGGCCGGAGAAGATCCGCCAGGCCGGCATCGCGATCGTGCCCGAAGGCCGGCGGCTGCTGCCCGGCCTCACCGTCGAGGACAACATCACCGTCGCCACCTACTCGCTGCCCACCGGCGCCGCCAGGGCCGGGCGCGCGCGGGCGCTGGAGACCTTCCCCGAGCTGGAGAAGCGGCTCTCCGCGCAGGCCCGCACGCTGTCCGGCGGCGAGCAGCAGATGGTGGTGCTGGCCCAGGCGCTGGTGTCCCAGCCCCGCTACATCCTCATCGACGAACTGTCGCTCGGGCTGGCACCCGTCGTCGTCAACCGGCTCATCCCGCGGATCCGCTCGGTCGCCGAATCCGGCATCGGGGTGCTGCTCATCGAGCAGTTCGCCACCGTCGCGCTCGGCCTGGCCAACCACGCCTACGTGATGGAAGGCGGCCAGCTCCGCTTCTCCGGCCCCGCCCGGCAGCTGCGCGACCAGCCGGAACTCCTCCAGTCCGCCTACCTCCTGCGCGGCAGCACCGCTGCGGCTCCCGCATCTCCCGCTGCGCCCACGGACGGCGCGGCGGAGTGATCCGCCCGTCCGGCTCTGCCGGGCGGCCCTGGGACCCGGCTGACGGCGGCCCAGCTGACAGCGGCCCGGCTGCCGGCGGCCCGGCTGCCGGCGGCCCGGCTGCCGGCGGCCCGGTGGTCAGGCGATCTTGCGCGCGCCCGGGCCGGGCACCGGGGTGACCTCCCGGGGTGACCCGAGGACGTGGCCGGCCTGGCAGGACAGCTGCAGCCGGACCGGCTCGCCGCAGTCGCGGTGGCGGAGCAGCACCGGCGGCCCGGCCGGGCCGACCGCATACTTGTCCCCCCACTCCATCAGCGCGACCAGCACCGGATACAGATCCAGGCCCTTGGCGGTGAGCCGGTACTCGTACCGCTGGCGCTTGCCCGCCTCCTGGTAGGGGACCTTGCGCAGCAGGTCCTCGCGCACCAGCCGGGCTAGCCGGTCGCTCAGCACCTGCCGCGGCATGCCGGTGCGGCGCTGCATGTCATCGAAGCGGCGCACGCCGTTGAACGCTTCCCGCAGCACCAGGAAGGTCGGCCGCTCCCCGATGATCGCGACCGCGGCGCCGATCGCGCAGGCGCCCGCGTCGTAGTCCATGATCCAGGGCCGTTCCATCCTCCCAGGCTAAGTCCAGTTGACAGACTCAGCAATCCGGGCGGATGCTGAGTCTGTGAAACGAACCCAGATACACGCAAGGCACCCCGCGGTCGCGATCCGGCGCGTGTGCCCCGCGGACCGGGCAGCGCTCGGCGGCTTCTTTGCCGGGCTGTCGGTCACCAGCCGGACCCTGCGTTTCTTCGCCCCCGTCACCCCCAGCCAGAGCATGCTGAGCCGCCTGGCCGGGGACGCCGCCGGTGTCGAGGCCCTGGTCGCCACCTGCGGCGGCGGCATCGTCGGCCATGCCATGGCCGCGGACCAGCCCGGCCCGCCCGGCCGCCTGCTGACCCATGTCGGCCTGGTGGTCGCCGACGCCTGGCAGGGGCAGGGCGTGGGCGCGGCGCTGATGCGGGCGCTGACCGCCGCCGCCGCCTGCGACCGCGGGGTGACCTCACTGGCCATGGACGTGCTGCCGGAGAACCGGCGGGTGCTGGCGATGATCACAGCTCACTGGGACAAGGCGCTCTCCGAGCGCATGGCCGACTGCGTCGCCATCCGAGTGCCACTCCCCTCGCAACAGCACGAGCGCCCAGCCGCGTAGCCGGCCGGATCCGCGGCCCGGCCCGCTCGCGATCGCGGTGCCAGTAGTGCTCCGGGATGGCCTGCCACGCCCCGAAACCACCCCCGCGCCCTGGCAGGAAGGATTTTCAGTCAATACGACTGAAAATCCTGCACGATCACGGAAGTGGGCAGCCGGGGTGCCAGCAACGCCGGGAAGCGGCTTGCGGGTCAGCCAACCTTGGGCAGGACCTCGGCGCCGAGGAGGCGCAGGTGGTCGGGGTCGGTGTCGTAGATGTGGAAGTACAGGGTGTCCGCGCCGGCGGCGGCCAGCTCCTCGATCCGCGGGAGCACGTCGGCTGGGGTGCCGGTGACGCCGAGCTGCAGCAGCCGGGCGCCCGCGTCGCCTAGTGACTCCGCCCGCCGCTGCGCCTCCGCCGCGGTGGCGCCGCAGGACACCGGCAGCGCGGTGGACATCCGCACTGTGGCCGGATCCCGGCCGCTGTCCGCGCAAACCCGGCGGAAGTTGGCCATTCTCTCGGCGGAGCCTGGCGCCAGCCCGCAGTTGAACTCGTCGGCGTACCGGGCGGCCAGGGCGGGCCCGCGCTTCGGCCCGGTCACGCCGAGGATGAGCCGGGGCCGGCCGTGCCCGCCGAGCGACGGGAAGTTGACGCAGCCGTCGATCCGGTAGTGGGTGCCGTGGTGGCTGAAGCTCGCCCCGGCGGGAGTGCCCCAGATCCCGGTGACGATGGCCAGCTGCTCCTCGAGCCGGTCGAACCGCTCCCTGATGGGCGGGAACGGGATGCCGAAGGACTGGTGCTCCCGCTCGTACCAGGCCGCGCCGATGCCGAGCTCGGCCCGGCCGCCGCTCATCGCGTGCACCGTGGCCACGATCACGGCAAGGTTGCCCGGCTGCCGGAAGGTCGAGGCCGTCACCAGCGTGCCGAGCCGGATCCGCCCGGTCTGCACCGCCAGCCCGGCCAGCGTGGTCCAGGAGTCGGTCGGCGCGTAGCCGGGGTCGGCGGCGTCGATGCCCAGGTAGTGGTCGCCCCGGAAGAAACCGTCGAAGCCGGCTTCCTCCGCCGCCTGCGCCATGGCCAGGATCTGCTGGTAGGTGGCGCCGTAGCGCGGCTCCAGGAGCACCCGGAACTTCAACGTCAGCTCCCTTCGGCTGGCTGCTGGCCGGACAGCGGGCCGGGCGCGGCGGCCGCGGCCGCTGGCGGCCGGGAGCCGGCCACCTCCAGCGGGAAATGGCAGGCGACGGAGTGCTGCCCGCCGGACGTGGTCAGCTGCGGCTCCTCCTCCGCGCAGCGGTCCTGCGCGCGGGGGCAGCGGGTGCGGAACCGGCAGCCGCTCGGCGGGTGAATGGGGGACGGCGGCTCACCCTTGATCGCCGCCGCGGCGGACGAGCGCGGCGCCGCCGGGTCCGGGCTGGGAATGGACTCCAGCAGCGCCTTGGTGTAGGGGTGCAGCGGCTGCCGGTAGATCGTCTCGGCCGGCCCGACCTCGCACAGCTTGCCCAGGTACATGACGGCGACCCGGTCGCTCACCTGCTTGACCAGCGCCAGGTCGTGCGCGATGAACAGGTAGGACAGCCCGAGCTCGCCGCGCAGCCGCTCGAACAGGTTCAGCACCTGCGCCTGGATCAGCACGTCGAGCGAGGACACCGCCTCGTCGCAGATGATCAGGGCCGGCGACAGCGCCACCGCCCGGGCGATGGCGACCCGCTGGCACTGGCCGCCGGACAGCTCCCGGGGCCGGCTGCGGGCGTAGCTGGCCGGGTTCAGCCCGACCAGCTCCAGCACCTCGGCCACCCGGCGGCGGCGCTCGGCCCGGTCGCCGAGCCCGTAGGCGATGAGCGGCTCCTCCACCAGGTCCTCGACCCGCCACCGGGGATCCAGCGAGCCGTACGGGTCCTGGAACACCATCTGCACGTGACGGCGGGCCTCCAGCAGCGCCCGGCCGCGCAGCGAGACCAGGTCCCGGCCCTGGAACACCACTGACCCGGACTTCGGCCGCGGCGCCTGCAGCACCGACCGGGCGAGGGTGGACTTGCCCGACCCGGTCTCGCCGACGATGCCGAGCGTCTCACCCGGCCACAGGTCGAACGAGACGCCGGAGACGGCGTGCACCACGCCGCCCTTCACCCCGCCGTAGTCACGGACCACGAACTCCTGGACCACGTCGCGGGCCGCCAGCAGGGGCCGCGGCTCACCCGTGAGAGCACTCATCCGGCCACTCCGTCCTGGCAGGGGAAGAAGCATGCCCAGCGGTGGCCGGGCTCCTGCTCCGCCAGCGGCGGGGCCTCCTCCCGGCAGCGCTGCCGCACGGACGGGCAGCGGGGGGCGAACGCGCACCCGGCGGGCAGCGCGGCGGCGTCCGGCGGCCGGCCCGCGACCACCGGCAGCGGCTCGTGCGGGCGGCGCTCCAGCCGCGGCACCGCATCCAGCAGCGCCCTGGTGTAGGGCATGCGGACGTGCGCGAACAGCTGCCGGGTGGGGGCCTCCTCGACGATGCCGCCCGCGTACATCACGATGACGTCGTCGGTGTAGGACGCGGCCAGGCCGAGGTCGTGGCTGATCAGGATCAGCGCCATGCCGAGCTGGCCCTGCAGGTCCAGCAGCAGCTCCATGATCTGGGCCTGGGTGGTGACGTCCAGCGAGGTGGTGGCCTCGTCCGCGATGAGCAGCCGGGGGTGGCAGGCCAGCGCGATGGCGATCATCACCCGCTGGCGCATCCCGCCGGACAGCTGGTGCGGGTAGTCGGCGAAACGCCGGCGGGGCAGCGGGATCCGGACCAGGCCCATGAGCTCGACCGCGCGCTCGCGCGCGGTCTTCGTGTCCATGCTCAGGTGCGACCGGATCGCCTCGGTGATCTGCTTGCCGACCTGCATGGTCGGGTTGAGGGAGCGGGCCGGGTCCTGGAAGACCATGGCCAGGTCCGCCCCGCGGTGCTTGCGCATCTCCTTGTCCGGCAGCCCGATCAGCTCGGTCTCCTCGTACCGTGCCGACCCGGTGACCTCCGCCGACGGCGGCAGCAGGCCCATCACCGCCCGGCAGCTCACGGTCTTGCCCGACCCGGACTCGCCCACGATGGCCAGCGTCTTGCCGGGCCAGGCGGCGAAGCTCACGCTGTTGACGGCGTGCACGAGCCTGCCCGGCTGCTGAAAGCGGACGGACAGCTCCTGGACATCCAGCAGCGGCGCGGTCACTGGGCCCCCCAGCGGGCGCGCAGCGCGTCGCCGAGCAGGTTCAGGCAGACCACGGTGACGAACAGGAAGACGCTCGGCACGAGCACCAGGGTGGGGTCGGCCGACAGCGTGCCCTGGCCCAGCGCGATCATGTTGCCCCAGCTCGGGCTGGGGTCCGGGATGCCGAGCCCGAGGAAGTCGAGCGCTCCCTCCAGGATGACCGTGACCCCCATGCCCAGCAGCGCGAACGTCGCCACCTGCGGCAGCACGTTGGGGGTCACGTGCCGCAGCAGCATCCGCCAGGACCTGGTGCCGGACAGCCGGGCGGCCAGCATGAAGGTCTGCCCGTGCAGCCGCAGCGCACCCGACCGGGCGATCCGGGCGAACGCCGGCACGCTGAAGAACGACAGCGCCCAGATCACGTGCAGTTCGCTGGGGCCGAGCCCCTGGGAGATGGCCAGCGCCAGCACCAGGAAGGGGAACGCGATGAGCACGTCGACCACCCGCATGATGATGGCGTCTGTGATGCCGCCCGTGTAGCCCGCGATGGCGCCCAGCCCGCCGCCGATCACCAGGCCGATCGCGTTCACCGCCAGCGCCACCTCGATCGACACCTGGCCGCCGTACAGGATGCGGGACAGGATGTCGTTCCCGACCGGATCGGTCCCGAGGATGTGCCCTGGGGAGAACATGGGGTCGCCGGCGGTCAGGATGCTGCCGCCGACCGGCGGGGGCACCGGCCCGACCAGCGGCCAGATGAAGCAGCCGCCGACAATGAGGGCCAGGATCACCGCTGGCACCCACAGGTCGAGGTCCAGCTTCCGCCGCCGGGGCCGCAGGCTGGTGAATGCGGCCGGGACCGGCGCGGGAGCGTACAGGGTGCTGTCAGGCAGCGGGGCGGCCATACCGGATCCTCGGGTCCAGGACCGCATACAGCAGGTCCGTGAGCAGGTTGGCGAGTACGACGATGAGAGCGAAGATCAGGGTCACCGCCTCGGCGACCGGGATGTCCCGGCTGTTGATGGCCTGCAGCAGCACCTGGCCGATCCCCGGCAGTGAGAAGATCGGCTCGATGATCACCAGCGCGCCGATGAGGGTGCCCAGGTTCAGGCCGATGAGCGTGATGAGCCCGAACGCGGCGTTGCGCAGCGCGTGCCGGACCAGCACCTGCCACGGCGACACACCCTTGGCTCTGGCGGTGATGACGTAGTCCTCGCCCTGCATCTGCTCGACGATGTCCGCCCGCAGCAGCCGGGTGTACACGCAGGCGACAGGGAGACCGATGGAGATCGCGGGCAGGGTCAGCGACCTGATGTTGCCGCCGATGCTCTGGCTGGGCGGCACGTAGCCGATCGCCGGGAACATGTGCAGGATGACCGCGAACACCAGCACCAGCAGCAGCGCCAGCACGAACGGGGCGATGGACAGCCCGGCCATGCTCAGCACCATGCTGATCCGGTCCATGACGCCGCCGGGCCGGCGGGCTGCCAGCACCGCCAGCGGCACCGCCACCACGATCGAGATCAGGAACACGTAGGCCAGCAGTTCGAGGCTCAGCGGCAGCCGCTGGGCCAGGGTCGAGGTCACCGTCTGGCCGCTCTGGATGGACGAGCCGAGGTGGCCGGTGAGCACGCCGCCCAGCCAGTGGCCGTAGCGGATCCAGAACGGCTCGTTCAGGTGCAGCTTGATTTCCAGGGCGTGGACTTCCGCCGGGGTCGCGTTGGCGCCGAGCAGCTCCTGGGCGGCGTCCCCGGGGAGCACGTTCATCAGCGCGAAGGCGAGCAGCGTGACCCCGAACATCACCGGGATGGCGGTCAGCAGCCGCTTGCCCACCACCCGGAGCACGGGCGACCGGAGCGCCGACCGGGCCGCTGCCGGGCCCCGCGCCATGCGGGGCCCGGCAGCGGCGGC
>JBLMWU010000264.1:0-24075 GCA_050257395.1 Gemmatimonadota bacterium | reverse complement strand
GGCGAGCGAGGGCCCGGAAGAGGGCTAGGCTCCGCGCCTGCCTGATCCGCCGCTGTCATCGAGCAGCCCGTAACGGACGGCGAAGGACGCCGCCTCCAGCCGCGAGTGCACGCCCAGCTTGGTGAGCAGCGACTGCACGTGCGTGCGCACCGTGGCCCGCGACACGCCGAGCTTCGCCGCCATCCCGGTCGTGTCCAGGCCTTCCACCAGCAGGGCCAGGCACTGCCGCTCCCGGCCGGTCAGGAAGGCCGCGAGCCGGCGGGCCGCGTCCTGCTGCGGCGGCCGCCGCGGGCCCGGGGCCTTGGGCACATCGACCACCACCTCCCCGCGCAGCACCCGGCTGATGGCCGCGGTCAGGGCGGTGACCCCGCGGGTCTTGTGCAGGTACCCGGAGGCCCCGGCGCTCAGGGCCCGCAGGATGCCGTCGGTGTCCGGGTCGGCGCTGAGCACCAGCACCTTGGTGGCCGGGCTGCGCGCCGCCATCTCCTCGATGGCGGCCAGGCCGTCGTGGCCGGCGAAGTGCCGGTCAATGAGGCAGACGTCGGGCCGGAGCCGGGCCACGGCCTCCACCGTCTCCCGGACGGTCCGGGCCTCCGTCACGGTGAAGTCCTGCTGCGCCAGCACCACCGACAGCGCGTCCAGGAAGACCTTGTGGTCGTCGCCGATGACGAGACTGGTCAGCGTACTCACGCACCCCGGCCCGCGCCGGCGAGCTGGCGGGCCATCCGGCGCGGCAGCACAATCCGCACCACGGTGCCGCCCCCCTCGGGCGAGCGCACTTCCATTGTCCCTTCACACGACGACAGCAGGGAGTCCACGATCTGCAGGCCCAGCGACGCCAGGCCCGGATCACCCGCCCCGAACCCGGGGCCGGTGTCCGCCACCTCGACGATGGTCTCACCGGGCTGGCTGATCGCCAGCGTGACCCGGCCGCCACGGCCGGCCGCCCGGCCCGCGTTGTCCACCACGTTGGTCAGCACCCGCCACAGCAGCGCCGGGCTCGCCTGCACTTCCGCATCCGGGCCGGGCAGCAGCTCCACGTCCGCCTCGTGGGCGAACGCGGCCAGCTGGGCCACCTGCCCGGCCAGCCCGCGCAGCTCGACGGTGACCTGCTCGTCCGGCTGGTGCTCGGCGTGCAGGCCGTAGATGCCGTGGTCGATGAGGTCGAGCACCCGGGACATCTCCGCCGCCAGCAGCTCGAGCCGGAAACCGGAGTCCCGGCCCTGGGGGGTGTCCGCCCGGACGGCCTCCACCAGGTATGACAACGTCGTCATCTGGTGTCCCAGATCGTGCAGCAGCCCGCGCAGACGGCGATCGTCCTGGCCGTCGGTCCGGCGCCGTCCCGGGCCTCGTCGTCGTTCGAGCGACGGCTCCATGCGAACCCCCCCAAGCAGTTCCGCCCAGAGCACGCTCTGGCGCACTATCTCGCCAGCCCAGCCACAGGCCGGCGGGTGGTGCGGGTACGCGCAGTTGCACGAAGGAAACGCCAGCTATCCCCTGTCCGTTACGTCGACAGGTGACCGAAATCCCCCTGGCGCCCGCCTCACATGCCATCGCGGAGCACCAGCGCCTACCCATTGCGAGAGTACCACTCTGGCCTAATCTGACTGCCTGAGCAGGGATTACACCGAAAGGCAGGGTCAGCCCGCGTACGCCGAGACCAGCGCTTCCCGCAGCGCCGGGACCCCGAACCGGTCCCCCAGCCGCGCCCGGGCCGCTGCGGCCATCCTGGCCGCGTCCGCGGGGTGGTCCAGCAGGTGGGCCACGGCCCCGGCCAGCAGGTCCGGCCGCCGCGGCGGGACCAGCAGCCCCGTCTCGCCGGGCACCCCCACGGCGCCGCCCGCTTTCCCCGCGGTCGCCGCCACCGGCACTCCGCACAGCATGGCCTCCACCACCGCCGTCGGCAGCCCCTCATACCGGCTCGGCAGGGCGAACACGTCGAAGGCCGGGAGGATGTCCGGAACGTCCAGCCGCTCGCCGGCCAGCACGATCCGCGGCCCGGGCCGGGCGCTGGCCAGCCGCGCGACCCGCCCGGCCAGCTCGCCGCCGCCGACCCAGACCCCGGTCACGCCCGGGCGGCTGAGCTGGCGCAGCGCGGCCACGAAGTCCTCCGGCGCCTTCTGGTAGGTCAGCCTGCCCACCGCCCCGACCACTGCGCCCACCGCAGGCAGGCCCAGCAGGTCCCGGGCCCGCGCCCGGGCAGCCGCGTCGCGGGCCGGCAGGGCGTCGTCCCCCGCGGGGCCGGCTCCCGCCGCCCGGCCGGCCAGATCCGGGCCGGCCGCGGCCGCCACGGCGGGCTCCGGCACCGGCACCGCCACCCCAATGGTGCGGACCCGCTCCGGCCGGGCAAGCCTGCGCCGGACCGCCTCGGCGGCCACGCCGGTGCCCACGCACAGCACCACATCGGTGATCCGGCCCACCCGCCGCTCGATCGCCACATAGGCGCCGCGGCGGGCGGGCGACTGGAACTCGTGGAACGGGAACCCGTGGTAGGTGTGCACGATCCGGCGGATCCCCGCCCGGTGCGCGGCGAGCCGCCCCAGCACCCCCGCCTTCGCGGTGTGGGTGTGGGCGACGTCATAAGGCTGCGCCCTGAGCAGGACTTCGAGCCGCCGCAGTGCCCGCAGGTCGCCGCGGGGGTCGATGGGCGTGCGCAGGGACGGTTCGGTGATCACCTCCAGGCCCGCTGCTGCCGCCTCGGCCACCAGCCGGTCCCCGCTGCCGGTGATGATCGTCACCCGGTACCGGTCCGGATCCAGGGCGGCCGCCCCGAGCACGGCCTGGCCGCCGGCCCCGCCTTCCAGCCGGGTGATGAGCACTGCCACCCGCAGCGGCCCGGTCATGCCCCGCGTTCCTGCGGACGCAGGCCCGCCGCGCGGGCGACGCGGACCGCCTCCAGCCGGCTGTGCACATCCAGCTTGGCGAAGATGTTGCGGGTGTGGGTGCGCACCGTGTCAGTGGAGATCATCAGGTCCTGGGCGATCTGCCGGCCCCGCTTGCCCTCCATCATGCCCAGCAGGACGTCCCGCTCGCGGGGGCTGAGCATGTCCAGCGAGTCCCCGGTCTCGCGGGCCCGCCGCACGTCGGCCCGCAGCTCGCGGAGGATCTCGCCGAGCATGTCCGGCGGGAACCAGGACCCGCCCTCGTAGACGCCCCGCAGGACCGTCTCCAGCTCGGCCGCGCCCTGCTCCTTGGCCACCCAGGCGGCGACCCCGGCCCGGGCCGCCTCCACCGCGTGGGAGATGTCGTGGTCGGCGCTGAGCACGACGACCTTGGCTTCCGGCCGGGCGGTCACGAGCTGGCGCAGCACCTCGCCCATGGCCGGGCCGAGCGGCTCCACCTCCACCGTGATCACGTCGGGGCGCAGCCCGCGGACGATGTCCAGCAGGTTGGGGTCGGTGGTGGCGCAGCGGCCGGCCACCCACAGGTCCATGGCCGAGGACAGGCGCGACGCCAGGGCCTCGGTCACCATCAGGTGGTCGTCTATCAGCAGCAGCCGCAACGGGCTCATCTGCTGATGATGCCTAGGCAGGACGAGCTCGTCCTCATCCAGATGCATGAGGACCATCTCCTGCGAATAGGGGAGCGACGGGCTCCGGCGGTTCGGTCCCGGCGGCCGCGAGCGGGACCGGCTCCGGCCGGACCTGCTGCGGCAGCGAGGCGGGCAGCGCGGCCTGCCGCGCCGGGGCCATCCCCAGCGCCACCCGCTCCTCGTCGGTGAGCTTGATGACCGGCATCGGCTCGGTCGCCGCCATCGACGGCGGCAGCGGCGCGAGCGGCGGCAGCGGCCGTGCCGCTTCCTGCCGGGCGGGGCTCTTCCAGCGGCCGGTGGACTTGGTGCGGAACATCCGCGGGATGGCGGCCAGCCCGATCGCGGCGTCCACCACCCGCAGGAACGGGAAGAACGCCGAGAACAGCAGCATCACCGGCTGCCGGTCCACCGCCGCGGCGATCACGGTCATGGCCAGGTCGGGCAGGACCACCCCGTACCACACGGTGGCCAGGGTCATGTGCGCGGACACCAGGCCGTAGACCGGCCCGAGGACCGGCCAGGCCGCCGCCCCGGTCACCACGGCGGGCAGCGCCAGCACCAGCAGCACGACCGGGACCAGCAGGAACAGCAGGCTGGAGACCACGAGTTCGGTCAGCAGCGCCGCGAGCATGACGCTGAAGAAGTTGCGCCGCAGTTTGTGCCGGCGCACGGTCTGCCACAGGCCGAGGGCCCAGCGCCGGGTCTGCCGCACGTAGTCGCGGAAGTTGTCCGGGTCCTGGGTGATCGCGACGGCGCCCAGCGTGAACCCGACCTTCCCCAGCTTCTTCTGGTAGACCTCGAACGTCATGTTGAAGTCCTCGATCACCAGGCCGGGCGGGTTCATGTCGATTTCCGGCAGCACGTCGGTGCGGTAGAGGCTGGCGAACCCCGGCACGATGTGGGTCGCGTTGGTGTGCAGCCAGGTCTGGCCGAACTTGAGCACCCGCTGGCCGATCGCGTAGATCCGCCGCCGGTGGCCCACCAGCACCTGTCCGGTGAACGACAGCACCCGGTCGGTCGCGGTCTGCACGGCGCCGGCGACGGCGACCACCTCGGGGTTGTCGAACAGCGGCAGGGCGGCCCTGAAGTAGCCGGGGGCCACCCGGGTGTCGGCGTCGAGCAGCATCACCACCGGGAACCGGTCGATCAGCCGGAACTTGTAGATCGCCTCCTGCAGCGCACCGGCCTTGCCCAGGTTCAGCTCGGTCGCCATCACCTTGGCGCCGTTGGCCCGGGCCACCGCCACGGTGTTGTCGGTGGAGGCGTCGGAGACCACGTGCACGTTCCACGGCGGGATGTGCTCCATGATGGCCCGCAGGCTCTCCCCGATCACCTTCTCCTCGTTGTGGGCGGGGATGAGCACGGCCACGTCGTTCACGGTCAGCCCCCCGGGCCTGGCCGGCACCGGGGCGCCCCGGCGCCGTTCGGGCAGCACGGCGGGCGCCGCGGCACGGCCGGCGGACCGGCGCCCGCGCCTGCGGCCGGTACGCCAGCCGCGCATCCGGGCCGCCCCGAGGGTGGCCAGCCGGAGCAGGCTCACCGTGCCCCAGATCGCGAAGTTGAAGCCGAAGATCAGCAGGGCCATCGCCCACCACGGCATCATGGTGTCCCCCCCTGGCTCGGGGCGGCCTGGCCGCCGGCTGGCATGCCCCGGCTCAGCTCCGGCCAGGTCCCGGGCGCCTCATCGCCGTACATCCAGCAGAAGACGCCGCCCACCCCGGCCGCCCGGGCCAGCGCCAGCTTGGCGCGGGTGCTGGCCGGGTTCTCGAACCAGACCTGGTGCCGGGTGCCGCCGGCGGCGGTGTAGGTGAACCACGGGGACTGGCTGGCCCGGTCGAACCGGACCGCCGCCTGGTGCTGTGCGGCCAGCCGCAGCGCCTGCTGCTGGGTGAGCACGGCGCCGCGGTGGCCTGTCCAGTCGTAGCCGTACAGCGGGATCCCCAGGATGATCTTCTTCGCGGGCAGCTGGGACTTCGCGTAGCGGAGCACCCCGCGGACCCAGCTGACCGGCGCGACCGGGCCCGCACCGGAGCTCGCCCAGTGGTAGTCGTAGGCCATCACCCGGACCTGGTCGGCGGCCCGGCCGATGGCCGCGTAGTCCTGGGCGACGTTCCGCGGCGCGTAGCCGGCGTCGGTGGTCTTGGCGAACACGGCTACCGAGAGGATCTTGCCGCGGGCGTGCAGGGCCGCGGCCAGCCTGGTGACGAACGTGGTGAACGCCTGCCGGTCCCCGGCGTGCAGGTCCTCGTAGTCGATGTCGATGCCCGCGTACCCGTTCCGGACGGCCAGCGCGGCCAGCGCGCTGATGTGCCGCTGCATCAGCGCCGGGTCGTGCAGGATGCGGGCCACCGGCGCGTACGCCCAGCTGCCGTTGGTGATGTTGGCGATGGTCGGGACGATGCGCAGGCCCGCGTCGCGCAGCCGCCCGATGTCCGCGTTCACCGCGGCGGCCTGGCCGGGCCCGTACTGGAGGTTGACCTGGCTGGCCGCGGTCAGCCCGTAGATCCACGGCGAGGCCTCGGTGAACGCCGCCCGGTGGGCCAGCACCACGCCGGTGCCGTCGCCGAAGCTCCAGTAGGGCAGGGAGGCGATCGCGGCCCGGCCCGGCCCGGCCGGCGGCGACGGGCGCAGCGTGACCAGCAGCGTCGCCGCGACCGCCAGCATCGCCAGCACCACCGCACCGGCCACGGCGAGCCGGGCGGGTCCTCGCCCGCGCGGCCGCCGGTGCCGGTGGTGCCTGCCGGTCATGACCGGTGGCGGCCGCTTCCTAGCCACCACCGCTGGCATGTCGCGTCCCATATCCCCACCCGGTCATCAGCGTGCGGCGGCCGCCGTGGACACGCGGCCGGACTGTTCCTCGATCACGGCGTGCAGGATGTCGTCGAGCGTCCTGGTGGCCCTGAACCCCACCAGCTGGCCGGCCAGCGCGCAGTCCGGCACCCGGCGCATCATGTCCTCGTAGCCCGACCCGTAGGCCTCCAGATAGGAGCTGCGGGTGATCCGGCTCGCCGAGCCGGTCAGCGCGATGACCCGCTCGGCCAGGCCCTCGATCGAGATCTGCTCGGAGCTGCCCAGGTTGACCGCGCGGCCGACCGCCTCGTCGGACTCCACCAGCGCCGCCAGCGCGGGGATCACGTCATGCACGTGGCAGAAGCAGCGGATCTGCTCCCCGGTGCCGAACACCGTGATCGGCTCGCCGGCCAGCGCCTGCCGCACGAACCGCGGGATGACCATCCCGTAGCGGCCGGTCTGCCGCGGCCCGACCGTGTTGAACAGCCGGACGATCACCGCCCGCAGGCCCAGCTCCCGCACGTACGCGTCGACCAGGCTCTCGTCGATGGCCTTGGCCTCGGCGTAGCTCCAGCGCGACTTGAGCGGCGACCCGCTGATCCGGTCGTCCTCCTCGGTGAGGCCGACCTTGTCGTTCTTGCCGTAGATCTCGCTGGTGGAGGCCACCAGGATCCGCGCGTTGTTGCGGTGCGCCGCCTCGACCACGTGCTCGGTGCCGTGGATGTTGGTGCGCAGCGCCTCCAGCGTGCGGTCCCGGATGACGAACGAGCCCACCGCCGCGGCCAGGTGGAACACCCGGTCCGCGCCCGCGGTCAGCTCACCGACCAGCGCCTCGTCCAGGATCGAGCCCTGCACCAGCCGGAAGGCCGGGTGCCCGGCCACCGCGGCCAGGTTTTCCAGCCGGCCGGTGCTCAGGTCGTCCAGGCCGGTCACCTCGTGGCCCGCGGCCAGCAGTTCCTGCACCAGATGAGAGCCGATGAACCCAGCGGCTCCGGTCACGAAGGACTTCATCACGCATTCGCCCCCTCAACAGCCCCGGGCGCGCCGCCCGCGGCCACGCCTGACATCACCGTGGGCGGCCGCACCGCGACCTTGCGCGCCGGCCAGCGGCGCGACCGGGCGGCCAGGTCCTCGTACAGGTCGTCGATGCGGGCGGTCACCGCCTCGATGCCGTACTCCGCCTCGACCGCCGCGACGGCCAGCCGCTCCCGCTGGCCAGCGGCCACCTCCTCGGCCAGCGCGGCCCGCAGCCCGTCAGCCGTCCCGGGCACCAGCCGCGCCCGGGACCCGACGTCCAGGCCGTCCAGCGCCGGGCAGGTCGTGTAGAGCGCGGGCACCCCGTTGGCCAGCGCCTCCAGCACCGACAGGCCGAAGGTCTCCTGCGCTGAGGACGCGACGAACAGGTCGAGCGCGGACAGGATCGCGGCCACGTCGTGCCGCTCGCCCGCGAAGATCACCCGGTCGCCGGCGCCGCTGGCGCGGGCCACCTGCGCCAGGTGCTCACCCTCGTCGCCCTTGCCGACGATCAGCAGCCTGGTGGTGGCGTCCAGCAGCGGGGCCGCGGCCTCGATCACCATGTCGAACCGCTTGTTCGGGTCGAGCCGGCCCAGCACGCCGATGATGTAGTCGTCGCCGCCCAGGCCGAACTCGGCCCGGATCCGGGACCGCGCGGCCGGGTCGAACGCGACCCGGCCCAGGTCCACGCCGTTCGGGATGAGGGTCACCCGGCTCGCGGGGACGCCCCAGTTGACCATGCGGTCGCGCACGGCCGGGGACACCGCCACGGTCGCCTGCGACAGCCGTTCCGTGGCCAGGTACAGGGCCCGCACCCCGCTGGTCATCCGGCGCCGTTCCAGATGGGTCTCGCCGATGGAGTGCTCGGTGCTGAGCACCACCGGGGTCCGGGCCAGCCAGGCGGCGGTCCGGCCGTAGATCTGGGACCGGTACAGGTGCGCGTGCACCACGTCGAACCGGCCGTCGCGGATGAGCCGGTACAGCCGGCGCAGGGCAGCCAGCTCGGTGTTGCCGGTCATGCCCAGGTCGTGCACGATCGAGCCGTCCGAGCGGATCATGTCCGCGACCGGGCCCGGGTTGTAGAGGGTGACGACCTCACTGTCGTGCCGGGTGTGCTGAAGGATGGAGCGGAGCTGCAGCTCAGCGCCGCCGACACCCAGCCCTGTGATCACGTGGAGCACTTTCACCGTTGGCCTCCTGCAGTCGGGATGTGGCATGCGGGGCCAGACGGGGCAGGGTCCGGCGCGGGCGGGGCGGCGTTCTGCCTGGCCGCCCGGGACAGGCCGTCGTCGCGGTTGGTGGCGAGGGCGGCGAGTGACCCGGCGATGGTCCGGGCGATGATCACGAGGTCCAGCCAGAACGACCAGTCCTCGATGTAGGCGTTGTCGAACCGGGCCCGGTCGCGGATCGAGGTGTCCCCGTTCAGCCCGTGGACCTGGGCCCAGCCGGTCAGCCCCGCGCTGACCCGGTGCCGGCCGGGGTAGCCGGGGACCTCCCGCTCGAAGCGGGTGGCGAAGTAGGGCCGCTCGGGCCGCGGGCCGACCAGCGACATATCGCCGCGGATGACGCTGGCCAGCTGCGGCAGCTCGTCCAGGTGGGTGGCCCGCAGGAACCGGCCGAGCGCGGTCGCCCGCTGCGGCGGCACCACCCAGCAGGTGTCCGGGTCGCCGCTGACCGTGACGGTGCGGAGCTTGACGATCTCCGCGAGCCGCCCCTGGCCGGTGACCCGCACCTGCCGGAACAGCGCGGGCCGGCGCAGCCGCACCCGGACCGCCGCCGCCAGCACCAGCAGCAGCGGCGCCGCGAGCAGCAGCAGCACCGAGGCCGCGGCCACGTCAAACGCGCGCTTGCCGAGCTGCCCGGCCCGGCTGCGGCGGCGCAGCGGCACCAGCGGGGTGCCCCACACCTCGTCCCGCCGGGCCCGCGGCAGGCTGGTGCCGACCTCGTGCAGCCGCGGCACCACCCACACGTCGGCGGGCAGCTCGCGGGCGGCGCGCAGGACGCCGACCAGCTCGGCGTCCCGGTCGGCCGCGAAGGCCACGATGACCCGGCGGATCCGGTGCTGGCGCAGCACGGCGGTGAGCTCGGCGGGCGTGCCCAGCACGTCCGCTGGCGCGCCGGCCGGGCCGGTCCGGCTGTCCAGGAACCCGGTCAGGCGCAGCCCGAGCTCCGGCCGGGCGGCCAGGTCGGCGGCGATCTGCTGGCCGGTGGCCCCGGTCCCGATGACGAGCACGGGCTCGGCCACCAGGCCCCGGCGGCGGGCCGCCAGCAGGGCGGTCTGCGCCGCCAGCCGGCCGGCCAGCAGCAGCCCGGCCGAGATCAGGGCGAGCCGCAGCGCGCCGGTGGACGGCAGCCACGCCAGTACCGCCAGCGCCGCCACGGCCACGGCCGCCACGACCCGGCCGGCCTGGTCCGACACCCGCGGGGTGATCCGGACCCGGTACAGGCCGCCGCTGGCCAGCACCGCGGCCACGATCACGGCGAACAGCAGCGCCAGCGGCACCGCGATCCCGGCCGCCGCGGCCGCGCCGGCCAGCGCGGCCAGGTCGGCCAGCGCCAGCCCTGCCGGGCCGGCCAGCACCGCCAGCCCGGCCCGGGCGATGCCCCGCCGCCGGGCGGCCGCCGCCGCCAGGGAGACTGCGCCCGCCAGCGTGCTGGCTGGGGCTGCGAGGGCCGCCGCCGGAGCCGGCTGCCGCGGCGCCGCCAACCTCGTTGGCGCCGTGGCCGCCGCCGGGCCGGCCGTGGCCGGGCTGCCCCGGGCGGCGCCGTTGAGCACGGGTGACATGTTCACCGGCTGGCCCCCACTGCGGGCGTGCGGCTGCCCGTGGTCCGCGCCAGCCGGGCGGCGACCCGGCGGGCCGCGTGATCGGCCCCGAACACGAACCGCATGACCGGGCCGAAGGTGGGCGCCACCCCGGGCCCGATGAAGTACAGGCCGGGCAGGGAGGACTGGTAGCCGCTGCCCACGGCGGGGGTGCCCGCCACGGTGTCCAGCGCCGCCCGCACCCGGTCGCCCAGGAAGGCGAGCCTGCCGAGGTCGACCCGGTAGCCGGTGGCGGCGACGACGTGGTCGCAGATCACCGTCTGGTCACCGTCAGGGCTGGTCAGGCCGATCTTGACGCCGCTGTCGGCGGCGTCCGCGGAGGTCAGTGTCTGCCCGTTGAGGACGGGGAACTCGCCCTCGACCCGCTCGCGCAGCCACGCCGCGCCGGCCGGGCCGAGCGCGGTCCGCGCTCTCCGGACCCGGGTGGCTTCCGGCAGGTGGCGGAAGATGTCCGGGTGGTTGGAGTAGAGCCAGGTGCCCCAGCCGGAGCCGAGGCCTGCCTCCGGCTCGCGCAGCCGCTGCAGCAGCGGCCGGTCCAGCGCCAGCGGCGGGCCGTTCCAGTTGGTCTTCGGCTCGCGCATGACCACCTGGACCGCGGCGCCCTGCTCGTGCAGGAGGGCGGCCGACTCCAGCGCGGACTGGCCGCCGCCGACCACGACCACGCTGCGGCCGGCGAGCTTTGACAGGTCCGTGTGCTGGCTGCTGTGCGTGCACGCGTCCGCGGGCAGGCTGGCCAGCGGCTCCGGCACGTGCGCGAAGTGCTCGATGCCGGCCGCGACCACGACCTGGCGGGCGCGGGCGGTCTCACCGGCGGCGAGCGTCAGCTCATAGCCGCCGTCGGCCGGCACCAGCCCGGTGACGATGGTCTCTTCCAGGGCGGGGACCAGTTCCTGCTGGAACCAGCGGCCGTAGGCGATGAACGTGTCCAGCGGCACCGGCAGGCCGTAGCTCTTGTACGGGCGCCCGGTGCTGGCGCAGAACGCCTCCAGTGTGTGCGTGCCCGCCGGGTCGGAGAGGTTCGACGCGAACCCCTGCGACTTGAGGAACATCCCGGCTGGCATCGCGGTCTGCCAGGGGTGCATCGGCTCCCCGAAGATGCGGAAGCTCACTCCCGCCTGCTGCAGGTGTGCCGCGAGTGACAGGCCGTACGGCCCTGCCCCCACGATGGCCACGTCGACGGCGTCGTTCATCTGGGTTCCCCCTCCGTTGCCGGTCCCGCCGGGCGCAGCTGGGCCGGTCCCTCGTGATGCGTACTGCTGCGGGCAGCCGCCAGTACCGGCGCTGGCTGCCCCTCGCTGACCGGGCGCGGGCGCGCCCGGCCGGTCTGGAAACGCGGGTCGCGGCTCTGCCTGCCGCTCCCGCCCCCGGAGAAGCGCCGGGTGATGCCCCGGGCGCCCATCCGCAGGCACATGAGCCCGAACGGCCGCAGGTCGTCCGTGGCGAACCAGGCGGCCTCGTCGATGCCGCGCAGCGAGGCCAGCCACGGCCGGAAGCCGAGCTCGCCGCTGCGCCAGTAGCCGAGGGCGCCGATCGGGTCGTAGTTCTCGACCAGGAACCGGCGGTCGAGCTGGCTGCCCGCCGGGATCTCCTGGCCGGTCAGGTCGAGGTAGGCGGCGATCACCACATCGACGCCCGCGGTGTCCCGGAACAGCCGGAACTGCGCGCCCAGCCGCGGGTTGAAGTCCAGCAGCTTGAACTCGCCGTCGCGGGCGTCCCGGCGCAGATCCAGGTCCACGATGCCGCGGTAGGACAGCTGCGCGAGCAGGCCGGCCAGCCGGGACCGCAGCGCCTCGTCCGCCACCGCGTGCCCGAGGCTGGTCAGGCCCGCGTGCGCCGGGTAAGAGCGGATCTTGACACCGGTGAACGCCGGGCGGCAGGCCGAGCCGGCGTCGCAGTAGCCGTGGAAGAACCAGTCGTCACCCGGGCCGCCGGGGATGAACTCCTGCAGCATCAGCCCGGCCCCGGTGCGCTCGCAGATGTCCCACAGGCTGGCGAGCTCCGCCTCCGAGCCGATCACCGAGGTGCTGCGCAGCCTGGGGGCCGCCCATGGCGACGGGATCTTGGCGATCAGCGGATAGCCGGCCCGGGCGGCGAAGCCGGCGGCCTCGCCCGCCGAGGCGGGCAGCGCCGTCAGCGGCGCGGGCACTCCCTGGCTGCGGCACATCTCGTGCATGGAGAACTTGCCCGCCACCCGGCGCGGCAGGTCCGCGGGCGGCGCCGGGAAGAGGAACGCCCCGCGCAGCGGAGCGCCGTGCTCGGCGAGGAAGATGGACCCGGCGTCGTCGGTCGGGATGAGCACCGCCGGGCGGCCGATCCGCTCCGCCAGGGCGAGCAGCCCCGCGGTCGTCCGTTCCGCATCGCCGGAGTCCGGCTGCCAGTACCAGCGCCCGCGCAGATAGCGGGAGGACGCGGCGGGTGCCCACGGGCCCTCGTGCACCCCGTAAACCGGCACACCCAGCCGGCCCAGGCTGCGGATGACCCCCAGGCCGCCGTGGTGCATCGGGTTCTGGTCGAACTTGAGCACCACGGCCGGCGTGGAGAATTCGGCGGAAGCCCTCAGGCCAATGGCCATCATGCCGGCGCCTCAGACGACCTCGCGCTGCGAGGCGCCGTCGAACTGATACGTGGCATCAAGGATGCTCGGGCAGTGCGTGACCCACTCGTAATCGACGCCTGGGTGACGCGTGTGGATTACGGACAGATCGTAATTTTCGCCCTGCGGGTCGCTGACGCTGGCCAGCACCGGGCCGCCGGGCACCTGGACCAGGGGGATCAGCGGGTCGTAGTACGAGACCTCGGCGCCGCCCGCCAGCAGGCTGGCCATCAGCGGGATGGCCGGGGATTCGCGCAGGTCACGGACGCCGGCCTTGTAACTGGCGCCGACCACCATCACCCTCGCGCCGGTCAGGCCGGGCCGGCCGGCCGCGGTGAGCACCTCACCCGCGCGCTCGGCGACCCGCGCCGGGCGCTGGTCGATGGACCGCATCGCCTGCTCGATGAGCGGCGCGGGCCTGCCCTGCTTGCTGAGCTGCCAGAGCAGGTAGTGCGGGTCACACGGGATGCAGTGGCCGCCGACGCCCGGGCCGGGGAACGCGCCCAGGAAGCCGTACGGCTTGGTGCCGGCCGCCAGGGTGACCTCGATCGGGTCCAGGCCCAGCACGCCGCAGGCGTCCGCGAACTCGTTGGCGAGCGCGAGCGAGACCGCGCGGAAGATGTTCTCGTACAGCTTGGTCGCCTCGGCCGCGTCCGCGGAGCTCACCAGGTACACCTGGTCGGTCAGGTGGGCGACCACCCAGGCCGCCTTGCGGGTGCACTCGCTGGTGGCGCCGCCGACCACGCGGGGCGTCTCCCGCTGGATGTGGTCCGGGTTGCCCGGGTCGATCCGCTCCGGGCTGAACGCCACGAACACGTCGCGGCCCGCTGCCAGCCCGCGCGCCCGCAGCGGCTCGGTGAGCAGCTCCGTGGTGGTGCCGGCGTAGGTGGTGGAGGTCAGGATGATGGTCTGGCCGGGCCGGGCGTTCTCCACCACCGAGGCGCAGGCGCCGCGCAGCGCGGCCAGGTCCGGCACCCGGGTGTCGTCCACCGGCGTGGGCACGCAGATGATGACCGCGTCCGCGTCGGCCGCCGCCTGCGGCTTGCTGGTCAGCTCCAGCGTGCCGTCGGCCAGCGCGGCCGCCAGCTTCGGCTTGTCGGTGTCGAACAGGTCGGCGTCCCGGGCCTCGATCTCGGCCAGCCGTTCCTCGCTGACGTCGATCCCGATGATCCGCGGGCAGCGGCCGTGCAGCTGCAGCGCGGTCGGCAGCCCCACGTACCCCAGGCCGACGATCGCGACGGTCCAGCCGGTCCCGCCGGTGGCCTCGCCCTCGGGCAGGCTGAACGGGATCAGTTTGTGGTGAAGCTGATGTTCCCGGCCGTTGACAGCAAGAGACAGGCGATGTTCAGCCACGATGGTGTTTCCCCCTTGTACTACAAGCCGCTGGCGGTGCCCCCGGTGTCACACAGGGCGGCGCTTGATCACCAGTGAGGTCTTGACTCTGCCATCGCCATCACCCCTGCAGGTCGGTCAACAGGGGTAGGCAAATTACGCAAAGTGATGTACTCCAACTGGGTCCCCGGCGTCGGGGGACGTGCCGGCTGGTGCGGCCAGCCGCGCCACGCGGGCCGCGGCGGGGCCGCGGTAATCCCAGGTGAGCCAGTGTCTGAAGGCTTTAGCGCGCAACCGCCAGCCGGTGTCACCGTCGCCGATGTACACCCGCGGGAGGGCGTGCGGGCCGGTCTGGGGGGACCGCCAGATGGCGCACGCATAGTCGTAGCCCGCTGATTGCACAGCGCCAGCCACCCTGGCGTCGAGGTGCCCGTAGGGATAGCAGAAGCCGGTCACGTCCTGGCTGGTGGCCTCCTGCAGCAGCTCGCGGCTCCGGCCGGCCTCGTCGGCCAGCTCGTCCTCGGCCATGCCGGGCAGCGCCGCATGGGTCATCCCGTGCGAGCCGATCTCGATGCCGGCCGCCGACGCCTCCTTCACCTGCTGCGCGGTCATCAGTGCCTTGCGGGGGCCGCGCGCGTCCCAGTCGTTCTGGCCGCCCAGCATCCCGGCGATCGGGAATACGGTGGCCCCGAACCCGCAGCGGACCAGCTCCGGCATGGCCCAGGTGATGAAGTCGGCGTAGCCGTCGTCGAAGGTGAGCCCGACCAGCCCCCGGCCGTCCCCCGCCCGCCGGGCGGCCAGCAGGGTGCCCATCGACACCCCGCGCAGCCCGCGGTCGCGGAGCCAGGACAGCTGCTGGCTGAACCGCTTCGGGCTGACCGTGACCAGGTACGGGTCATCCTGATAGGGGGTGACCGAGTGGTACATCAGGACCGGCGGCATGCTGCTGCCCGCCAGCCCGCCCCGTGCCCGCCGGGCGCCCCGCCGCCCGGCGGCCCCACCTGCCGTCTCATAGACCGGCCCCCCGCCGGTAACCCCGTTCATTGATCTGTCCCCCCGTAATCGCGCGCGTACGGGCGGAACACTAGGGGCACCGGCGGGGGCGCGGCTCCGTCAATCGGGTGGTTCGGGGTACCGCACTTCAGCGGACCACCCGGCTCCCCCGGGCCGGGCCTGCCGGGCAGGCAGGCCTAGCCCGGCGGGCCTCACAGGTCGACGCTGCTGCCGGGCTTCAGCTGCGAGAAGTTCCCGTTGGTCATCGGCAGGAAGTTGTCCAGCACCATCAGGCCGATGTCGCTCAGCAGCGCGTCGTGAATGGCGAAACCCCGCTGCGGCGCGACCGCGCGCGCGTAGTCGACCATCTCCGACAGCTTCAGCCAGGGCGCGCTCACCGGCAGCAGCAGCGTGTGCACCGGGTCCTCGGGCACGGTGAGCGCGTCACCGGGGTGGAACACCTCACCGTCGATCATGAACCCGGTGTTGGCCACCAGCGGGATGTCCTGGTGCAGCACCGCGTGCTCCGACCCGTAGGCGTGCACGCCGAAGCCGGCGGCGGTGAACGTGTCGCCGTGGGTGACCGGGTGCACCCGGCCGCCGAGGTCCGCGAACTGCTCCGCCAGCGACGCGGTCGTCCACAGGTCCAGCCCGGGGTCGGCGGCCATGGCGGCCCGCAGCTTGTCCGGCACCACATGGTCGAAGTGCTCGTGGGTGATCAGCACCGCGTTCGCGCCGTCCAGCGCGTCATCGCCGCTGAACGCGCCGGGGTCGATGACCAGCACTGCGCCGTCCTTCTCCAGCCGCACGCAGGCGTGCCCAAGCTTGGTGAGCCGCATCGTTTCTCCCTGCTCGCTCGGTGACTGGGACGAACCTACCGGAGCGGGACGGCCGCGGGCAGGGCCCGCACGGCAACCGCGCCGGCACGCCCGGCGCGCTGGCCCGGATGGCTTCGCGGGGGCGCCGGAACGCTGATAATTTGGCAACCCGCCAGCAGCAGAAAGTTGTTGTCACGGCGGCCCCGCCAGTCTCCCTGTTATGAACCCGAACGATCGTGGCGCCCGCCTGGCACTTCCGGACAGCTCCGGGTGCGGCGGCACGTCGCTGGAGGCGTGATGAGCGAGGAGATTCCCTGGGCGCCGGGCGGCCTCAAGGCTGGTTCGCGCCTCGCCGGCTACCTGCTGGAGGAGCAGGTGGGACGCGGCGGGATGGCCGTGGTGTACCGGGCCTACGACGACCGGCTCGACCGGCGGGTGGCGCTCAAGGTGCTCGCCCCGGACCTGGTCCGCGACGAGGCGTTCCGGCGCCGGTTCATCCAGGAGTCGCGCGCGGCGGCCGCGGTCGACCACCCGCACATCATCCCGGTGTTCGACGCCGGGGAAGCCGACGGCATGCTCTACCTGGCCATGCGCTACGTGCCCGGCGGCGACGTGCGGATGCTGCTGGACCGGGCGGCGCCGCTCCCGGTGGCGCGGGCCTGCGGGCTGATCTCCCAGGTGGCCTCGGCGCTGGACGCCGCGCACGCGCGCGGCCTGGTGCACCGGGACGTCAAGCCAACCAACATGCTGCTGGACATCTCGCCCGCCACCAGCCGGCCCGACCACCTGTACCTGAGCGACTTCGGGCTGGCCAAGCCGACGGCCGCGACCAGTGGGGTCACCATGACCGGCCAGTTCCTCGGCACGGTGGACTACGTGGCGCCCGAGCAGATCCAGGGGCTGCCGGTGGACGGCCGGGCCGACCTGTACTCGCTCGCCTGCGCCAGCTTCGAGATGCTCTGCGGCACCCCGCCGTTCCGGCGCGAGCACTCGATGGCGGTCTTGTCGGCCCAGCTCACCGACCCGCCGCCGTCGCTGGTGAGCCGCCGTCCGGAACTGCCCGCAGCAGTGGACGCGGTGCTGGCCAGGGCGCTGGCCAAGGCACCCGAGGACCGGTACCAGCACTGCCTGGAGTTCTCCGAGGAGCTGCTGGCGGCGTGCGGGATCGGCCCCCGCGCGGCCATGCCGGGCGGGGGTGTCAGCTCGGCAGCGGCGGCGCACCCGCCCACCGAGGTGGCCGGGCCTGCGCCATCCCCGGCGACCGCCCAGGATGCCGGCCCGGCGGCCGCCGCTGCTGCGGCTGCTGCCGCGGCGGCGGCCGGTACCCCGGCGGTGCCGTCCCCGCGCGAGGAAAGCGGCCAGCCGGCGGGCTACGACCAGGCCGCTGCGCAGCCCGCGGGCTACCAGCCGCCGGGGCAGCCCGCCGGGTACGCGGGCCAGGCCCCGGGCTACCAGCCGGGCTCCGGCCAGCTGCCGCCCTACCAGCCCGGCCCCGGGGAGCTGTCCGGCTACGAGACCGCCCCCGTCCAGCCGGGCGCCTCCGCCGCCGGCACCCGGCAGGCCAGCGGGTACGGGCCGGACCCCGGCCAGCCGGGCGGATACCCCTCCGGCGCCGGCCAGCCGGGCGGATATCCGCCCGGTTCCGGCCAGCCGGCCGGATACGGGGGCGGCGCCGACACCGCGTTCCGGCAGCCGGGTTACGAGCCCGGCTGGTGGACCGACGTGTCCGGCCGGGCGCCCAGCGGGCCGGCCAGCGGACCGGGCGGGCCGTTCCAGCCGGGCGGGCCGTTCCAGCCGGGCCCGCCGCCCCGGCGGCGCCGGGGCGGTCTCATCGCCGTGATCTGCGTGGCGGTGGTCCTGCTGGCCGGCGTCGCGGTGGGTTTCGTCCTGCTGCGCGGCAAGCTCGGCCACCCGCAGGCCGCGCCCACCCCGACCGTGACGATCACCGAAAGCCATTCCGCGAGCGCCACGGCGTCGCCGACGCCGGTGCTGCCGCCCGCGCCGCCCGGCCCGGCCGCCACGGTGCGGGCCTACTTCAGGGCGATCAACCAGCAGAACTACGCGCGGGCCTGGGACCTCGGCGGCCGCAACACCGGGACGACCTATCCGGCGTTCGTGAACGGCTTCCAGGGGACCGCCCACGACACGGTCACCATCCTGTCGGTGTCCGGCAACGTGGTCACGGCGCGGATCGCCGCCCGGCAGACCGACGGGACCGTGCGCACCTACCAGGGCACCTACCAGGTCACCAACGGCGTCATCACGCACTTCCAGGTCCAGCAGATCAGCTGAGCTGCTGAGCTGCTGAGCTGCTGAACCAGCCGCCGGCGCGGGCAGCCGCCGGGCCGCGTCACCCGGGCCTGCCGCCCGCCACCTGGCCGGGGACCCGCAATCGTTACCTTTCCGCTATACCGCCCGGGTCTACTCATCGGTAACTTATCGTGGCAACGGTTCGCTTGCATGTGATTACATACGGTGAGCTGCGCGAGAGGACACCACGATGACGAGGTTCCCGCGGCCCGGCGCCCGGCCTGGCTCCCTGCCCCTGTTGCCCCCGGCGGCCCGCGCGCTCGCCCGGGCGGGGAACGCGGCCGGCCGCCTCGCCGCCCGGGTGCTCGCCGCTGCAGCGCTGGCAGCGGGACTGGCCCTCACGCCGGCGACCATCGGCTGGGCCGCGACCGCGCCGCAGGCGGCGGGCACGGCCGCCGGCCCGGGCGCCGCCGCGGGCCCGGCCACCAGCGCGGGCCGGGTGGCCAGCGCAGGCCCGGCCATGGCCGGGGCCCACACGGCCGAAGCGCACCAGGCGGCCACCTCCGCCGGCGACCCGTTCTACATCCCGCCCAGCCCGCTGCCCGCCGGGAAGCCGGGCGACATCATCCGGTACCGGCCGGCGCCGGCCCCGCTCCCGGGGACCCAGGCCTGGGACGTGCTGTACCTGTCGACCACCGTGGCCGGCAGCCCGGTCGCGGTGTCCGGCACCGTCATCGTGCCGACCGCCCCGTACCCGGGCGGCACCCGGCCGGTGGTGGCGTACGCCTCGGGCACCCAGGGCTGGGGCGACCAGTGCGCCCCGTCGGCGGAGATGGCCTCCGGCACCTACGACGAGCAGTTCGCCGTCAACAACCTGCTGGCTAAGGGCTGGGCGGTGGCGGTCACCGACTATCCCGGCCTGGGCACCCCGGGCGACGAGACCTACTCCGTGGGCATCGCCGAGGGCTACGCCGTGCTGGACGTCATGCGCGCCGCCGCCAGCCTGCCGGGCGCGGGCCTCAGCCGCGGCGCGCCGATGGCGATCGAGGGCTACTCCCAGGGCGGCGGCGCGGCCGGCTGGGCCGCGCAGCTGCAGCCGGCCTACGCCCCGGACATGCACCTGGTGGGGGTCGCGGCCGGCGGCACCCCCGCCAGCCTGCAGGCGGTCGCCGCGAACATCAACGGCTCGGCGTTCTTCGCCTTCCTCGGCGGCTCGGCCATCGGCTTCAACGCCGCCTACCCGTCCCGGCACCTGCTGTCGGACCTCACGCCGTACGGCCAGACCGCCCTGGCCCAGCTGGACACCATGTGCCAGGGCACGGCGCTGCCGCTGTACGCGTTCCAGCGGATCGAGAACTACACCGTTGGCAACGTCAACCCGATCAGCGAGCCGCGCTGGCAGGCGGTCCTGAACGCCAACGACCTGGGCGCCATGAAGCCCGCCGTGCCGCTGCTGCAGTACCACGGCCTCGCCGACGAGGTGATCCCGTACCAGGTCGAGGCCACCCTGCACCAGCAGTGGTGCGCCATGGGCGTCACCACCCAGCTCACCGCCTTCCCCGGCGACCACGTCCTCACCCAGATCGAGGCCCAGCCCGCCGTGGCGAACTGGATCAGCGACCGGCTGGCCGGCACCCCCGCCCCGGGCAACTGCTAGCCCGCCGGTTCGCCGGGCACCCGCCGGGCTGCCGGTCCGACGGTCCGGCGGGTGCCAGAATGAGGGCATGACCGGCGCCGTCAGGGCTGTCCTGTTCGATCTCGACGACACGCTTCTCGATGGTGACCTGGCGTGGCGCTCTGGCATGGAAAGGCTGCTGGCCCGCTGCCCGGGAGTGGATCGGGTGGCTGCCTGCCAGGTGTGGGACGAGGCCTGCCGCGAGCATTTCCCCCGCTACCTGGCTGGCGAGCTGACCTTCGACGGGAGCCGGGTGGCGAGAATCCGGTCATGGGCCGACCAGATGGAGATCACGGTCGAGCCCGGCACGGAACTGTCGTGGTTCGAGACCTACCGGGCGGGCTACGAGGCGGGCTGGGCCGCCTTCGGCGATGTCGCCGCCTGCCTCCGGGAACTCGCCGGCCTGCGCCTGGGCGTGGTCACCAACGGTGACGGCGATCAGCAGCGGGCCAAGCTCGCGGCGATCGGCCTCGGCGGGGCCTTTCATTCGGTGATCGTCTCGGGAGATGCTGGCTGCGCGAAACCGGATCCCCGGATCTTCCACCTCGCTGCCGCTGAGCTGGGGCTGCCGCCCGGGCAGTGCCTGTTCGTCGGCGACCGGCGGGACATCGACGCGCTGGGCGCGCTCGCCGCCGGGATGCGCGCGGTGTGGCTCAACCGCAAGCGGAGCGAGGCTCCCGATGCCCTGGTCGGGCAGATCACCAGCCTGGCGGAGCTGCCCGCCTTCCTGCTCACATCCAGCCCATCCATCGGTGGTGCTGATGTGACCCCGCCCAGGGGGTCAGGGAAAGTCTGAACGGACCCCTCCGGGCGCCAGTCGCAGAGTGATCATCCAGTGGACCACGAACCTGTGAGGAGTCACATGGGTGGTCGTGAGTGGGCTGGCGGCGGGTCGATCCGCGCAGCGCGGGCCGGTCCTGCCGCCCGCAATGCGAATGCATTATAATCATGATATGTTCAAGGCCGTCCGGGACAGCGACTGGTCCGCCACCCACATCGCGGCTCACGGCGTGACCTTGGACGAGGTGCGTGAGGCGATCCTCGAACGCCCCTACTGGGCGGCGCCTGGCCGGGACGGGACGATCCTGGTCTACGGGCGCACCTACGCAGGCCGCTTCTTACTGGTGGTGGCCATCACGGAGGGCGAGGAGGCGTTCGTCGTGACTGCCCGGGACATGACCAGCGCGGAGAAGAAGACCTTCCGCAGGAAGGCGCGATGACGATGGCAAACGATTCCGAAGAGCTTCCCCGGCCCGCCGCCGAGCTTGAGCGGCTAGCTGGGTATTACGGAACTCATGACACCAGCGAGGAGATGGGGCATGGCGAGTGGGTCGAGCCGCAGCCGATGGCGACTACCTCCCTGCGCCTGCCCGTTGAGGTGATCGAGGAGCTCAAGCGGCAGGCGCGAGCCAGGCATGTCCGCTACACCAGCTATGTGCGGTCGATCCTGGAACGCGTCGCCGGCAGCGGAACCGAGCCGGAACTGGCGGATATCACTGAGCGGCTGGAGCGCATCGAGCGGGCCGTCACCCACAGGCAAAACCAGGACGATCAGAAAACGGCCTGACGCCAGGGCCACTGGCAAGTCCGGCTGTCTCCCAGGCCAATGGCCCAGTCGATGACCAGGCGGGCGCGCCGGCGTGGCCGTCTTCCGGATTGGCCTGGCAGAAACGGCAGCCACTTGTGTCCGTGCACCGCCAGCAGCACGGAGATCGCCCCGGGCACCTGACCGCCCTGTATCGGCTCCTCACCGGCCGACCCGAGGCTGAGGCGTGGACAGATATACAGCGCACCGGGGAAGCCATGCTGGCAACATTCTCCGACGGCTACTGCTCGGCGCTGGCCAGCCTGCGCAACGGGCAGCAGGACCCGCCCGGCAAGCTCACGGAGTTCGCGATCCGCTGGATGGAAGTGACCTACTGGCCGAGCAGCCTGCCAGCACGGCTGAGCCGTAACCGGCTGGAAAGAAATGGCCAGATGGGCCAGCACAGCCACCGAGAGACTGACTCCGCTGTACTGCTGGTTCGGCCCTGCGCAGCCCGCGCCGATCAGCTAGCCACCGCCCCTCATCGCCCGGTCTGGCGGCTAGCCACAACCCGGCTGACAAAGACCAGCGCGTCCGGCTCCTGCGGACAGCGACGAGGCGTGCCGATAGGACCCCGCCCAGAGAGCTACGCGAAGTCTGAACAGACCTGCCCAAGCCGGAAGCTGACCGTCGAGTGGACCACTGGTGTCTAAATACGATCGACCCGCTCGACTGTGATCAGGTCGTCGTCGATCACGTACACGACCCGGTATAAGCCGACCCGGAGCCGGTGGTACTCACCCCGGTGGAACGCCTCCGCCGGATAAGGATCCTCAGCCAGGCCTGCAACCGCCGCCCCGATGGCGCGCATCCCGTCTTGATCTGCCATGTACCGGCGAGCGGAAGCTCGGGCAGCAGGCGACCACTCGACCTTCACTAACGGTCGCCCAGCAGTTCGGCCATGGCCTCTTCGTGGGACACAGCGCCGGGGCGCCCAGCGGCAACCCATTCGCGATGTTCTGCGAGCGTTGCCTCGATCTCGGCATCTTCCAGGAGCTCGGCCGGCGCCCTGCGCTCCACCGCCTGGAGCCGCCGCAGATCCGGCAGGGGAACGATGGCCGCCGCCTCACCGCCGAGGTGGATCACCTCATATGGCGCACGCACGTCGGGGTCAGGGGTCGGCTGAGCACTCATACGCTTACCGTACCGGCTGGCTGCCCGCAGCTGCAGGACCGCAGTTGGCGCGGCGCAGACCCGCATGCTCCTTGGCTGCTGGTGTAGCCTCCTGCTGGCCATCCGGAGCTGGAGCATCCTGCCGGAGGTGCATTGCTTATGCCGTACACCGTCGAGCTGCGGGGCGTTTTCACCGCAATCCAGGGATTGAAGTCCCCGGTGCGGGCCCAGGCTGGGCTGCCTCCGCTCGTGACAGACGGCGGGTTTCCCGTCACCTTGCGCGCCGGGTTCCAGTTCACAGCGGAACAACTGACGCCCCGAGGGTGGTTCACTGACACCGATGCTGCCCAGCAGGTCATAGACGACTGCTGCCGGTACCTGGCCAGCGACAAATGGACTCACCTGTTTGAGTTCCGGCCCACCTTCGAACTCGTCGCCCGCGAAGTCTTCCAGCAACTCGCCAGTCGCATCCAGCAGCTGACCTACGTCGAGCTCGAAAACCAGACCATCGGCGTCAGGACGAGGTACCAGCCGGACACCAGCTGACCTGTCCCCCAATACAGCCGGATTACGACTCGCCCACTCCATAGCCTAGGTATCTCGCATTTCCCTGACAGCTGCTCCCGGTCACCCCTGGCAGCCGTTCCCCCCCAGCGGCCGGACCCTTGCCTCGCCTGACGCCCCTGCCGCGGCTTGCCCTTCCAGGAACAGTGCACCTACGACCCCGCCCGCGGGGTCACATCAGCACGGGTCCTGACGTCAGCCCTGGCGGGGCTGGCGGAGGGCCTGGCGCAGCCGGGCGCCGTCGGCGCGTTCCTGTTCCTCCAGGACGAACTCCACCTGGGTGAGCGCCTCCTGCAGCCGGGGGATCCAGCGGTCCCGGACCGCGCGCAGCCGGTAGCGGGTGGCGGCCGTCTCCGCCTCGATGACGCTGACCGCGGCGGACGCGGCGGCGTGCCGGACCGCGGCGGCGAGCGCGTCGGCGTGCGCCTGCCGGGCGGCGGCCAGCGCCGGGCCGTCCCAGGTGGCCGGGCCGGGCACGGCGCAGTCCGTGCCGTCCGGGTGCCGGGCCCCCATGGTGACCGTGTAGGAGACCGTCACCTCGGCGAACTCCCGCCCGGCGGCCAGCCGGACCGACCGCTGCCCGCCGAGCAAGGAGGCGCGTAGCAGCGCGCGCTCGGCCTCGCGGCACCGCTGCTCCCACTCCTGCCCGGTCGCGGCGGCCGCCGCCTGCAGCCGGCCCAGCTCGGCGGCCAGGATCCGGAGCTTGCGGTCGAGCAGGTCGGCGCCCCGGCGGGCGACCGCCAGCCGCCGTTCCAGCCACAGCCGGCCGGCCCGTCCGGGCGGCACCGCCAGCCTGGCCGCGCTCACCGCTCACGCTCCGGCTCCGCCGCGCCCGCGTCCCCGTGCCCGGCTGCGGCGTCCCCCTCCGGGTCGGCGCCGTCCGGGTCGTCTGCCGCGTCACCTTCCGGCCGGGGCAGGTAGCGGTCGATCACCTCGCCCGGCAGCATGGTGAGCTCCCGGCGGGGCAGCACGGCCAGCGCCCGCCAGGCCCG
>JBLMWU010000263.1:0-12097 GCA_050257395.1 Gemmatimonadota bacterium | reverse complement strand
GGGAGCCGGGCTCGCGGGCGGGACCGGGCTGGCGGGCGGGACCGGGCTCGCCGTCCCGGGGACCAGCCCGGCAGGCCCGCCGGGAGTGGCGCACGTGCCGGTGGTGCCGGCCGGGGCGCTGTGCGCCCTGGGCGACGACGAGTTCACCCTGATCGTCGGCGGTCCCGGCGGCCGGGTGGTCCCCCTCGCGCGGGCGGTGCGGGCCCGGATCCCCGAGGCCCGGCCGATCCGCTCCGCCCGGCTCGCCAGGCTGTCCGCCACCCGGCCCGGCCCGCCCGCACCGGCGGGCGGCGCCGAGGGGGCGGGCGGCGCAGCAGGCGGAGCCGGGCCATGACGGGCCGGGAGTTCCGCGCTGACCGGATCTACCTGGGCTGGCAGCAGGTGCTGCGGCACCCCGACCCCGGACCGCCGCCCCGGCGGCCCGTCCCGCCCGCGCCAGAACAGCTGAACCCCGGGTGGCTGGCCGCCCAGCGGCGGGAAGAGGACCGGCTGGCCCGGCCGGGGAAGCTGGCCGCAGGCGGCTGCCTGGCGCTGCTGGCCGCCGTCGCCGGGCTGGGCGCGGCCGGGCTGCTGCCCGGCCCGCTGGCCGCGGTGCTGGCGGCCGGGTCCGCCGGGCTGGCCGCCGCGGCGCTGCGCTCGGTCTCGCGGGGCGAGCGGGCGCTGCGGGTGGCGGTGGCGGCCGAGGAGCAGCGCGTCACGGCCGCCCGGGCCGCCCAGGAGAGCCGGCTGTTCGCCTGGCAGGAGGAGCACGCCCGCCGCTTCCGGGACTGGCAGGAGCGGCAGGACGCGTTCACCCGCCAGCTGCACTGGTACGGCGTCGCGCTGCCGGGGGAGATCGACCGGGTCGACGTGGCCGGGGGAACCCAGGCGGGCTGGTCGGCGATGCTGACCACGATCGCCGCGCCCAGGCTGGCGGCCGGGGGTGAGGTCACCGTGGTGGACCTGGCCGAGAGCGCGGTCGCAGGTGACCTGCTGGCGCTCGCCCGGGCATCCGGCGTCGCCCCGCTGGTCTGGGTGCTGCCCGGAGACCTGCCCCGGCTCGACCTGGGGGTGGGCCTGCCCAGGGCCGCCCTGGCCGACGTGCTGTCGATCACCGCGAGCGCGCCGGCCGGCCAGGACAGACCGCCGGACCTGCAGCACGACGCCGCGATCCTGGAACGGCTGCTCGGCGTGCTCGGGGACGGGGCCGGCATCGCCGAGGTCACCGCCGGGCTGAGGGCACTCGCCCAGGTGGGCAACCCGCAGGAGGATCTGGACCGGGGGCTGCTGACCGCCGCGCAGTTCGAGCGGATCGGCACGCTGTACGGCCGGGAGGCGGCCGGCCGGGTGGTGACCGAGCGGGCCTGGGCGCTGGAGGCCCGGCTGCACACGCTGGCGGCGCTGGGGTCGGCCCCGGCCGTCCTGCCCGCCAGCCGCCTGCGGGTGCTGGCGCTCGACCGGGCGGCGGCCATGACCGGGAGCCCGGTGCTCGGCACCTACATCACCGTCGCCCTCACCCACCTGCTGCGGCAGGCGCCGCCCGGCCCGCCCTGGCGGCACACGCTGTGCCTGGCCGGCGCCGAGCGGCTGCGCGGCGACGTGCTGGACCGGCTCTGCCACGCCTGCGAGGCCACCCGCACCGGGCTGGTGCTCGCCTACCGCACCCTGGGCGGCCCGGTGAAGGAACGCCTCGGCCGCGGCAACGCGGCCGTAGCGTTCATGCGGCTCGGCAACGCGGACGACGCCAAGACGGCCAGCGAGCAGATCGGCATGGAGCACCGGTTCGTGATCAGCCAGCTCACCGAGACCGTGGGCACGTCGGTGACGCTCAGCGCGGGCGACTCCTACACCAGCACCGTGTCGGCGTCCGGGTCGGCCGGTGTCTCCACCGCGGACAGCCACACCACCGGGCAGAGCCGCGGCCGCGGCCACAGCCACGCCGGGCTCGCCCCGTTCGCCCAGCGCACCGCCTCCGGGAGCCGGGACACCAGCACCTCGCGCAGCAGCACCGGCTCGGGCTCCTGGACCGAGAGCATCACCACCAGCACGAGCTGGGGGATGAACACATCCCGGGCACTCGGCGAGAACGAGTCACTGGCGCGGACCAGCCAGCGCTCCCGCGAGTTCCTGGTCGAGCCGCACGAGCTGCAGCAGCTCCCGGCGAGCGCCGCCATCGTCAGCTACGCGTCCCGGGCCGGCCGGCAGGTGGTCCTCGCCGACGTGAACCCGGCCATCCTGGCGCTGCCCACCGCGACCCTCGCCGGGCTGGCCGAGGCGGATGCCGCCGCCGCGGCGGCGGCGGGCCAGCCAGCAGCGGGTCCCGGCGGCGGGCCGGCCGCGCCGGTCAGCTGGCGGTCAGGTGACGGCCAGCAGCCGCCGCCGAACCTGGGCCCCCCGCCGGAGCCGCTCGACTGGCGCCGCGGCGCGCCTTAGCCGGGGACCGGCGAGCCCGCCAGGTCCTGCGGGCCGAATGCCTGCCGCAGCACGTGCTGCACGAGCGCGACCAGCACGCTCTTGACCGAATCGCGCACCCGCACGTCGCACAGCACCACCGGGACCTCCGGATCGAGGTCCAGGGCGATCCTGACATCCCCGGGGTCGTACTCGGGCGCGTCGTCGAAGCAGTTCACCGCCACCATGAACGGGGTCTGGCGGCGCTCGAAGTAGTCGATCGACGCGAAGCAGTCCGCCAGCCGCCGGGTGTCGGCGAGCACCACCGCCCCGAGCGCGCCGTAGGCAAGTTCATCCCACATGAACCAGAACCGGTCCTGGCCGGGGGTGCCGAACAGGTACAGCAGCAGGCCCGAGGGGAAGGTGATCCGGCCGAAGTCCATCGCGACCGTGGTGGTCGACTTGCGGTCCACCCCGCTGAGGTCATCCACCCCGACGCTGACGTCGCTGAGCACCTCCTCGGTGGTCAGCGGCCGGATCTCGCTGATGGTGCCCACCAGGGTGGTCTTGCCCGCCCCGAACCCGCCGGCGATCAGGATCTTGGTGACGGTCAGCGGCGGCTCAGAATCTTCTGGCTGTTCAGAGAGCTTGTAGTCCATTGAGCACCTCCCTCAGCAGTCGCTCGCTGGCCACCGGGCCAGCCGGCCGGGTCGTGGCCACCCTGACCATGCCGTGCTGTGCCAGATCGCCGACCAGCACCCGGACCACCCCGACCGGGAGGTCGATATCCGAGGCGAGGTCGGCGACCGTGACCGGTTTCCCGCAGAGCCTGAGGATGCGGCGCTGCTCCGGGGTGGCCCGCATCCCCTCGCCCTCCCGGGCGCCGGTCGCGACCACCACGTCCAGCAGGCCAGGTGCGGCCTCGTCGGCGTGCTGGGTGCGCCCGTGGGTCAGCGCGTACGGGCGCACGAACGGGCCCGCGTCCCCGTCCAGCCATCTGGGTCTCGGCGCGCTCATGATGCCCGCTCACCCTGCTGCTGATTCTTGCTCGGTCACCCGGGGATTGGTGGCCAGATGCGCCCCCACCCGTTTCACCAGCATCGCCATCTCGTAGGCGACCAGGCCCGCGTCCGCCTCGGCGGATGCCACCACCGCCAGGCAGGTCCCCTGCCCGGCGGCGGTGACGAACAGGAACGCGGAGTCCATCTCGATGATGGTCTGCCGGACGTCCCCGCCCTGGAAGTACCGGCCCGCGTTGCGGGCGAGGCTCTGCACACCCGCGGCGAGGGCGGCCAGGTGCTCGGCGTCCTCCCGGCTCAGCGCCTGTGACTTGCCCACCGTGAGCCCGTCACGGGACAGGATCAGTGCCTGGCGGATGTGCTCGACCCGGTTGACCAGGCCGTCCAGCAGCCAGTCCAGCTGCCTGTCGCCCTGCTTCATGACCTCTCCTCGCGCTCGTCCTCGTCCCCGGCAGCGGGAGTGCCCGCATCCGGTGCGTCTGCCGGCTGCTCCCCGGCAGGGTCGTCGTCTTCGCGTCCGCGCTGCCACCCCTGCTGCAGCGCCGCCATCATGGCCCGCGCCTCCTCAGGCGAGCGCAGCTGAGCGGCTGCTGGGTCCGGGCCGGGCGCCGGGGGCGGCCCCTCGCGGAGCTGGGGCGCCAGGCTCGCCTGCCGGACCCGCCTGGGAAGCCCGCGCCAATCGCCCCCCTCTGGCGGGGTGGTCCCGGCTGGCGGCGTGTCCCCGGCTGGCGGGGTAGCCCCGGCTGGCGGGGTGATCCCGGCCGGCCGCCAGTCCGCGGTGGGCGCGGCCAGCGGGGAGCCGGAGTCCGCGGCGGCCGGCAACGGGCCGGTGTCCGCCGCCAGCCGCGGCACGGGCGGCAGGCTTGCGCTGAACGCGGCGGCCGCTGGGTCCAGCGGCCGCGGCGGCAGGGCGGGCCCCATGAAGCGCGGCGCTTCCGGCGGCGCCGGGATGGCCTGGCGGCGGCCGGTCAGGCCGAAGGCCGGCTCCCCCGACCCGTTGTCCCCCGCGCGGTCCGCCAGGGCCCGGCCGGTGACCACCCGGACGTCCTCCTCCGCGAGCACGAGACTGTGCGGCAGCAGCACGATCGCGGTGACCCCGCCGTAGGCGGACTCGCGCAGGGCGATCCGGATGCCGTGCCGGTTGGCCAGCCGGCCGACCACGAACAGGCCCAGCTGATCGGTGTCGGCGAGGTCGAACTCCGGCGCCGAGCTCAGCCGCTGGTTGAGCTCGGCCATGGTCTCGGCGGGGATGCCGATGCCGCGGTCCTCGATCTCCACCGCGAAACCGTTGCCTACCCGGCTGGCCCGCACCTCCACCCGGGTGGTGGACGGGGAGAACATCGTCGCGTTCTCGATCAGCTCGGCCAGCAGGTGCACCACGTCCGCGGCGGCGGTGCCCGCGACCGCGTCCGCGGCCTCAGTCATCACGTCGACCCGGACGTAGTCCTCGACCTCGGCGACGGCGGCCCTGATCACGTCGATGACGGGCACCGGATCCCGCCAGCCGCGGGCCGGGGAGGCGCCGGACAGGATGATGAGGCCTTCGGCGTGCCGGCGCATGCGGGTGGTGAGGTGGTCCAGCCGGAACAGGTCGGCCAGGGCCTCCGGGTCGCCGGTGCTGCGCTCCATCACGTCCAGCATCCCGAGCTGCCGGTGCAGCAGCGACTGGTTGCGCCGCGACAGGTTCAGGAACACCTGGCTAACCCCGTGCCGGAGCTTGGCCTGCCCGACGGTGGCCTCGATGGCGGTCCGCTGGACGGTCGACAGGGCCTGCGCCACCAGCGCGATCTCGGAGGTCCGGCCCAGCGCGACCGGGACCGCCTCGGTGGCCGGGTCGAGCTCGGCGCCGTGCTGCAGCTTCTCGACGACCTGCGGGAGCCGCTCGTCGGCGATCTGCTGTGCCGCCACCTGGAGATTGGTCAGCTCGCGCGCCAGCCGCCGCCCGAAGCGCAGCAGCAGCAGCACCGACAGCACGACGGCCAGCAGGCCCAGGCCGGCGGTCAGCGCGAGCCGCAGCAGCGTCCGGGTGTCGGCCTGCTGGACGCTGACACCGACCGCCGCCCGGTCCGTCACGACCGCCTTGTCGAAGCCCGCGAGGAAGGTGCCGGCAGCGGCGTGCCAGGCGCTCGGCAGGATCGGGATCGCCGCGGTGGGCCTGGCGGCCGCCAGCTGATCCTCCATGCCGGCGAAGGCGCCATAGGCGGGGCTGGCGAAAAGCTGCTGGAACGGGTCTGCCAGGGACGGCGGCATCTCCTCCACGGACTGGCCCTCCAGCAGCCGCTGGCTGCCGACCGTCTGCGCGAACAGGCCGCGTTCCCCGGGCGTCATCCGGCCATGGGCGGCGACTGCCGCGGCGACCAGGGCGTCCTCCCGGCGGGCCAGGTCCAGCGCCCGGCTCACGTCGAGCGTGGCCTCCGCCTGCTGGGAGAAGTCGATCGTGGTCGAGGTGGCCTGACTGCCCAGGAAGCTGAAGCACGCGTTGCTGATCGTGTCGTAGGCCTGCAGCATCGTCAGCGGCCCGGCGTGCCCGGTGTCGATGACCGACCGGATGGCGGGCAGCCGGCTGAGGTCCGTCAGCAGCTCGCCGAGGCTCTGCCTGGCGTCGGTGCCGAGCGCACCCTGCGCCTGCGCGCTGAGCGCGTCCCGGCGGAACGCGGCGGCCGCGGAGTCGGTGCGGGCCCGCTGGGCGTTCAGCGGATCACGGCTGGCCGACGGCGGCCCGCTCAGCAGGATGGACGACAGCCGCCGCTCGGCGGCGATCTGCGTCAGCAGTGCCTGGCCCGATGCGCTGGTCTGGGTGTACTGGATGGCGTAGTAGTGCCGGCTGATGGCGTCACCGGCGGTGGTCACCGTCTGGTACACCCACAGCACCACCAGCGAGAGCAGCGGGACGATCAGCAGGGCGGCGAGTGTGGAGCGGATCGGCCGGGTGCGGGCTGGCCGGGAGCTTCCCCGTCGCGAGCGGAGACGCATAGCACCTCTTACGGCAGTGGGTGGGCCTTGCGAAGTCGGGCAGCGGACCGCGCCCGCATGACCGCGCCGGGAGGCCGCGGGCGGGTGGGCCGGCGGGGTGATGGCGCAGCCGCGGCGGGGGCTCACAGCGCAGCCGGGCGGGCGGGGCTGCAGCCTCCTCGCCCATGGCTTCTCCTGTGGCACGGTGCCCCGGCCGTCACCGGCCCGGGCTGCGGGCGGTTCAGGCGCCGGTGCCTGCGGCAATGCACGGGCCCCGGGAATGGGGCCCGCCAGCAGCGGGAACTCAGCGCCGTCGCCTTCGCCACGGCGGATCGGCAGGGATTTTCCATGATCGCGTCAGGTCGAAGGCGGGCAAAATCGTAGCATCAAATGTCCGGGTTTATAGGGCGCCTCAATAGGCTGCCGCGCCGGGCTGCGGCGCCGCCGCCGGGTAAACACCGCCCGGCCTGCCTGCTTATTGCCGCCGCCGCCAGCCGCGGCCCCGGTAATCGGGTCGCGGATTAATGGTGCCGGGCGGCCCGGTGCCGGGTGCTGACAGCCGGTGGCGGCCCGGCCGCGCAATGCAACCTGCCGGGCTGGCGGGTAGCACTGGCACCCGGAGCGCCGGGCTGGTATGCACGCACCGTGGCAACGATCCCGGCTCCGGCCGGGCTGGCCGGACCCTGGTTCCGGGTGCTGTCCATCCCGCCCGCCCGCGCCCCGGCCTCCGCCGGGCAGGACTTCGCCAGCGTGCTGCCTGCCGCGCTGTCCGCGGCCCGCCGTGGTGTCCCGTTCGCGGCCGGGTGGCTGTCGCGGGGCGGCGGGGCGCCGCTGGAGCTGGTCACCAACGCCGGGCCGGCCGCCCCCGGGGAGTCACCAGACGGGCCGCGGGATCTGCTCTTTCCCGGCGGGGCCCGCGGCGTGCCCGCCGCCAGTGACTGGCCGGCGGTGCTGGGCCGGCTGGTCTGGGGGACCTGCCCGGCACGTCACGCGCCCGCCCTGCCCGGCGGCGGCCAGGAAAGCCAGCCGGACGGCCGCGAGCCCACGATCTTCGAATCCGCCCTCGTGACCCTCATGGCGAAGCCGTTCGGGTGGCTGGTCGTGGCCGAGCCCGCGGCGGGCATCGACGCCGAGATCACCCGCCTGCGCACCACGCTGACCGTGGCCCGCCGCCACGAGGAGGAGCGGTCCCGGTTCGACGCCGAGCGCGCCCAGCGCTGGCTGGCCGAGCTGGACCTGTTCCGGGAGGGCGGGCTGTGGCGGGTGCGGGTGCTGGCCGGCGCGGCCACCGCGGGCGACCTGGGGCTGCTCGCCCCGGTGCTGGCCGGGTCGGTGAGTCTCGGCCAGCACGGGTACCGGCTGCGCGGCCCGGAGGGCGCCCGGCCGCTGCCGGCCGCGCTGGCCGCGGCCGTGGCGGACAGCGGTGACGGGGCCGAGGCGCCGTTCACCGCCACCGCGGGGCCGCTGGCCGCGCTGACCGGGCTGCCCCGGGCGGAGGTGCCCGGAGTGCGGGTCCGCGAGCCCGGGCACTTCGACCTGACCAGTGAGGCCGGCGCCGGCGCCGGGGAGCCCGCTGCCGCCGTGGAGCTCGGGGCGATCCTCGACGGCCAGGACCGCCCGGTCGGCACCCTGCGGGTGCCGCTGCCCACCCTCAACCGGCACGTCTTCGTGACCGGCGCCACCGGCTCGGGCAAGTCGCAGACGGTCCGGCACCTGCTGGAGCAGCTCACCCGGGCCGGCCTGCCCTGGCTGGCGATCGAGCCGGTCAAGTCCGAGTACGCCGGCCTGGCCGGGCGGCTGGCCGGGACCGGGGAGGCCGGCCGGGTGACCGTGATCAACCCGGCGGACCCCTCGGCCGTGCCGCTGTCGGTGAACCCGCTGGCGCCCGAGCCCGGCTATCCGGTGCAGGCCCACATCGACATGGTGCGGGCGCTGTTCCTGGCCGCGTTCGACGCCCAGGAGCCGTTCCCGCAGATCATGTCGCAGGCGCTGCAGCTGGTGTACGAGGCCGCCGGCTGGGACGTGGTCACCGGCGGCGGGCTGCCCGGCGCGGCCGCGCCGCCGGCCGTCCCGGCCCTCGGCCAGCTCCAGCAGGCCGCGCTGGACGTGATCGAGGACGTCGGCTACGGGCGCCAGCTCGCCGCCGACGTGCGCGGATTCGTGCAGGTCCGGCTGCGCTCGCTGCGGGTCGGCTCGGCGGGGCGGTTCTTCGAGGGCGGCCACCCGGCCGACATCGGCGCGCTGCTGCGCCGCAACGTCGTGCTCGCGATCGAGGATGTCGCCAACGACGAGGACAAGGCGTTCCTCATCGGCACCCTGATCATCCGGATCGTGGAGCACCTGCGGCTACGGGCGCGCGGCGGCGCCGCCGCCGGGCTGCGGCACGTGATCGTGATCGAGGAGGCCCACCGGCTGCTGCGCGCCCGCGGCGAGGACCGGGCGAGCGCCCACGCGGTGGAGCTGTTCGCCAGCATGCTGGCGGAGATCCGCGCCTACGGCGAGGGCATCGTCGTCGCCGAGCAGATCCCGGGCAAGCTGGTGCCGGACGTGGTGAAGAACACGGCGCTCAAAGTCGTGCACCGGCTGCCCGCCCGCGACGACCGGGACCTGGTGGGGGCAGCCATGAACCTGGACCCGGCCCAGTCCCGCCAGGTGGTGTCGCTGGCCCCGGGCGTGGCCGCGGTGTTCGCCGACGGCATGGACCGGCCGCTGCGGATCCAGGTGCCCTTCGGCGGCCCGCGCGAGGGCACCCGGCCCGGCCCGCTCCCGCCGCTGGCAGGCCGCCGCAGCGCCGCCTGCGGCCCGTGCTGTACCGGTGAGCGGCCCTGCACCCTGCTGGAGCTGCGGCAGGCGGACCTGCTCGCGGCCGGCGCCGGGCCGGACCCCGGCTGGCTGCGGCTGTGGGCGGAAACGCTGGTGCTGGCCCTGCTCACCAACCGGGGCCTGCCCGCGGTGCCGCCGGCCCTGCGCCGCCACTGGGCACAGCTCCCGCCGCGGCTGCGGGAGTGCCTGCTCGGGCACGTGATCGACCGGGTGACCGGCGCCAGGGCGGCTGCCGTGCGGGAGGCCTTCCCGCCGCGGCAGCTGACCGCCAGCGCGGCCGCGCTGGCCCGGCGGCTGCTGGACCAGGGGGCCGGGGCCGGCACCCGGGCCGGGCCGGGCTGGGTCATCCCGCAGCTGCGCTGGCTGCACGAGTTCGAGCGGGTGAGCCCGCTGGCCGGGCAGGCGCCCGCGCCGGGCGACCGGGTCCAGCCGCTCGACTTCGACCTGCCCGGCCTGGCGGACTGGCCGGGCATGCTGGCGGGGCAGCGGGCCCGCGCGCTGTGCGCGCATCCGCTGTCCATGGAGCTGCCGCACAACCAGCTGCCCGCCTGGCAGGCCATCCTCGGCGACGACGACCAGCAGGCGTTTGCCCGGGACCTGGCCGCCGCCACGGTCGGCCTGCCGCCGGCCGGCCAGCTCCGCGCAGCCGCGCAGGCCATGGCCGTCACCGCCTGGCTGGACGTGGTGCTGTCCTGGCCCCGCCGCTTCATCGCCGCCGATCAGGAGCGCACGGCCGCGCTGGCCGCGGCCCGCCCGCCTGGGAGAGCGCCCGCGGCCGCCCGCGACGGCGGATAGCATCGACGGCCATGGGCAAGCTTCCGCCGCGTGCGCGCCTCGCCACGAGCATCGGTGGCGCGGCCGGCAAGATGTCGCGGCTCGCTGGACGCGGCGACGGGTCGGTGATCGGCGGCGTGATCGGGCTCAGGATCGAGCCGGAACTGCTGTCGCTGCTGGCCGAGGGGCGGCAGGTCACGCTGGTCACCGGGACCAACGGGAAGACCACGACCACCCGGCTGATTGCCGCGGCGCTCGGCGCGCTCGGTCATGAGGTCGCCTCGAACGCGTTCGGCGCCAACATGGAGGCGGGCCTGGCCGCCGCGCTCGGCCAGGCGCCCGGGGCACCGCTGGCCGTGCTGGAGGTGGACGAGAAGTACATCCCCGCCGTGCTGACGGAGACCCGGGCCCGGGTGGTCACCCTGCTCAACCTCAGCCGCGACCAGATGGACCGGGCCGCCGAGATCTGGATGGTCGCCCGGCGCTGGCGGGAGGCGTTCACCAACGCGCCCGGCTGCCGGGTCGTCGCCAACGCGGACGATCCGCTCATCGCCTGGGCCGCGGGCTCGGCGGCGCAGGTCACCTGGGTGGCGGCCGGTCAGCGCTGGCACGAGGACTCGTGGTGCTGCCCGCAGTGCGGCGCCCACCTCAACCGCGACGACCTGGGTTGGCGCTGCCCCGAGTGCGAGTTCGCGCGGCCGCCCGCCCGCTGGACGCTGGAGGGCGACACCGTCATCGACCCGGGCGGGCGGATCTGGGAGCTGGCGCTGGCGCTGCCGGGCCGCGCCAACCGGGCCAACGCGGTGGTGGCGCTGGCGGTCGCCGAGGTCTTCGGGGTGGACACCGCCCTCGCCCTGCCCCGGCTGCGCGAGGTCACCTCCGTGGCGGGCCGCTACACGCAGGTCGAGCGGGGCGGGCGGCAGGTGCGCCTGCTGCTGGCCAAGAACCCGGCCGGCTGGCTGGAGGCGTTCGACGTGCTGGCGCCCGCACCGGGGCCGGTGATGCTGGCCGTCAACGCCCAGGTGCCCGATGGCAGGGACACGTCCTGGCTGTGGGACGTGGACTACCGGGTGCTGGCGGGCCGGCCCGTGTACGTCTCCGGGGAGCGCAGTCTCGACCTGGCGGTCCGGCTGGAGGCCGACGGCATCGCCTTCGAGCTCGTGGACGACATCGACGGCGCGGTGAGCCGGGTCCGCGGCGCCAGCCTGGACGTGATCGCCAACTACACCGCCTTCCAGCAGATCCGGGCCATCGTGGGCCGGGTGGCCTGACCGGGAGACAGCCATGTACGGATACGGGAACGGCAGCCAGGGCCCCAGCAGCCTGCGGCTGGTGTGGGTGTACCCGGACCTGCTCAGCACCTATGGGGACCGGGGGAACCTGCTCGTGCTGGAGCGGCGGGCGCGGCTGCGCGGCATCGCCGTGCAGGCGGTCAGCGTCAACGCCGACCAGCCGGTGCCCCGCGAGGGCGACATCTACCTGATGGGCGGGGGCGAGGACCTGCCGCAGGTGCTGGCCGCCCGGCGGCTGCGCGCCGACGGCGGGCTGAGCGCGGTCGCGGCCCGCGGCGCGGTGGTCTTCGCGGTGTGCGCCGGCTACCAGCTCCTGGGCACCGAGTTCGGCGGGGCCGACGGCGAGGCACTGCCTGGCCTGGAGATCCTCAACATCCGCAGCAGCCGGGGCCAGCGGCGCGGGGTCGGCGAGATCGTGGCCGACGTGGACCCGTCGCTGGGCGTGCCCCGGCTGACCGGCTTCGAGAACCACCAGGGCGTCACCGCCATCGGGCCCGGCACGGCGCCGCTGGCGCGGGTGCTGACCGGCGTGGGCAACGGTGACGGCACCGAGGGTGCCTACGCGGGCCGGGTGCTCGGCACCTACCTGCACGGGCCCGCGCTGGTGCGCAACCCGGCCCTGGCCGACCTGCTGCTGGCCTGGGCGGCCGGGCCGCTGCCGCCGCTGAGCCCGGCGGATGAGAGCCTGGCCCAGCAGCTGCGCGACCAGCGCCTCGCCGCCGTGCCCGTTTGACTGGCCCTCGCTCGCCTCCGGGCCGCTCGAGCCCGCCGTCTTCCCTCCTCGCTCCGGCTCCTTCGCCGCCTCGCTCGTCAGTCCAGACGGCGGCGCGGCCCTTCGGCTCGCTCGGGCTAGTACACCAGGGCCTG
>JBLMWU010000262.1:0-25899 GCA_050257395.1 Gemmatimonadota bacterium | reverse complement strand
CCGCCCGGGGGGGGCCGGCGCCCGGACCTCCTGCTGAAGGGGGGGTGCGCGCTGCTGAAGGGGGGTGCGCGGGGTGCCTGGCGGGCCAGCGCCGGGGCAGTGGGCCCGGCGGGAGGCGCGGCTGGACGGGCCCGTGGATGCACACCGTGTAATGAGCCGAGTCCGCTCAGTGGCCGGCTGGCCTGGGTCACCAGCTGGCTTTCCGGTCCGCGTGCAGCGCCATTCTGGTATGCCGCTGACGCGTGTGCCGGCCACCCGGGCTGCCATTCTCCTGACAGCGCCCGGCGGGAATCCGGACCGGTCCCCGGGCGCGTATCCGGACCGCACCCGGCGAGGTCTTGCGCCGCTGGCCCGGCGAAACCATACTTGGGATGTTTTGGGACCCCGCACCGATCCGCATGGCGTGCCGCGGCACGCCCGTCTGGAGTTTGTGGATGATCAGCCCTTACGTACGCAAGCTGCGGCTTGCGGCCGAGTTGCGGGCGCTGCGGACCGAAGCCGGGCTGACTCACGAGCAGCTGGCCAAGAAGATCGGCGAGTCGCGGGCGCAGATCTCCCGGCTTGAGAACGGTCACGTTGTCGACCAGAACGACGTGATGAAGATCCTGGACGCGCTCGGGGTCGAGGGCGACCGCTGGACCCAGATCATGACCATCGCCCGGGAGGCCGGCGAGCGGGGCTGGTGGGAGTCCACCCGCGGGATGGGCGAGCGGCAGGCGCTGTACGCGAACCTGGAGGCCGGCGCGGCCCGGATCCGTGAGTACCAGCAGACGCTGCTGCCGGGCCTGCTGCAGACCCCGGAGTACAGCCGCGCCCAGACCGAGGCTGACGCGTCGCTGCAGCCGCTGGGCGCGGAGCCCGAGAGCGCCGTGGCCGGCCGGGCCGGCCGGCAGCGGATGCTGCGCCGCCCCGGCGGGCCGAGCTACCAGGTGATCGTCGACGAGATCGCGATCAGGCGCCTCGCCGCCCCGCCGGCCGTCGTCAAGCAGCAGCTCTTCCACCTGGCCAGCGCCTGCAACGGCGCGGAGATGGTGGAGTTGCGGGTGCTGCCGGTGGACGCGCGCATCGCCTGCTTCAGCGTGCCGAGGTGCACGTTCTCGATCTACACGTATCCCGACCCGGGTGACCCGGTGGTGGTCGCGATCGACACCATCACCTCGGACCCGCTGCTCACCGAGCCTGGTGACGTCGCCCCCTACGAGCAGCTGTACACGCGGCTGCACGACGCCTCGCTGGCGCCTACCGACAGCCTGGACTTTCTCACCAAGGCGGCGACCGAGCTCCCCGACTAGCCCGGTCGCAGCCGGTAATGGCGCGGTGCCGTTCCGGCAGCCATTCCAGGCGCCCCGGAGCTCGCGGTTTCGTACCCAGCGGCCGGCACTTTGCCGTGTCTTGGCCCTTGCCCGTTCTGGCTGGCCAGCCGCTGCTTCGCGGTATGCACCGATGGCAAGCATTGGTTGAGAGCCTTGCGGCGCGTCCCGCACCAATCCATACTTAGAACGTTCGCAGATCCCGTACTGTACCGATGCGCGGGACGCTAGCGATCTTGAGTTACTCACGGTCCGGGACCGGTACGGCTGCAGGAGGTCGAATGCCCGCCACCAGCGGTGTCCCGGATCAGGGTGCGGACGGATCACCGCCACCTGCTCCCGGCGCCCGCTGGCGCCGGGTGTTTCCAGGGGACCAGCCGCAGCTCGCGGTGCTGCGCCGGTGGCTGAGCTCGCTGCTTCCCGACTGCGACGCGCGCAGAGACGTCGTGTGCGTGGCCACGGAGCTCGGCACGAACGCCGTTCTGCACACCGCCACCGGCCGCGGGGGCTGGTTCGCGGTGGAGATCACCTGGTACGGCGCGGTGGTACGGGTGGCGGTCGCGGACTGCGGCGGGCAGGGTGAGCCCCAGGTGTACGACTACGCCGACGATGAGCATGGCCGCGGCCTGGCCGTGGTCCGCGCGCTCGCGGTCCAGCTCGGGTTCCTCGGTGATCACCACGGCCGCCTGGTGTGGGCGGACATTCCCTGGGACCAGGCGCCGTCGCAGGCGCAAGCGGCGCCCCCGGCCGCTGCCCCGGCGCAGAGGCGCTGGCAGGGTGCGAACGGCTCGTGGCACGCGGAGGCGGCCTCCCTGAGTGCGTGACAGCGCCTGCATGACCCCAGGCCGCCGTCACTCTGCCGGGTGATTCCCTCCGGCATGACTCCCGGCCGCATGACACCCTGAGCGCATGCCTGCCCCCACGCCTGCCCTGCACGTGGCCATCGCTGGCGGCGGGATCGGCGGCCTCGCCGCCGCGGCGTTCCTGCACCGGGCCGGTCTCGGCGTAACCGTCTGCGAGCAGGCCCCGGTGCTGCGGGAAGTGGGTGCCGGGCTGGTGCTCGCGCCCAATGCCATCCGGCTGCTCACCCGGCTGGGGCTGCGGGAGCGGCTGGCCGCCGCCGGCGTGCGGCTGGAGGCCGGCTGGGAGTTCCGCCGCTGGGAAGACGGCCGGGTCCTGTTCTCGCAGCGGCTCGGCGACGAATGCGTACGCCGCTTCGGCGAGGGCACCTGGGTCATGCACCGGGCGGACCTGCTCGGCATGCTGCTGTCCGCGGTGCCGTCCGGCGCGGTCAGGCTCGGCCAGCGGGTGACCGGCGCGCGGCAGGACGGCAGCCAGGCCGTGCTCGAACTGGCTGACGGCGGTGCGGTGCACGCTGATGTGGCGGTGGCCGCGGACGGCGTCCACTCCGTGCTCCGGGGCGAGGTCACCGAGCCGTCGCTGCCGCACCACTGCGGGGTGAGCGCCTGGCGCAGCCTGATCCCCGCGGCGGCCGCCCCCGCTCTCATGCGGCGGCCGGTGCAGACGCTCTGGCTCGGGCCGGGCCGGCACCTGGTGCACTATCCGGTCTCCGCCGGTCAGCTGATCAACGTGGTCGCTTTCGCGCCCGCCAGCGCCAGCGACGTTGAGTCCTGGGCGGCTGTGGGCGACCCGGACGACTTCCGCGCCGAGTTCGCGGGCTGGGACCCGCGCCTGGGTGACCTGCTGGCGGCGCTCACCCGGGTCGGCCGGTGGGCGGTCCTCGACCGGGACCCGCTGGCGACCTGGACCCGGGGCCGCCTCGCGCTGGCCGGGGACGCGGCGCACCCGATGGTGCCCTTCTACGCGCAGGGCGCGGGCCAGGCCATCGAGGACGCCGCCGTCCTGGCCGCCTGCCTGGCCGGGGACACGGCCGACCCGGTGGCGGCGCTGCGCCGGTACGAGCAGGTCCGGGCACCCCGGGCGAGCCGGATCCAGCAGCTGAGCCACGGCCGGCTGGAGCACAACCATCTGCCGGACGGCCCCGCCCAGCGGGCCAGGGACGCGGCGTTCGCGGCCGAGGACCCGCTGAGCCACAACGGCTGGATGTACTCCTACGACGCTGAGGCAGCCGTGGTCTGACCGGGTGGGCCGCGCAGCGCGGCCACGCGGGCTGCGGGCGCCCCTGGGATGTTCACAGGTCTGGTGTCACCGGTCGCGCAGCTGCCCGACCGCCAGCGCCGCCGCGGCCCCGATGGCGGCGTTGATCACGCGCTCGTCCCGCGCCCGGCTGGTTTTCGCGGGTGAAGACCGCGGCGGCATAGCGCCGGCCGTCCGGCATCGTGATGACGCCGGCCTCGTTGCGGACCGCGCCCAGCAGGCTGCCGCTCTTGGCGGCGAGCTGGACGCCGCGGCGGGGGAAGCCGAGTGCCAGCCGCTGCCGGGTGACCTGCTGCGACATCAGCTGCCTGACCTGGGCACACGCAGCCGCCGGGCCAGCCTCGCCGCGCCAGATCAGCCGCAGCAGCGTAGCCATCTCCCGGGCGGTCGTGCGGATTCCCCGCTGCGGATCCAGCGCCTGGCCCTGCCGGATCAGCCGCTCCACCGCCCGCAACTCGTCCGGGGGCAAGGTCGCGGCGGCACGCTCCAGGTCCGCCCATCCCGCGAAGCCCGCGTCCCGGCCGACGGAGTCCAGCTCGTCCCGTAATGGGCCAGGGATGACCGTGCGTCAGTCCCAGCCCCGCCAGAGTGGCGTGGATGCTGTCCAGCCCGACCCGGTCGATCAGCAGGTCCGTGGCGGTGTTGTCGCTGATCGTCAGCATCAGCATGGCGAGGTCACGGATGGAGATCTCAGCTTCGTCGGCGAAGACCGACAACCCGGTTGGGCCCGGCGTGCGGTCTGCCGGTGGCACCCGGACCCGTTCGCTGGGGTCCAGCTGCCCGGCGTCCACCTGCGTGAACACCTCCAGGGCAACGGCCACCTTGAATACCGAGGCCGCCACCACCGGCTCATCCGCGCCAGCGGCTACCTCCCCGTCCCCGTCGACCTCGGCGACGCACAGCCAGCCCTGACATCCCGCCTCGGCGAACAGCCCTCCGAACTCCGCATTGGCCACGCGGCAACACTTTCAGATCCGCCGCGCTGCCGCTGGGTAGGCCGGCCGCAGTGGAGCCGCGCCCTGGCATGCCAGCGTGTCCGGTCCGCTGGCATGGCAGCCATCCGCCGACCGCCGGGCGTGCGCTACCGGTTGCCGAAGCGACGTGGCCGCCTAGCGGGAGGGCAGCCAGGGCCCGCCGGTTCAGGCGGCTTGGGCTGGTGGTCCGTGGCTGTGCAGGGTGTGGGTGCCGTCGGGGCTGGTGGCGGTGGTGGTGGTGTCGGGGTTGAGGGTCAGTTGCCAGCCCCAGCGGTGGATGGCGGTCAGGTGGTGGAAGCCGCACAAGGGGAGGAGGTTGTCCAGGCTGGTGGGCCCGCCGTCGCGGCGGGGGGTCAGGTGGTGCAGGTGGCAGATGCTGGCGGGCTGGTCGCAGCCGGGGAACGCGCAGTGCCGGTGGCGGGCGGTGGCCGCGCGGCGGAGGTGGGCGGGGATGAGGTCGGTGGCGGTGCCGATGTCCAGCGGCAGGCTGGGCGTGGCCAGCTCGGCGTCCAGGCCGGCGCGCAGCCGGGCCGCGAGCCCGCCGGGCCCGGACAGGGCGTTGGCGGCCAGCCCGAGCAGGGCGCGGCGCAGCCGCCGGTGCGAAGCGCCGGAGAGCGGCTGGGCGCGGCCATCGCAGTCGCCGGTTGCTTTGGTGAACGCCTCGGTGAGGCGGTCGAGGGTGGCGGGGTCGGGGTGGCCGGTGACGATGGGGATGAGGGTGGCGTCGCAGGCGGCGGCGTCGGCTTCGGGGCCGGTCAGCCAGCCGGGCTCGCTGGCGCGGGCCGCGGCCCACTGCGCTTCGGCCTCGGCGGCCCAGGCTGCTTCGGTGCCGGCCGCCCAGGCTGCTTCGGTCTCGGCGCCCCAGGCTGCTTCCGTGCCGGCGGCCCAGGCTGCTTCGGTGCCGGCGGCGGCGGGCAGGTTCCGCAGCTGCGACAGAGTCATGTGGACCTGCAGGTGGGTGGGCTGCCCGGCGCGGCCGGGCACCATCCCCGCCGCGATCAGGCGCCGGCAGGCCTCCTCCAGCGCGTCGTGGCGGCGCTGCGCGGCGGTGCGGGTGTCTTCGGGCCCGGCTTTCTTGGCCAGGGCATCGAGCACCGCGGTCAGCGCGGCGGCGCAGCCGGGGGTCAGGTCACCTTCGGCCCGCCCAGCACCGCGCCAGGTCAGCCCCACGTTCAGGTACCGGTCATCGAACCCGTCACCACCGTCGGCGTCGGGCCCGGCGGTGCGCCGCCACATCTCCTCCGCCAGCCCGGCCAGATCACAGAGGTCCGCGCCGCCGCGGGCGGCATCAGCCAAGATCGCATCCGCGTCCGCGATCCGGTCTTCGGGCAGCCGGCCGGTCCACGTGCAGATCGCCTTCGCCCACGACGCCGACAGCACCCCTTCGCTAACGCCGCCGCGATCCCCGGATGCTCACTCAGCCGCCGCGCCCACCCGACCGAGGCCGCGGCCGCGGGCCGGGTGACCCGTGTCTGCCAGCGCAGCCACGCCTTCGCCGTGCCCTGCCCATCGGCCGCGCAGCCGTCCTGGGCCATGAACGCCGACAGCACCCAGGCCCGGACCGCCACCTGCCGCGACTGCGCACGCTCCAGCGCCCGCAGCACATCAGCCTGCACCCCGGCAGGCAGCGACGCGGCATCCACACCCGCCAGCGCGTCCAGCGCGCGATCGAGCATGGCCAGCGCATCGGCCACGCCGGCCGGCCGCCCCGGCCCGCCACCGGCCTGGCACATGCTGATCACCTCCTGCGCGCGTCCCGGCGAGCAGTCAGCCATCCCGTGGAGACAGACAGTTCGCTGGTCAGTCCTCTCTCGAAATCCTGTTCCAAACGTAGCAATTGCCTCTGACATTTCTGCGAGCAGGAGTCATTCATGATCATCCCGCGGCGGCGGTGAGGGCCGCCTGAGATGTGCGGTCGGGGGCGGTGGGGGCGTGGGTTCGCTGGTGGCCTGGGTTGCGGGCGTGCGGTCGCGGACCCTGATGCGCAGGTGGGGGTCGCGGGGAGGTCCTGGCGTGCGGTCGGGGGCGGCTGCGTGTACCGGGCATAGGCAGTCGCCCCAGCCCTTTCCGGGTCCAGTTGAATTAGTCCGCTTAGCGGATTAATTCGTGCATGACAAGAGCTGTTCACGCAATTTTTATGAATGGCCCCGAATGTTAACGGTCCTTTTATGCCGGTTCGGCGTACGTTCCGCTCAAAGGAGGTCCTCCATGCAGGCACAGTCGCCCCGCCGCAGGATCGCATCCTGGCGGCGCCTCGCCGCCACCGCCGGGCTGGCCGCCCTCGCCCCGCTCACTGCCCTCTTACCGGCCGCCAGCGGGCTGGCGCCGGCCGCGCCCGCGGGCTTCAGCCAGCCCCTGACAGGCCAGCCGGGCGGGCTCACCGTCCACACCTCGGACGGCTGGCTTCAGGGCAAGAGCGCCGAGGACACCAGCCAGTTCCTGGGCATCCCCTACGCCGCGCCGCCGGTCGGCCCGCTGCGCTGGCAGGCGCCCAAGCCGGTGCACCCCTGGCCCGGCGTGCGCCCGGCGACCTCCTACGGGAACCGCTGCCCGCAGCTGCCCAGCGGCAACGGGCCCCGGTCGGACACCGAGGACTGCCTGTACCTCAACGTGTTCACGCCGCCCGGCGCGGCCGCGCAGCCGGGCGGGCGGCTTCCGGTGCTGGTCATGATCCACGGCGGCGGGCTGGTGAACGGGTCCGGTGACCAGCATGACGGGTCGCTGATCGTCACCACCGACCACATCATCGTGGTGTCGCTCAACTACCGGCTCGGCGTGTTCGGGTTCCTGGACGTGCCGGGCCTGGGCAACGCGCCGCTCACCGCGAACGGCAACTACGGGCTGCTGGACCAGCAGGCCGCGCTGCGCTGGGTGCACCGCAACATCGCCGCCTTCGGCGGCGACCCCAGCCGGGTCACCATCGCGGGCGAGTCGGCAGGCGGCTGGTCGGTGTGCGCGCACCTGACCTCGCCGTTGTCGCGCGGGCTGTTCAGCGCGGGCATCAGCGAGAGCGGCAGTTGCGCGTCCCGCACCCCCGCGGCCGCCCAGTCCGCCGGGCTGACGTTCGCCAACGCGGCGGGCTGTCCCGCCGCCGCCAGCGTCGCCGCCTGCCTGCGCGGCCTGCCCGAAGCCACGCTGCTGGACGCGAGCTCGGGCTACTCGGCGGAATTCGCCTCCGGGGGCCCGGAACTGCCGCTGCCGCCGGACCAGGCGGTGACAGCCGGCCGGTACACCCGGGTGCCGCTGCTGATGGGCGACAACCACGACGAGGGCCGGACCTTCGCCCAGGGCTTCGCGAACATCACCGAGCAGCAGTACAGCCAGCTCATCGGCCAGTTCTACGGATCGCGGGCCGCGGCGGTGCTGCAGCACTACCCGTGGAGCGCCTACCCCAGCCCGTACACCGGGGCCTACGCGATCGGGGCGGCCTGGACCGACAGCGGATTCCTGACCGGGATCGGCGGCTGCCCCACCCAGAACCTGGCGGCCCAGTTCGCCAGCGGCACGCCGACGTACTTCTACCAGTTCGACGACCGGAACGCGCCCGGCCTCAACCGGAACCTCCCCGGTTACCAGTGGGGCGCCGGGCACGCCATGGAGCTGGCATACCTGTGGCCGAGCTTCAACAACGGCTTCTCGCTCTACGACCTGCTCACCCCGGCGCAGCTGCAGCTGTCCCGGCAGATGGTGCAGTGGTGGGGCGCGTTCGCCCGCTACCACGCGCCGCTGGTGCCGGGCCAGCCGCTGTGGCCCGCCTACACCACCGGCCGGCTCATGTCGCTGCGGCCGGGCGGCCAGAGCCAGCTGATCTCCGCGGGCACCTACGCCGCCGAGCATCAGTGCGCCTTCTGGAACGCCGGCTGAGCCGCGGGCCCGCCCGGCCGGCCGGGGATGCTCCCGGCCGGGTGGGCCCGCACCCAGCCGGCACGGTAGGCGGCCCAGTCGCCCGCGGTGGCGGTGAAGTCCACGTACAGCGACACGCCAACCGGGCGGCGCAGCACCCGGCTGCCCAGTGCGAGCCGCACCCCGCGGGCGGCCGCGGCGACGGTTTCGCCGCCCGTGTGCCCGAACTCGCTGGTGTGGTAGGCGGGCAGCCCGATCAGCAGCAGGTCCCGCGGCGGCACCGCGGCGAGCGCGCGGCTCGTCTCCAGCCGGATGTAGCCGCTGTAGGCGGTGGCCGTGGGCACCCCGGTGCCGTACGTCATCAGGGCGACCTCATCGGACCGCGCGGCCACCGCGTGCAGGTAGCCAGCGGGCCACCAGTGCAGGCGGCCCAGCAGCCACTGCGCGGGGCCGGGCAGCGGCAGCGGCTCGACCTGGGGGCAGGCGACCGACAGCACGGCCCGGTGCGCCCGGGTCAGCGTGTGGCTCGCCGCCAGCAGCGCCAGGAACCCGGGATCGCCGCCCGGCACCGGCTCCAGGTCGTAGTGGATGCCGCCGAAACCCTCGGCCAGCAGCCCGGCGGCCGCCCGCAGCACCCGGGCCCGGGACGCCGGGTCATCGAGCCGGAGGTGGCCGGGGCTTACCAGGTCACCCAGCCAGGCCTGCACCCGCAGCCCGGGCAGCAGCCGGTGCAGGCCCGCCACCAGCCACCTGGCCCGCGGGTGCCGGGCCGGGTCCAGCGACCCGTTGTCCGACAGCGGGCCCACGTGCACGAACACATCCCGGATCCGGGTCGCCCGCAGCCGGGCGGCGAGGGCGGCCAGGTCCCGGTCGCCGCGGCGGCCGTCCACCCAGGCGTGCCCCAGCCACAGGCCGTCACTGCCAGCGGCGTGGACCAGCGCGGGTACGGTCCCGGAGCCCTCCGCGGTCAGGCCTGCTAACGCGGCGCCGGCCACCAGCACGGACACGCCCACCGCCACGGCGAGCGCGGCCGCCGCCAGCCGCAGCGAGCGGGCTAGGCGCTGCGAGCGGGCAGCGCGCTGCGGGCGGGCAGGGGGCAGCGTGCCGGTGCGCCGCTGGCGCCAGCGGGTACGGTGCGGGCGCCAGCGGGCGGCAGGCCTGCCAGGCTCCGCCACGTGCAACTCCCCGGTCCGCGGCGGGCCGTGCCCCGGCTCGCCTCGTTCAGGAGAATATGTCCGCTCGCCGGCTGGAGCCTCCTGCCCGGCCTGCGGGGCCGGGACGCGCGAACGTCCCGGCCCGCGCGGGTATCAGTGCGCCAGGAACTCGTTCATGGTCGGCACCTGGGCGTGGTCGCTGGTGAACCCGAGTTCGGGCAGGTGCCAGTCGTCCTCCAGGGTGCGCAGCAGCGAGTAGTGGTTGTAGGCGACGGCGCTGGCGAAGTGGTGCGGGCCGCTCGGGTCGATGACGATCGCCGGGACCAGCCCGCCGCCGTAGAGCCCGCCCGGCCACGCCGCGCTGATGTCGGGGTCGCCCGCGGGCAGGACCGGGGAGTCGCAGCAGCCGGCCGTGGACGCCCAGCCGCCGGTGCCGGCCGCGCCGGAGTAGTCGCCCTCGTCACCCACGATGAAGATCGCGCTGTGCGGGGTCCAGGCGCGGCTGCTCATGATCGTGGTCACGGCGTCATGGACGAACGCGTCAGCGTTCTTCTTGAGCGCGATATCAGCTGCGTCGTTGGTGGCGCTGCTGTACGGGCACGGGGTCTCCGGATAGCCGGCCACCGCGGTGTAGACGCCGCCGTGCATGTCGTTGCACTGGTCCGGGGCGATGAACACGAAGCGCGGCGGCCGCGGGCCGTTCAGGTCACCTGCCAGTGACGTGTACGGCTTGACGTCCGCCAGCAGGGCCGGGTTGCCGCGGACGCTGGTGAACAGGGCGAACGGGTTGTGCTTGGACGCGTAGAGCGGGTTGCCGCTGGACGGCCAGTAGTCGGTGAGCGGGTCGGACGCGGGCATGGCCTGCAGATAGGCGCCCCAGCTCAGGTGGCTGGCGGCCAGTTCGTCCACCAGGCTGGTGTGGTCGAACCGGTTGGCCGGGTTGTCGGTGTTCGTCCACCAGTTGGACCCGCTGATCAGGGCGACGTAGTTCGGCTCGCTCGGGTGCGTCACCCCGTAGTAGCTGGTGGCCTGGGCATACGTGTGCGCCAGCCCGGTCAGGTAGGGGGCGTTCGGGTCGCCGATGACGCTCTGCTGCGAGTGGTTCTCCAGCATGATCACGAACGCGCGGTCGAGCCGGGCCGCGCCGGGCGGGCTGGTGCCCTGAGTGGTCGCCGCCGCCCCGGACGCTGCTAAGGTCAGCGCCGCGCCAGCGCCTGCCGCGGTCACGGCGGCCACCAGCCGGGCCCGGGTGGTCTTCATGATCATGCTGCCTCCAGATGTTCAGGACAGATGAAGGGGAACGAAACGGCGCCGGTGCTAGCGATCTCCACACAACGGCCGCACCCGGCCAGCCGTCAAGAGCCCCCGGCTGGCCGGCGGAAACCGCAGGCGCCGGGCGCACCAGGACTGCCGGCCAGGCCGGCCGGCTCAGCCAGGCCGCGGGCCGCGGGTCAGCCGCGGACCGGGCGGGGCAGGCCGGCCCGGACCGGGACGCCGGGCGAGTACAGCACGCTGATGGGCGGGCCCGCGGGCGCGGGCAGGCCCGCGGCGGCCACCAGGTCTCCGGCCAGGTCGGTGAGGCCGGCCCGGTACAGCTCCCAGCGGGGATGCTCGTTCGGCAGGAAGACAGTGGTGCCGTGCCAGGCGGCGTGCAGCCCCCAGCGGGCGGTGAGGAAGTGCTCCAGCGCGGACGGGCCGGCCACCCGTTCGCCGACCCGCAGCCGCAGCCGGACCCGGGGGCCCGGCGTGGGCCAGCGCCGGATGCTGGCGTAGGTCAGCAGGTCGCCGTCGCGGCGCACGCGCATCCGCGCCCACTGGTAGGGCAGCCTGACACCGGCCCGGCCCACGGCGGCGGGCAGCAGCCGGGCGGCGTCCAGGGACAGGAAGACGACGCCGCGGCGGCCGTCGGGACCCACGGAGTACAGCCGGACGTTCGTCTCCGGGAACGAGCCCAGGTACGGCAGCCCGGGCAGGCCCAGGAGGCCGACCTGGTGCATCCGGAACGCGACCAGCCCCACGTAGGTGACGCCGTCCCAGGTGTCCGGGCGCACGCCGGGCGGCATCAGCGGCGCGGCCACGTCCGGGTCGACCGGCCAGTGCAGGAACGCCAGGTCCAGCCAGCGCATGGTGAGCGCCGGTACCCGGACCGGGCGGATCGGTTCGGCGGTGACCGGCTCGGGCGGCTGCCCGGCTGGCATCAGGCCGGCTGGTGCGGTGTGCGGATCGGTCACCGGGCCCCCGTGCTCGTCACGCTGTCCTGCTGCCCCGCTGCCGGCGTGGTCATGCACGGCCGGGCCGGCGCGGTGCGCGGCCCGCTGCCGGGCGGGCTGTCCGCGGTGCCGTCCCGGTGGCCTGTCCGCGGTGCCGTCCCGGTGGCCGGGGTATAAGCCTTGCGTGCAGGCGGAGCTCGCGGAAGCAGCGGACGAACTGTACGCGCTGCCGCCCGGGGAGTTCCGCGCCGCCCGGGACGAACGGGCCGACCGGGCGCGGGCCGCGGGCGACCGGGAGCTGGCCGGCGCGATCAGGAAGCTGCGCCGGCCCACGGTGAGCGCCTGGCTGGTCAACCGGCTGGTACGCGACGCCGGCGACCGCGTCGGTGAGCTGCTCGCGCTCGGCGGGGAACTGCGGGACGCGCAGGACGCGCTGGCCGGGGACCGGCTGCGGGAGCTGTCGGGCCGGCGGCGCAGCCTGGTCCCGGCGCTGGCCCGGGAGGCCCGGCGGCTGGCGGATGAGGCCGGGCAGCCCGTGAGCGACCAGGCGGAGCGGGAGCTGACCGGCACGCTGGAGGCTGCCCTGGCCGACCCGGCGGCGGCCGAGGCGGTGCGGTCCGGGCGGCTGGCCACCGCCCTGTCCTATGCCGGGCTCGGCGGGACGGATGCGTTTGCGGCGGTCGCCGCGCCCGGTGAAGCCGCTGGCCAGACGGTGGACGGCGGGCGCGGGCGGGCGGCCGGCCGGAAGGAGAGCGGCCGTCGCCGGGCGGGGCGGGCCGCGGGTGAGCGGGCCGGGCCTGGCCGCGGTGGCGCCGGCGGCCGGCCGGGACGCACGGCTGGGGTCAGCGGGGCAAGGGGCAGAGCCGGGAAAGACGGCGCGGCTGAGGGCGGGACGAAGGAGGACAGGGCGGCCCGGGCAGCCGCCGAGCGGGCCGAGCGCGCGGCCGAGGCTGCGCGGCGTGACCTCGCGGACGCTGAGGCGGCGGCCCGGGAGGCGGCGGACGCCCTGGCCGAGGCGGAGCAGCAGGCCGCGACCACCGCCGGCCAGCATGAAGCCGCGGTGCAGCGGGCAGCCGAGCTGGAGCGGGAGCTGGACGAAGCGCAGGCCGCGGAGGGACGCACATCGCGGGCCGCGCGGGAGGCACGGCGGCACCGGGACCTGGCGGCCAGGATGCTGGACACCGCGCAGCGGCGGCTGGCCCGTGCCCGCGAGCGCGCTGACCTGCGGAGCTGATCCCCGGCCCGCATGACCCGGCGGCGGGCGGGTAGCGGATCGTCCAGGCGGGTCCGCCATCGCCGGGGGAGGTTGCCATGGCACGCTCGATCTGGACCGGATCACTGGCGTTCGGGCTGGTCAACGTCCCGGTAGCGGTGTTCGCCGCGACCGAGGACCGGACCATCCACTTCAACCAGTTCGAGGCCGGGACCTCGGACCGCATCCGCTATCAGCGGGTCAACGAGCGCACCGGCAAACAGGTGGAGCTGTCCAGCATCGTCCGCGGCCGGGAGGTCGGCGACGGCGACTACGTGCTCGTCAGCGACGAGGAACTGGAAGCCGTGGAGCCGGGCCGGTCCCGCACCATCGAGATCAGCGACTTCGTGGACCTCGACGAGATCGACCCGATCTACTTCCAGAAGACCTACTACCTCGCGCCGCAGGGTGAGGACGCCGAGCGCGCGTACGCGCTGCTGCGCGACGCCATGGCGGAGACCAACCGGGCGGGGATCGCCATGTTCGTGATGCGCGGCAAGCAGTACCTGGTGACGGTCCGGCCGGACGGGGACGTGCTCGCGCTGGAGACCATGTACTTCGCCGACGAGATCCGCGACCCGGGCGAGGAACTCGGCGGCCTTCCGTCCAGCCGGTCGGTGCGCCGCCGCGAGCTCAGCATCGCCACGCAGCTCATCGACTCGATGACGACGTCCTGGGAGCCGGAGAGCTACCGGGACACCTACCGGGAACGGGTCGAGGACCTCATCGAGCGCAAACGGCAGGGGGAGGAGATCGTGACCGAGAGCCAGCCGCCGGAAGAGGGGAAGGTCGTCGACCTCATGGAGGCGCTGCGGCAAAGCGCCGAAGCGGCCCGGGGCGGCCGGGCCGGTAAGGACGGCGCAGGCAGGCGCGGCAGGCAGGGCGGCGCGGCCAGGTCCAGCCGGCAGGGCGCCAGCAGCAAGGGTGCCAGCAGCAAGGGCGCCAGCAGTAAGACGGGCAGGCGCGGCCAGCAGGGCAGGGCCGCTGACGGCGGTGCCGACGTGGACCGGATGAGCAAGACCGAGCTGGCGAAGCTGGCCGCTGACGCGGGCATCCAGGGCCGGTCGAAGATGAGCCGCGACGAACTGGCCGATGCGGTCCGCAAGGCCCGCCGCGGCACGGCCAGGTCCGCGTCGTAGCCGGCCCGGCCGGCTGAGGGGCAAGCCGCCGCTGGTTTCGCCCGCCGATTGCGGGTGAGTGAACAAGTTCATGACTCAGGTCAACACGGGCGGCAACAACGTCCTCACGGCGCTCGACCGGCGAGTGCCCACCTCGTTCATCTGGTCACTCACCCTGCTGGCGACCATCGGCGGGTTCCTGTTCGGCTACGACACGGCCAACATCGGGTCCGCACTCAACTTCGTGCCCTACCCCCTGACCGGGTTCGCCCTGGCCGCCGCGATCGGGGCGGCCGTGGACTGGCTGGCCAACTTCGCTCTCATCGAGGTCTTCCCGACCTGGCAGAACAGCATCGGGCTGGGCTGGGTGCTCATCTGCTTCGCGGGCCTGTGCCTGCTCGCGGTCCTGTTCGTGAGCATCTTCCTGCCGGAGACCAAGGGCCACTCGGTGGAGGAGATCACCCGCCTGTTCGAGCGGCAGGCGACCGGGCGGAGCGGCACGCAGGTGGCCGCCTGACCGGACGCACGATCGTACGAGAGGGGGACGACGAGGCCACCGGCCGTCCCTACCGGGACTGAGCCGGGCCTGAGGTCAGAGCTGGCGGCGGACGCCTGCTTCGCGCTCGGCGTGCTCGATCTGGCTCGCGAGGTCACCCTCCAGCGACGCCCGCCCGGCGGGCTGGTGCTGCCGGAAGATCCTGGTGCCCGGGAACAGATCACACAAACGTGACCAGCCGGATACCCACAGTGCTGTCCGGCGGCTGGCCAGCCAGGCCGGCCCGGGACCTGCTGCGTGATCGGGCCCGGGACGGGTAGGCGCTCCCTGTGACGACCTTGCAGGAGCTTGCGCAGGAGGCGGCGGGCTGCACCCGGTGCGACCTGTACCGGCGGGCCACCGCCACGGTCTTCGGCGAGGGGCAGGCCCGCGCGTCCCTGGTGCTGGTCGGCGAGCAGCCCGGCGACCAGGAGGACAAACAGGGCCACCCGTTCGTCGGCCCGGCCGGCCGGCTGCTCGACCGGGCGCTCGCCGACAGCGGCATCGACCGCCAGGACGCCTACATCACCAACGCCGTCAAGCATTTCAAGTGGCAGCCGCGCGGCAAGCGGCGGATCCACGAGCGGCCCAACGGCACCGAGATCATGGCCTGCCGTCACTGGCTGGAAGGGGAGCTGGCCGTGGTCGGCCCGCAGGTGGTGGTGACGCTCGGCGCCACCGCCGGGACGTCGCTGTTCGGGTCCCGGTTCCGGGTGGGCGAGCGCCGCGGGCACGTGGACGAGGCCAGCGTGGGGCCGTGGCACGGCCTGGTGGTCAGCACCATCCACCCATCGGCGGTGCTGCGCGCGCCGGACGGGGAGGCCCGGCACAGCGCCTACCAGGGCTTTGTCGGGGACCTCAGCACGGCGGGCCGGGCCGCGGCGAAGGCACGGGCCGGCTGACCCGCGCGGCCCGGGCTCAGCCGAGGCCGGCCAGGACCCGGGCCGGCACCGGGATGGTGGTGAGGTCGCGGGCGGCGATGATCTCCCCGCTGAACACGGTGGCCGCCTCCGCGGCGAAAAGGTCCCCGTCGCCGCTGGCGTACCGCTGGGAGAAGTGGGTCAGCACCAGCAGCCGCGCCCGGGACTCGGCCGCGACCAGCCCGGCTTCGCGGGCGGTCAGGTGCCCGTAGTCGCGGGCCAGCCCGGCGTCCCGCTCCAGGAACGTCGACTCGCACACCAGCAGGTCGGCGCCGTCGGCGAGGGCGAACACGGCGTCACACAGCCGGGTGTCCATGATGAACGCGAACCGCTGCCCGCGCCGCGGCGCGCTCACCTCTTCCAGCGCGACCCGCTGCCCGCCGGCCTCCAGCGAGCCCTGCTCCAGCAGCCGTCCCACGTCCGGCCCGCTGATCCCGAACCGGGCCAGCTCGGCCGGGAGCATGCGCCGGCCGTCCGGCTCGGCCAGCTGGTAGCCGATGGCGGGCACGGCATGCGACAGCGGCCGGGCTTCCAGCCGGAACGGCGGGCCCTCGGTGATCGTCTCGGCACCCCGGACCGGCCGTTCGCGCAGCCGCACCAGGTCGTGGAACAGCGCCGCCGTCCGCAGCTGATGGAATGTGCTCTGGCTCTCGGCCGGGTAGCAGGCCTCGATCGGGTGGGTGATCCGGTCGAGGGACAGCCGCATCAGCACCCCGGGCAGGCCCAGGCAGTGGTCGCCGTGGAAATGGGTGAGGCAGATACGGGTGATCTCGCTGGCCTTGACCCCGGCCAGCAGCATCTGCCGCTGGGTGCCCTCGCCCGGGTCGAACAGCAGGCCTTCACCATCCCAGCGGAGCAGGTAGCCGTTGTGGTTCCGCTCCCGGGTGGGCGTCTGGCTCGCCGTGCCGAGCACGACAAGCTCGCGGGTGGACACGGAATCTGACCCTACCGCCGGCCCGGCTCCCGGCCGGGAGCCTGCCCGCCCGGTCAGCGGGCGCTGGTCAGCTGGCGGGCGGGTAGCGCAGGGTGGCGCAGATGCCGTCCTGCGGCTCGGTGATCACGTCCGGCTGCTGCGCCGCCAGCAGGTCCCCGGGGAGGATGTACAGCTCCGCGTCGGTGGCGGCCGCCGCCCGGATGGCGGCGGCGTCCGCGCGCTCGCTGACCGGGTCCGGCACGCCGCGCTCGCGCAGCTCCGCCTCGGAGGCGGCCAGGTCGGTGCCGGCCGGGCCGACCCAGGCGGACGCGGCCGTGGCCGGGCGGTCAGCCAGGAACAGCTGGGCCACCTGGCCGTCGGCCAGCGCGGTCAGGGTGCCGGCCAGCCCCTGGGTGGCGGCGCCGTGGGCCAGCTGGGTCTGCCAGTGGCCGAAGCGCTCGCGGCACGCCTCGTCCTCCTGGCGGGCCAGCGCCCGCTCCGCGGCGGCTGCGACGGCGCCGGCGTCCGGGGGCACTTCCTCGCCGACCGTGAGCACGGCCGCCTGCCAGCGGCTGCTCAGGTGCTTGCGCAGCAGTGACTGGGCGCGGGCGTCCCCGGCGACCACGACCTGCGCGGCGCCGATCCGCTCGGCCGCGTCCATCACCTGGGTGGCCAGCTCCTTGGCGTTGTCCTCCCAGGCCTCTTCGGTGCTGCGCTGATGCTGGAGCTGAGACCAGCCGCCGCTGGGGCTCTTGTGCAGCGGCCAGCCGCGCCGGCCGGCGTGCCGGGCCCAGTCCCCTTCGGCGGGCGCGACCGCGAGGATGTCCCCGCCCGCGCGGGTGGCGGTCACCTGCAGGTGCGGCGGCTGCGGCGGCTGGCTGGCGAGCAGCGGCATGAGGTGCGGCAGCGGCGCGACCCGCGCGATCTCCCGCTGCGGCGGGTCCGCCAGGGACGCGGTGAAGCTGACCGAGCCGCCGCGGCCGAAAACCGCCCGCCCGGGCGCTGCCTGGTCCGGGTCGGTGACCAGGTCGCCGATGGCGGCGAGGGTGGCGCCGTCCGCGCCCGCGGCGGCGAGCCGGTCCCGGGCGGCCCGCCACCGCAGGGCCACTGCCTGGGGCGCCTTCTCCGTCGCCCGGTTGGTGTCCAGGTAGACCGACACGTACCTGCCGGTCTGCTCGTACAGCGGTCGCAGGAACCCCAGTTTCATCGCATTCCCCTCCGGCCGGCCCTGGCCGTCTCCTCCCGGTTCGCGCCCGGCTACCCGGCCGGAATTACCCCAAACAACCCGGATGGGGAACGGGCGGGGCCGTGGCCGGCCTGGCCTGGGCCAGCCGGTCCTATGCGGCGTGGCGCTGACGGCGGGCGGCGCGTTCGCGCAGGAAGGCGAGGATGAACGGGATGAGCGCGGCCGGGGCGAGATACCAGGCGAACGCCCAGCCCAGGGCGGCCACGATGACGCCGATCGCGAAGAAGACCACGCTGTCCGCCGCGGGCGGCTCCCGCCACACCGGCCCGCCCCGGCGGCCGCGCAGCACCAGCCACACCGCCCCGGCGTTCAGCAGCACCAGGGCCGCGGCGATCAGGTAGACGGGGAACTCCAGCGCCGTGCCGCCGAACCCGGCCAGCACCACGGCCAGCACGCCGTTGAGGACTCCCCAGCCGGCCACCACCACGGCCGGCTTCGCCAGCAGGTTCACGGGCTGCCTCCCGGGACGGCCGCCACCCGGCCGGCCGCTTCCTCGCGCAGGTCCAGCAGGGGTGCGTAGCTGCGGATCCGCGGCACCGGGTAGTCGGCGCTGAAGTTGTACCGGGGCGGCGGCGACGAGGTCGCCCACTCCAGCGTGTGGCCCTGCCAGGGGTCGGGCGGGGCGGGGATCTTCCGCCGGGCGGACCAGTACAGGTTGTAGATGAACACGAGCATGGACAGGCCCAGGATGCCCGCGCCGATGCTCGCGGTCAGGTTCAGCGCGTTCAGGCCCTCATTGGCGGGATAGGTGGCGATCCGCCGGGTCATGCCCAGCATGCCCAGCCCGAACATCGGCAGGAATGTCACGTTCGTGCCGATCACCATCAGCGTGAAGTGCAGTACGCCCAGCCTTTCGCTGAACCTGATCCCGGTGGCCTTGGGGAACCAGAAGTACAGCCCGGCGAAGAAGCCGAAGACGCTGCCCGCGAACAGCGTGTAGTGGAAGTGCGCGACCACGAAGTAGCTGTTGTTGGCGTTGTAGTCGAACGCCGGGGTGGCGACCATGATCCCGGTCAGCCCGCCGATGAGGAACTGCGGGATGAAGGCCAGCGCGAACAGCATGGGGGTCCGGTAGCGCAGCCGCCCGCCCACGATCGTCGCCAGCATCCCGAAGTACTCGATCCCGGCGGGCAGCGTCAGCAGGATCGACGTCATCGAGTAGTAGTCGTTGACGACCTGCCCGCTGGTGAACAGGTGATGGCCCCAGACCGCCATCGACAGCGCCGCGAACCCCAGCAGCGCCAGCGCGGTGCCCTTGTAGCCGAAGAAGCGGCGCCCGGAGAACGTCGCCAGCACCTCGGCGACGCAGCCGACGAACGGGAAGAACATGATGTAGACGACCGGGTGGCCGTAGAACCAGAAAAGGTTCTGGTACAGCAGGTTCCAGGCGTTCGAGGAGAACGTGCCCGGCGCGGCCCGGGCGAGCCCGATCATCGCCATCGCCGCCAGCAGGGACGGGAACGCGGGCAGGCCCATCAGGCAGGTGACCAGCATCGACCAGCTGAACACGGGCATCCGCAGCATGGTCATCCCGGGTGCGCGCATGGTCAGGATGGTCCAGGCCACCGTGGCGCTGAGGATCAGCATGCCGGTCGCGGCCAGGAACACCCCGATCACCCACAGGTTCATGCCCGGGCCGGGTGAGTAGCGGCTGTCGGACAGCGGCGTGTAACCCCACCAGCCGGTGGCCGCCCCGTTCGGGACCACCGCGGCCAGGATCAGCGCCAGCGCGCCGCCCGCGTAGAGCCAGTACCCGAGCAGGGTGAGCCGGGGCGCGGCGATCGTCGGCGCGCCCACCTGCAGCGGCACCAGGTACACGCCCAGCCCCAGCGCGAACGGCGTGATCGCGAGCGCGATCATCCCGGTGCCGTGCAGGGTGAAGAACTGGTTGTACAGCTGCGGGCTGAGGATCCGCTGGGCCGGGAACGCGAGCTGGCTGCGCATGGTCAGCGCCAGCGCCCCGAACACCAGGAACAGGCCGGTCGCGGTGCCCAGGATCAGCAGGCCGATCCGCTTGTGGTCGGTGGTGACCAGCCATTCCACCCAGCCCGCGCGGGCCGCGGCGGGTGCGGGCAGGGCGGCGCGTTCCACCTCGGTGCGCATCAGGCGCGCACCGCCCGGGCCGGGCCGCCGCGGGCGTGCAGCCAGCGGTCGAACTGCGCGGGCGGGACCGCCCGCAGGTAGAACATCATCCCGTAGTGGTAGAGGCCGCAGAACTGGGCGCAGTGCCCGAGCCAGCGGCCGGGCGGCACCCGCAGCGTGAGGTAGTTCAGGTGCCGCGGGTAGGCGTCCATCTTCACCCGCAGCCCCGGCACCCAGAAGGCGTGGATGACGTCCCGGGAGGTCACCTCGATCCGCACGTCCCGGCCGGCCGGCACCACCAGCGTCGGCACCGCCCGGCCCGCGCACGGGCCGGAGACCGACACCCGCTGCCCGACATAGGAGAAGTCCCAGCACCACTGGAAACCGGTGGCCCGCACCGTCAGCGCGGCTGGCGGGTCGGACCAGAAGCGGGCGTTGGACGAGAAGCTCGCCGCGATGAGAAAGACCGCCATCCCGGTGAGCGCGAGCAGGTAGCCGCCCTCCAGCTTGCTGTGCTCGGCCAGCCGGGACGGGCCCTTGCCGCGCCGCCGCCGGTGCCAGCTGAGGCCGAAGGCGACCAGCATGGTCAGGATGACGAGGCCGAAGACGACCGCGGCGATCGTCCATTCCAGGCTGGAAATCTGCCCGAACACCTGGCGGAAGTGCACGCCCGCCTCACCGCCCCCGCCAGCGGCAGATCAGCCACCACGAGGCTCCGGCCAGGACCAGCCCGGCCGGCCCGGCGATGAGGACGGTCCGGGTGCCCCGGCTGGTGCGGGCGCGCCGCAGCACACCGGCGGCCGCCCCGTCCGGGCCGGGCAGCGCGTGCCGCGCCGCGGCGGCGGTGGCCCGGCCGAGCCCGGCGGTGGCGCGCTGCGCACCGCGCCGGGCCCACCGGCCCATGTCCAGGTCCTCGGCGAGCTTCCCGGTCAGCTCCTCCAGCGTGTCCCCCAGCTCCTTGCGGCGCTGCTCCGCCCGCTGGCGCAGGGCCTCCAGCTGGGCAGCTTCGGCCGCAGCCGCGTCGTCTGCGCCGGTCACCGGCTTGTCCTGGCCTTGATCTCCGCCAGGTCCTGGCGGACGCTCTCGGTGGTCAGCGGGAGGGGAGGAGAGGTGCGGGCCAGCCGCCGGCTGGCGATCAGCGCCAGGCCGCCGGCGCCGAGGCCCAGCGCACCGCCCAGGATCAGCGCGGACGCCCAGACCGGCAGCGCCACGGCCACGCCCGCGATCGCGGCGACCAGCAGCACCAGCCAGGCGGAGATGCCCAGCCCGCCCGCTACCGCCAGCATGGTGACCCCCACGCCTGCCTGCCGGGCCCGGGCGAGCAGTTCGGCCTTGGCCAGCGCCAGCTCCTGCCCCAGCAGCCCGGCGCCCTGCACCGCCGCCTGGGCCGCGAGCTCGCGGGTGGTCGGCTCGCGCGGCGGCTGCTGCTCCTGGCGCACGGCTCCTCCTCTGGCTTCCCCGGCTCGTCCCCCGCCGCGATCCGGCACGGTGACGGCGCTGCCAAGGTCTGACCTGCTGGAACGGCGAACCGCCCGGGATGGCGCAGCCCGGCAACGGCTACATACCGTGCGGCACCGCGTTCAAACTGACGGTGACAGCCAGCGGGCACCCGGCTCCAGCCGGCCCGGCCGGCCCGCGGGCGTTAGGTCAGCCGGTGGCTGGGCAGAAGTGCTCCCGTCCTCGTCCGCCACTGACACGGCACAGGTGGGGCATGCCGCGAGTCCGCAAACGGGTGCGAAAGACCGCATCGGGGATCGACGCCCGGTTCGGCTCGGCCGCGTTCCTCCGCCGTGTCATGACCAAGGTCTTCCCGGACCACTGGTCGTTCTTCCTCGGCGAACTGGCGCTCTACAGCGTCGTCATCCTGATCCTGACCGGGATCTACCTGACGTTCTTCTTCAAGCCCAGCATGACGGACATGATCTACCGCGGGGCGTACACCCGCCTCGACGGCGTGCACATGAGCGAGGCGTACGCCTCGACGCTGCAGATCAGTTTCGACGTCCGCGGCGGCCTGCTCATGCGGCAGATCCACCACTGGGCCGCGGTGATCTTCGTGGCCTCGATCTCGGTCCACCTGATGCGCATCTTCTTCACAGGCGCGTTCCGCCGCCCGCGGGAGGTCAACTGGCTCATCGGCACGGTCATGTTCGCGCTGGCCGCCGCCGAGGGCTTCGCCGGGTACTCACTGCCGGACGACCTGCTGTCCGGCACCGGGGTGCGGATCGCCGAGGGCATCATGCTGTCGATCCCCGTGGTGGGCAGCTACATCGTCTACTTCGCGTTCGGCGGGCACTACCCGGGCCACGACTTCATCCCCCGGCTCTACGTCACCCATGTCCTGCTCATCCCCGGCCTGCTGGCCGCGCTGATCGCCGCCCACCTGCTGTCCGTCTGGCACCAGGAGCACACCCAGTACCCGGGCAAGGGCAAGCGCGAGGACAACGTGGTCGGCGAGCCGATGTTCCCGGTCTTCCTGACGAAGACGACCTCGCTCTTCCTGTTCACCGCCGGGATCATCAGCGTGCTGGCCACCGCCGCCCAGATCAACCCGATCTGGCTGTACGGGCCGTACAGCCCGGCTGTCGCCTCGGCCGGCTCGCAGCCCGACTGGTACATCGGGTTCCTGGAAGGCGGGCTGCGGCTGATGCCGAACTGGGAGACGAACGCGGGCGGCTACACCTTCGTCTGGAACATCTTCCTGCCGGCGGTGGTGCTGCCTGCCCTGTTCTTCCTGCTGCTGGCGATGTACCCGTTCTTCGAGCAGTACGTCACCGGCGACCTGCGCCACCACCACATCCTCGACCGGCCGCGCAACGTGCCGGCCCGCACCGCCCTGGGCGCCGCGGTGATCGCGATGGCCGTGGACATGCAGTTGGCCGGCGGCGACGACATCATCTCCTACTACTTCGGCATCCCGCTGTTCGCACTGGTGTGGGTGCTGCGGGTGGGCTTCTTCGTGCTCCCGCTGGCCACGTTCTTCGTCACCCGCTGGATCTGCCTGGCGCTGCAGCAGCGCGACCAGGTCACTGTCCGGACGGGCGTGCCCACCGGGACCATCACCGAGCTGCCCGGAGGCGGCTACGCGGCGGTGACGCGGCCGCTCGCAGAGGGCGAGCTGGCGGTCCGGCAGGCCGCGCGGGCGGAGCGGCTCATCGCGCCGACGCCCCGCCACATCATCCCGCTGCCCACCCCGCGCCGGGTGTCTGCGCAGGTCATGGCCAGGCTTAACCACTTCTACACTCGTTACCAGCTGGAGACCAGCACTGATGGTGACGGGCAGGGACGGCGGGAGAACGCCGTCACCGCCCAGCAGGAGAAGGACAGGGAGGGGGGCTGAGCCGCGGCGCCGGCGCCTTGCCGGGGGAACGCCGCAGACGGACGGAAGGACGGCAATGCCTCAGCACAGCGGACCACCGCTGCATGACCGCTTCCGGCTGCCCGTGCCCGGGCGCCGCACCCGGCGGGATACGGGTGCAGCCAGCCGGACAGACAGGTCAGCCTGGCAGGGTCTCGCCGCCGATCGGCGCGAGCACCTCGCCGGAGTAGTAGCTGGACAGGCGGCCGGACGCGAAGAACACGTAGGACGGCGCGATCTCGTCGGGGTGCGCGGCCCGGCCCATCGGCGCCTGCTGGCCGAACTTGCTGACCCGCTCCTCGTCGAAGGTCGCCGGGATGAGCGGCGTCCACACCGGCCCGGGTGCGACCGCGTTGACCCGGATGCCCCGCTCCTGCAGGGACTGCGCCAGCGAGTAGGTGAACGCGAGGATCGCGCCCTTGGTCGCCGCGTAGTCGATGAGCGACTTGTTGCCGCGCAGCCCGTTGATGGACGAGGTGTTGATGATCGACCCGCCGTCGGGCAGGTGGGCCAGGGCCGCCCGGGTGGTCCAGAAGTAGCTGTGGATGTTCACCCGGAAGGTCCGTTCCCACTGCTCGGAGGTCAGCTCCTCGAGCCGGCTCACCGGCTGCTGGGTGGCGACGTTGTTGACCAGCACGTCCATGCCGCCCAGCTCGGCCACGGTGCGCTCGACCGCGTGCTGGCAGTTCTTCTCCTCCGCCAGGTCGGCGCGGACGGTCACGCACCGCTGGCCGGCCTGCCCCACCAGCTCCGCGGTGTGCCGGGCGTCCTCGTCCTCCTGCTCCGACAGGTAGGCGATGCACACGTCCGCGCCTTCCTTGGCGAACGCCACCGCCACCGCGCGGCCGATCCCCGAGTCGCCCCCGGTGACCAGCGCGCGGGTGCCGGCCAGCAGGCTCCTGCCCTCGTACTCGCGCATCTCGTCCTGCGGCTGCGGCGTCATCTCGCCGGAGCGGCCGGGGTAGTCCTGTGCCTGAGGTGGCGGCGGCTGCTCCGCCGACGGCGTGCTCATAGGATGCCCCCTTGCCCTGCGTGCCGGTGCCGCCACGCTTCGCCCTGCGCGCTACCCGGCGCCGGCGCCGCCAAACGGTGCAGGCTGAGGGGCGGTCAGGGCTCCTCGTCGCCGCTGCCCTCGTAGGCGGCCGCCTCCGGCGGCACCGCGTCCCGGTGCGGCATCAACTGGCGCGGATCGCCCTGGAACGCGCCGCCGGTGACGTGCCAGCGCGGCCGGGCGCCGGGCTCCCTGCCACCCGGGTGGCGGTTTGCGTACAGCACCGCCGCAAGCCAGCCGAACAAGGCGAGGAAAACGACAATCGGGATGACGATGATGGCCAGAAGCGAGCCTGACATGGGTCCCCACCTCCTTGGCTAGCCGCCGGGCGGGCGGGCCGCCGGCGGGCCGGCGTCAGCGGCTTGCGTGGCGGCGGCTGCGCCGGCGTGCCCGCTGCGGCCGCGGTACGGCCTGCCGGGCCTGGCCTGACGGCGCTGCGGAGACTGCCCGGTGCCGCCGCAGCCGCTGGCGTTCCTCTTCGGTCGTCCCGCCCCACACGCCGTGGGTCTGCCCGGTGGCCAGCGCGAAGTCGAGGCAGGGCTGCCGGACACGGCAGCCAGCGCAGACCGCTTTGGCCTGGCTGACCTGGCCCAGCGCCGGGCCGGCCGACGAGATCGGGAAGAACATGTCCGGGTCGGCGGACATGCAGGCGGCAAGCGCCCGCCAGTCAGCGATGTCCTGTGCCGCGGTCATTCCCTGCTTCACCTCTCCTCACGAATCCTCTCGGCGCTCGTCTGTGCTGCCGGGCGACTTTCTGCCGCAGAACGACTCCTGTGCCGCAGAATCACCTGACTGCCCGCCAGCCGGGGCGCTACTCCGGTTGCGCCCCGGAAATTCCGGCGGTGAGGGGCCTTCCCGCGCCCGGGCAGCCGCCGTGGGCACGTCCCCCAACCGTGACGGCGGCCAGCGCCGGGCGGCCGGGCGCGGAGCGGCCCCCGTGCGCCCCACGCCCGGCCAGCGCGGCGACCGCCACGGTCACGTCATCCGCGGCGATCGAGTCGAACGGGTGGCCCGGAAGCGGGCAAGACCGGGCCCGGATGCCGGCGCAGGCGTCAGGACAAAGGCAGGTCATAAACGGCTGAGAAGCGACGCTGCCAGCGGTGATTGTGAATTTGCCACCGGAATCCGGGCGTCTCCGCGGCCATTTTCCCGCCCGCTGGCCACCGATGCCGGGAGAGTCGATGCCATTCCTGGTCAGGAAGCTGCCAGCGGGCACCGCTGCGCAGCCTGCGGCGGCCGCCACCTGCCTGGGCACGCAGGCGGATGCGGTCTGCACGATAATTTCTCCTATGGCGTGGCCCCTGCGTCCGATAGGGAGCGGCAGCGTCGCTACCCGCCCCGGTGATGACCAAACTTTCGCTGGGCCGCCAGTGCCGCGCAGGCATCAGCCGCGGTCCCGGGAACGGGCCGGCCGGGAGCTTAGGCAACGACTGTTGACAATGGCGTCAATCGTCACCGACAACGGCACGGTGTCCGGGATCGTGACCGACCGGGACATCGCGGTCCGGCTGGTCGCCGAAGACAAGGACCCGCGCACCCCGGTGGCCGAGATCATCAGCGACAGCGAGCTGGTGACCGCCACCCCGGACATGCCGCTGGACCAGGCGGTCAGGCTGATGCGCAGCCGGGCCGTGCGGCGGCTGCCGGTGGTGCAGCAGGGGCGTGCGGTCGGCGTGCTCAGCCTGGGCGACCTCGCCATGGAGCGGGACCAGAACTCCGCGCTGGCAGACATCTCGGTGGCGGAGGGGAACGCCTGAGCCATCCGGGCGCGCAGCCGGCAGCGGGCAGCGCAGCAGGAGGCGGGGGGGGGCCCCC
>JBLMWU010000261.1:0-5250 GCA_050257395.1 Gemmatimonadota bacterium | reverse complement strand
GCCGCACGCTGCCGTCGATCGCCCGGGCCAGGGCCTTGGCCAGCATCGTCTTGCCGACGCCGGGCACGTCCTCGATGAGCAGGTGCCCCTCGGCCAGCAGCACGGCCAGGGTGAGCTGGATGGCGTCCCGCTTGCCCTCGATGACGGACTCGACCGCCTTGCCGATCCGGCGGGCCGCCGGCACCAGATCATCGATGGGGCTACCCGTTTGCCGTCCGGTGTCCAGTACCACGTGGCCTCCTCGAAGGCGCTTACGCGCACCACCAAGCCGGCCGGGTGCCCCGGGCCCCTGAGCGTCCCCGCCTGACTGCTGTACCGCTACAGTACGTCCTTCTTCGCCGAACGCGCGACGCGGACGAATCTTCCCGCCCCCGGCCTCCCGCGCCCACCCTGCCTTCCACTGGGCCTTCCACTGGCCTCCCCACCTTCCTCCCCGCTTCCCCCCACTCCGCCCCACCGTCCCTACCTGGGCTTTCAGTGGGGAAGTGGGGCCGATGGGGGCGTTTGGAGCGTTGACGGTGGGGAAATGTGGGGTACAGTGGAGCGCGGTGGAGGGATAGCGCTGGAGGTGAGCGCCCATGTTTCTCGGGACTCACGCTCCTCGGCTGGACGAAAAGGGCCGGCTGATCCTCCCCGCGAAGTACCGGGAAGAGCTCGCTGGGGGCGTAGTGATCACCAAAGGGCAGGAACGCTGCCTCTACGTCTTCCCGCAGGAGGAGTTCGCCCGCATCACCGAGGCCCTGCGCACCGCACCGGTGACGGCCAAGTCGGTCCGCGACTACAGCCGCGTCTTCTTCGCCAGCGCGTCCGACGAGCTACCGGACAAACAGGGCCGGATCACCGTCCCCGCCGCCCTGCGCAGCTACGCCGGGCTGGAACGGGACTGCGTGGTGATCGGCGCGAACACCCGGCTCGAGATCTGGGACGCGCAAGCCTGGGAGACCTACCTCGCCGCACAAGAGGACTCGTTCGCCGAAGCCGCCGAGGAGGTGCTCCCGGGAATCCTGTAGTCCCGCACGCCGGCCCCCATCCGCCGTTTCCTGCTGGCATCACTTCCCCGGTGCCAGCCGGCAGCGTAAGCGGATGGGGCCGGCCGGGGCCACACAACCCGAGGCCAGCAACCGCAAGACCAGCAGGGAGGGAACGCGTGGACAGCGACAGGCACGTGCCAGTGCTGGCCGGCCGCGTCACCGCCCTGCTCGCGCCCGCCCTGGCCGGCGAGGGAGCCGTGCTCGTGGACGCCACGCTGGGCCGGGCCGGGCACGCCCGCGCGCTGCTCGAGGCCTGCCCCGGCCTGCTGCTGATCGGCGTCGACGCCGACGTGGCCGCGATCGAGGCAGCCCGTGAGCGGCTCGCGCCCTACGCCGCCCAGGTCACCCTGGTGCACGCGCGGTACGACGAGATCCCGGCCGTCCTGGCCGCCGCCGCCCAGGACGGCACGATCAAGCCGGACCGCGTGATGGGCCTGCTCTTCGACCTGGGCGTGTCCTCGCCGCAGCTCGATGACCCCGGCCGCGGCTTCGCCTACGCCCAGGACGCGCCGCTGGACATGCGGATGGACCAGACCTCCGGCCGGACGGCCGCCGACATCGTCAACGGCTACCCGGCCGCCGAGCTGGCCCGCATCCTGCGTGACTACGGGGAGGAGCGGTTCGCCCGGCGGATCGCCGACGCGGTGGTCAGGGAGCGCGCCCGCACCCCGATCACGTCGACCCAGCGGCTGAGCGCGATCGTCAAGGAGGCGATCCCCGCGGCCACCAGGCGCACCGGGGGCAACCCGGCCAAGCGCACCTTCCAGGCACTGCGGATCGAGGTCAACGACGAGCTCGGCACGCTGAGGCGGGCGCTGCCCGCGGCCCTCGACGCGCTCGCCGTCGGCGGCCGCGTCGTGGTGCTCGCCTACCACTCACTCGAGGACCGCATCGTCAAGCGGGAGCTCGTGCGGCGGGCCGCCGACCAGACGCCGCCCGGCCTGCCCGTCACGGCCGATGCGGCCGCACCGCGGTTCCGCCTGCTCACCCGGGGCGCCGAACGTCCCGAGAGCGGCGAGATCGCCAGCAACCCGCGCGCTAACTCGGCCCGGCTCCGGGCCGCGGAGCGCGTCAGGCAAGAAGCAGCATGACCAAAGGGGGCATAGAACATGGCCACTGACACGATGCCGCGAACCCCCAGGACCGCCCCCGGCCGGGGCCCAGCCGTCCGGCCAGGCAAGGTCACCGCGCCCCGTCACACCCGCCCGGAACCCAGACCGGGGGCCGCAGGGTCCGGCTCCAGGCCCAGCACCAGGCCCGGTACCAGGCCTGTCCCGAGGACGGCCAGGCCGCGGGCCCGCTCGTCCCGCACGCCGTTCATCCTGCTGCTCGTCGGCCTGCTCGGCGGCGCCCTGGTCTCGCTGCTCGTGATCAGCACCACCCTCGCCCAGGGGGCGTTCCGTATCACCAGCCTGCAGGAGCAGAACGCCAACCTGGCCCGTGAGCAGCAGACCCTCACCAACGAGGTGGCGCAGGCGGGCAACCCGGCCGTGATCGCGCAGAAGGCCGAGCGGCTCGGCATGCGGCCGAACCCGCACCTGGGCTTCATCGACCAGAAGACCGGGAAGATCATCGTCGGCAAGCCGTCCCGGGCGGAGGCCGCGATCAACGTGCCCGGGTACACCCCGTGACAGCACCGGATCCGCCGCGCCGGCCGCCTGGCGGCCGCCGGCCGGGTCCGCAGCCGCGCCGCGGTGTCGGCCCGGGGGGGCGACCCCCCGGAACCCTCCGATCACGGGGAGGCTCTCCGCCCCCCCGTACCCCGAGGGGCCCCGGGCCGCAGGCGGCCAGGACCGGGGCTCAGAACCCACCCCGTTCGGCCGTCATAACGAGGGATCGGCCGCCCGCCCGGCCCACCGACCCCCGGTGGGCACGGCCGTCCCGGCCCCGGCCGGCCCGCCGCCGGCCCTCCCGCGGCGACCCGAGCCGGCGGCTTGGGATCGTCCTGCTCGCGATCGTCTTCGTGCTGTCGCTGTTCGCCGGCCGTCTCGTCCAGCTCCAGGGCATGGAGTCAGGTAACTACCGCAAGCTGGCGCTCCAGGAGCGGGATCACACCAAGGTGCTGCCCGCCATGCGCGGCAGCATCACCGGCGCCGACGGGCAGGTGCTGGCCATGACCGTGGCCAAGTACCAGGTGACCGCCGACCCGCCGCTGATCCCGGCGAGCAAGCTGAGCAGCGTCGCCGACTCGCTGGCCGGCCCGCTCGGCATGACCCCGGCCGCGGTGCTGGCCAAGCTCGAGCACCCGTCCTCGCCCGATTACGTGGTGCTGGCTGACAACGTGCCCGCCCGCAGCAGCGGCCAGATCACCGCGATGGACCTGCCCGGCATCTACCAGGCCGCCAGCTACGCCCGGTCCTATCCGGACGGCAGCGTCGCGGCCAACCTCATCGGCTTCACCGGCACCAACTCCGACGGCACCATCGTCGGCGGCGGCGGCCTCGAGCTCCAGTACGACAAGCTGCTGTCGGGCAAGGCGGGCAGCGAGCAGGTGCAGATCGGCGACGGCCAGCAGATCCCGCTGTCCGGCGGCAAGAGCACCCCGGCCGTGGACGGCAGCAGCCTGCGCCTGACCATCGTCCCGGCCCTGCAGTACGCGGCCGAGCGGGCCTGCGCCGCCCAGGTCAAGAAGACCAAGGCGGACAACTGCACGGTGGTGATCATCCAGCCGCACACCGGGGCCGTGCTGGCCATGGCGCAGTACCCGACGTTCGACCCGTCCGGGTCCTTCGCCGTCAGCCAGACCACCAACCTGGCCGTGCAGGCCCAGTTCCAGCCGGGCTCCACGGCCAAGGTGATCACCGCCGCGGCGGCGCTCGAGCATGGCGGCCAGACGCCGCTGAGCGCCTACAACATCCCGTACCAGATCCGCCGCGGCGGCCAGTACATCCACGACGCCGAGTGGGCGCCGGGGGAGCGGTACACGATCGCGGGCATCATCGCGCACTCCTCCAACATCGGCATGTCCCAGGTCGCCTCCCACATCAGCGAGCAGACGCAGTACAACTACCTGCGGGCGTTCGGCCTCGGCCAGCCGACCGGCGTCGGCCTGCCGAACGAGACCGACGGCGACCTGCCGCCGGTCTCTGACTGGTACGGCGACACCCGGTACACGCTGTCGTTCGGGCAGGGCGTGGCCGTGACCGCGCTGCAGATGGCCGAGGTGTACGCGACGATCGCGAACGGCGGCGTCCGGGTCCAGCCGACCCTGATCCAGGGCACCACCAACTCGGCCGGGACGTACACCGCGGCCGCGCCGCCGCCGTCGCGCCGGGTCATCAAGACCAAGACGGCCCGCGAACTGCTCGACATCCTGGAGCAGGTGCCGGTCATCGACGCCGAGGGCAACCAGCCGTGGGGCGTCATCCCCGGCTACGCGGTCGCCGCCAAGACCGGGACCTCCCAGGAGTCCAACGGGAAGTGCGCCCTGTGCGTCTACGGGTCGAGCTGGATCGGCATCGCCCCAGGGGACAAGCCGCAGCTCGTGGTCGCGGTGAACGTGCAGAACCCGCGCAAGGGCGGCCACTTCGGCGCCGTGGTCGCGGGCCCGGTCTTCTACCAGGTCATGAAGAACGCGCTCGCCACGCTGCAGATACCGCCGGACGGGGCCACCCCGGCGAAGGTGATCCTGAACGCGCCGTGATGGAGGTAACCTCACCCCGTGGCGATCCGACCCGCGAGCCGGCCGCACCGGCCGCTGTCCGCGCTCAGCACGCTGCTCGGCGTGCGGCTGGTCTCCCCAGCTGAACCGAACGAGCTGGGTTCCCTGTCCGGGCTGACCCTCGACTCCCGGTCGGTGGAACCCGGTGACCTGTACGTCGCGCTGCCCGGAGCACACGTGCACGGGGCGGCGTTCTGCGCGGACGCGGTGGCGTCCGGCGCCGTCGCGGTGCTGACCGACCCGGACGGCCGGTCCCGGGCGGTGGCCAGCGGCGTGCCCGTCTTCGTGCTGGCCGACCCGCGCGCCCGGCTGGGCGAGATCGCCTGCTGGGTGTACGGCGACCCGTCGTCCCGGCTGCGCCTCATCGGCGTCACGGGAACCAGCGGCAAGACCACGAGCACCTACCTGATCGAGGCCGGGCTGCGGGCCGCCGGGCACCTGACCGGTCTTGTCGGCGGGGTCGAGCTCCGGGTCGGGTCCGAACGGCTGGCCAGCTCGCTGACCACGCCGGAAGCGCCCGACCTGCAAGGGCTGTTCGCGGTGATGGCGGAGCGCGGG
>JBLMWU010000260.1:0-21201 GCA_050257395.1 Gemmatimonadota bacterium | reverse complement strand
TCCGCGTCCGTGATGCCCGGCCGCACCCCCGCCAGTGCGTGCACCCATTCCTCGACGTAGTGCCGCTGACGGCGGCGCAGCCGGCGGCGGTCGGCTTCCGGCAGCGTGTGGGTCTCCCGCTGCCAGAGCTGCACCAGCCGCCAGTCGTCGACCGCCCAGCCCACCTGGTCGGCGACCAGGGCGGACAGCACCTGCTCGTCGCTGGCCCCGGAGGCCAGCACCCGGGCGGCAGTGCCGGACAGCCGGTCCATGGCCTGGTCGAGCAGCGCGTCCAGGATCGCCGACTTGCTGCCGAAGTGGCGGTAGATGCCGGAGCCGACGATCCCGGCCGCGGCCCCGATATCGGCCAGGCTCACCGCGTGGTACCCGCGCCGGGCCAGCAGCTCGGCCGCGGCCTCGAGGATCTTGTCCCGGCGGCCCGGGTCCCGCACCCGCGGCCCCTCGGTCACGCTCATCCCGGCCCGTCTGCGAGCAGGCTGACCGGGATGTCCAGGTAGCGCGAGCGGATGTACTCGCCCAGTCCCTTGGCCTGCGGGTCCGGCCGCGCCGAGGCCGCCACTCCCCGGCCCAGCAGCCCCACCACCACGAAGTTCAGCGCCAGCAGGTTCGGCAGCTCGTACCGGTCCACCCGCAGCCCGGCGGCCTCCGCCAGCAGCTCCCGGAACCGCTCGGTGGTCAGCTCCGTCCGCAGCCACTCGTACGCGTCCGGGGTGCGGGCCCACACCCCCACATTCGCGTTCCCGCCCTTGTCGCCGGATCGCGCCCCCGCCACCAGTCCCAGCGGCGCCCGCCGGGTGGGTCCCCAGGCGGCCTCCGCCGGGCCAGGCGCGGGCGCGGGCTGGTCAGCCCCGGGCGCAGCGGAGCGGAGCGGAGCGGAGGGTGTCCCGTCCCCGTCCGCACCCCCCGCGCCAGCCTGCCCGGCGGCCGTGTGCGGGATCACCCGCCGCGACCCGTCCGGCAGCACCACCACCTGCTCCACGGCCGCGGCCGGCACGATGGCCGGCCAGTACACGCCGTAGGCGCTCGCCGCACCCGGCGGGGTGGTGGGGTGGAAGCCCGCATAGCCGCCGAGCGCCAGCGCCATGGTGGCGTCGGAGAACTGCCGCCCGGCCAGGCCGGCGTCCTGGTCGAACACGGTGATCCGCAGGTGCGCGGTGGCCTGCTCGTTGGCGGGCGCGTCCGGCTGGTCGAAGCGCAGCAGCCGGACGTCCACCTCGCCGAACCGGTCCTCGCCGCCCAGCAGGCTGAACAGCTCCTGCCGCGCCCAGGCCGCCTTCTCCTCGATGTCCAGCCCGGTCAGCACCAGCGTCATGGTGTTACGCCAGCCGCCCAGGTAGTTCATGGCCACCTTGAGGCCGGGCGGCGGCGGGGTGCCGCGGGCGCCGGAGATCAGCACCTGGTCCGGCCCGGCCTGGCTGAGCCGGACCGAGTCGAAGTGCGCGGTCACGTCCGGGTTGGCGTAGGCGGGCGCGGCGATCTCGTACAGCAGCTGCGCGGTCACGGTGCCGGGCGAGACCAGCCCGCCGGTGCCGTCGTGCTTGGTGATCACCGCGCTGCCGTCGGCGGCCACCTCGGCGATCGGGAAGCCCGGGTAGCGCCGGTCGGTGATCTCGGCCAGGAACGGGTAGTTGCCGCCGGTGGCCTGCGGCCCGCACTCGATGACGTGCCCGGCGATGACCGCGCCGGCCAGCCGGTCCCAGTCGCGGCGCTGCCAGCCGTGCCACCAGGCCGCGGGCCCGGTGACCAGCGAGGCGTCGGTGACCCGCGGGCACAGCACGATGTCCGCCCCGGCGTTCAGGGCCTCGGTGATGCCCCAGCCGCCCAGGTAGGCGTTGGCGGTGATGGGCTGCACGCCGCTGCCGGCCAGCGGCTGCCCGGTGTCGAGGTGCGCCAGGTCGGTGCCGGCGGCGAGCAGCTCCGGGACCTTGCCGAGCAGGTCGTCGCCCTCGATCCAGGCGACCTTCGGGTCCAGGCCGAGCCCGGCCGCGACCTTCGCCGTCTCAGCGGCCAGGCTGGCCGGGTTCAGCCCGCCCGCGTTGACCACGATCTTGATGCCGCGGTCCAGGCAGGTGCCGAGCACCTGCTCCAGCTGCACCAGGAAGGTGCGCGCGTAGCCCGCGGCCGGGTCCTTCTGCTTCGCTTTCCACAGGATGAGCATGGTCAGCTCGGCCAGGTAGTCGCCGGTCAGCACGTCCACCGGGCCGCCTTCGGCCATCTCCCGCATGGCCGCCAGCCGGTCGCCGTAGAACCCCGAGCAGTTCGCGATGCGGATCGGCCGGCCGCCGGTCATGACGGCCCTCCGGCGCCCGCGGCCAGCGGCGCCCGCCCCGGGCCGGGCGGGCCGGCGAAGGCCTGGGCGATGGCCAGCCACGCGGAGGCGCCGTCGCCGCGGGCGGTCACCCGGACATCGTCACGGTGCCGCCGCTGGGTCACCAGCAGGCAGAAGTCCAGCGCGTCCGCTTCCACCCGGTCGGCCGCGTCCGCCGGGCCCCAGGTCCAGACGTCCCCGTCCGGGGCGGCCAGCTCCACCCGGACCGGCCCGTCCGGCACCGGCAGCCCGCGCAGCCGGAACGCGAACTCCCGGGTCGCCACACCCAGGTGCGCCACGTGCCGCAGCCGGGCGGTGGGCCGGCGCACCGCGCCGAGCGCGTCCGCGATGTCCTGGCCGTGCGCCCAGGTCTCCATCAGCCGGGCGGTGACGCTGCTCGCCGCGCTCATCGGCGGCCCGTACCAGGGCAGCCGCTGCGAGGGGGCGAGCCCGGCGAACACCTTGAGGTACTCCGCGCGCGCCCGTTCGAACCAGGCCAGCAGATCCGCGGGCGGATCCGCCCGGTGGTCGCGGGCCACCGACTCGGTGAAGTCGTCGCCCAGGCTCATCATGGCCGCGGCCTCCCGGGTGAACCGCTCCGGGTCGAGCGCCGACACCACCGCGGTCTCGTCGAAGTAGGCCAGGTGGCTGACCTGGTCGCGGACGGCCCAGCCCGCCGCCGGGGTGGGCAGGTCCCACTGCGGACGGGCCAGCGGCGCCAGGATCGCGGTCAGGTCCGCCGTCTCGGCGGCCAGGTCCGCGGTGAGCGCGCCCATGTCGGCCGGCATGTCAGCGCCCCTTCCACACGGGCCGCCGCTTCTCGCGGAACGCGGCCGGCCCTTCCTGCGCGTCCTCGCTCAGGTAGACCGGCTCCCAGATCTCGTCCGCCGCGCCGTACGCCCGGCTGAGCGGGTGCTCGGCGATCAGGCCGACGGTGCGCTTGCCCGCCATGACCGACAGCGGCGCGTTCGCGGCGATCCGCTCGCCCATGGCCTGGGCCGCGGCGTGCAGGTCAGCCGCGGGCACCACCTCGTTGACCAGGCCGACCTCGTGCGCCCGGCGGGCGGTGATCGGGTCGCCGGTCAGCAGCAGCTGCATGGCGACCCGCGGCGGGATCAGCCACGGCAGCGGTGCCGCCCACGGCGCGCCCCGGCCCACCTTGACCTCGCTGATGGCGAAGGTGGCGTGCTCGGCGGCCAGGCACAGGTCGCAGCTCTGCGCCAGCAGGAACCCGCCCGCGTAGGCGACGCCGTTGACGGCCGCGATGATTGGCTTGTCCACTCCGGCGGTCCGGCCGAACTGGGGCAGGAACTCCTTGGGCGGCACCTTGAGCCCGGTGGCGGCCATCTCCTTGAGGTCGGCGCCCGCGCAGAACGCCTTGTCGCCCGCGCCGGTGATGACCAGCACCCGGGCCGAGTCGTCCGCGCTGAACCGCTTCACCCCGCCGGACAGGCCCTCCCGGACCGCGGCGGACAGCGCGTTGCGGGCTTCCGGCCGGTTGATGGTCAGCCAGGCCACCGGCCCTTTGTTCTCATAAAGAACTACGTCACTCATCCGCGGCTCCCTCGCCCTCGGGATCTTTCGGCTCCACCCGGGCCAGCGGGGTGCCGGTGTCGACCGCCTGCCCGACCTGCACGCCGACCTCGGCCACCACACCGGCGGCCGGGGCCCGGACGGCATGTTCCATCTTCATGGCCTCGATCACCACCACCGGCGTGCCGGCCGCCACCATCTCGCCCGGCTCCACCGCGATCCGCACCACCGTGCCGGGCATCGGCGCCAGCAGCGAGCCCGGGTCCATCAGCGGCTCGGGCTGCGGGAAGCGCGGCACCTCGGTCAGCACGCTGCTGCCGAGCGGGCTGTCCACATAGGCCACCGCCCCCACCTGGTGCACGCTCACCCGGCGGCGGACCCCGCCGGCCGTCAGGTCCACCTCGCCCGGGGCGGCCCGGTGCACGGTGACCCCGGGCAGCTCCCGGCCGTTGACCGCGATCCGGGTACCGTGGCGGCCGAGCTGGTAGCGCACCTCCAGCTGGCCCGCGGCGCCCTCGTACACGATCACCTGGCCGTCGCCGGCGACGTTGCGCCAGCCGGACGGGACGGTGCCCAGCACCGGGGCGGCGGCGCGCCGGGCGGCCTGCCCGGCCAGCGCGGCGGCTGCCGCGTGCAGGTCCGTGGCGGCGCCGCCGGGCGGGGCGCCGAGCTCAGCCGGGTCGTGGCGGGTGAGGTACCCGGTGTCGGTCTGGCCGGCCCGGAACTCCGGCTCGCGCAGGATCGCGGCCAGCAGATCCCGGTTGGTGGTCACGCCGTGCACCCGGGCCTCGGCCAGCGCCCGGGCCAGCCGCCGGCAGGCCTGGCCGCGGGTGGCCCCGTGCGCGATGATCTTGGCGAGCATCGGGTCGTAGCGGGTGCCGACCACCGAGCCGTCGGCGATCCCGGCGTCCACCCGCACGCCGGGCAGGCCGGGCACGGCGAAGCGGTGCACGGTGCCGGTGGCCGGGTGGTAGCCGGCGGTGGGGTCCTCGGCGTAGAGCCGGGCCTCGATCGCGTGCCCGCTGATCCGCGCCTGCGTCACCGAGGGCGGCAGCGGCTGGCCCTCGGCCACCGCGAGCTGCACCGCGACCAGGTCGAGCCCGGTGATCAGCTCGGTGACCGGGTGCTCGACCTGCAGCCGGGTGTTCATCTCCAGGAACCAGAACGACCCGGTGGTCTCCTCGAGCACGAACTCGACCGTGCCCGCGCCGCAGTAGCCGATCGCCCGGCCCGCGGTCAGCGCCGCGCCGGTGAGCCGCTCCCGCAGGTCCTCATCGACCGCGGGGGACGGCGCCTCCTCGATGATCTTCTGGTAGCGGCGCTGGATCGAGCACTCCCGCTCGAACAGGTGCGCCACCGTGCCGTGGCTGTCCCCGATGATCTGCAGCTCGACGTGCCGCGGCCGCTGGATGTAGCGCTCCAGGAAGACGGTGCCGTCGCCGAACGCCGAGGCCGCCTCCCGGCTGGCGCTGGCCACCGCCTCGGCCAATTCATCGGGGCGGTCCACGATCCGCATGCCCCGGCCGCCGCCGCCGAAGGCGGCCTTGACCAGCAGCGGATAGCCGATCCCGGCGGCGGCTTCGGCCAGCGCGCCCGGGGCGGCCGCACCGCCGGCGGGCACCGTCAGGCCGGGCAGCACCGGCACCCCGGCGGCGGCCATCACCTCCTTGGCCGCGACCTTGGAGCCCATCGCCTCGATCGCCTCTGGCGACGGCCCGACGAAGATCAGCCCGGCCGCGGCGCAGTCCCGGGCGAAACCCGCGTTCTCCGACAGGAACCCGTAACCCGGGTGGATGGCCTGCGCCCCGGTCGCCCTGGCGGCGGCGATGATCGCATCCCCGCGCAGGTAGGTGTCGGCGGGCGCAGCCCCGGGCAGCCGCACGGCCTCGTCCGCCGCGGCCGCGAACGGCTCGCCCTCGTCGGGGTCGCTGTAGACGGCGACGGTGGCGATGTCGAGCTCGCGGGCGGTGCGCATGATCCGCAGCGCGATCTCGCCGCGCCCCGCGACCAGCAGCTTGCTGATGACCGGCATCTGGGTCCTCACATCCGGAAGACGCCGAAGCCGCGGCGTCCCTCGACCGGGGCGGAGTGGGCGGCGGACAGGGCGATGCCGAGCGCCGTGCGGGTGTCCCGCGGGTCGATCAGCCCGTCGTCGTACACCTTGGCGGACACGAAGAACGCGTGTGACTCCTTGCCGATCTGCTCCTCGATGAGCTGACGCCGCTGCTCGTCGGCTTCGGCGTCGAACGGCCGCCCGGACGACGCGGCGGCGGCCTTGGCGACGATGGACAGCACGCCGGCCAGCTGGGCGGCGCCCATGACCGCGAGCTTGGACCCGGGCCAGGCCAGCAGCAGCCGCGGGTCGTAGGACCGGCCGGACATGCCGTAGTTCCCGGCGCCGAACGACGCGGCCAGGTTGAGGGTGATGTGCGGCACCGAGCTGTTGGTGACGGCGTTGATCATCTTGGCGCCGTCCTTGATGATGCCGCCCTGCTCGTAGGAGGCGCCGACCATGTACCCGGTGGTGTTCTGCAGGAACAGCAGCGGGGTGTCGGTCTGGTTGGCCAGCATGATGAACTCGCTGGCCTTCTTGGACTCCTCGCTGAACAGCACGCCGCGGGCGTTGGCGAGGATGCCGACGGGAAACCCGTGCACCGAGGCCCAGCCGGTGACCAGGCTGGTGCCGTAGGACTCCTTGTACTCGCCGAACCGGGACCCGTCCACCACCCGGGCCAGCACCTCGCGGGGGTCGAACGGCACCCGGATGTCGGCCGGGGCGATGCCGAGCAGCTCGTCCGGGTCGTACAGCGGCTCGTCAGCGGGCAGGCTGGGGCCGGGGCCGAGCTTGCGCCAGTTCAGCTCGGTCATGATCCGGCGGCCGATCCGGATGGCGTCCCGCTCGTCGGTGGCGAAGTAGTCGGCCAGCCCGGAGACCTGGGCGTGCATCCGGGCGCCGCCGAGCTCCTCGTCGTCGGCGTCCTCCCCGGTGGCCATCTTGACCAGCGGCGGCCCGCCGAGGAACACCTTGGCCTGCTGGTCCACCAGCACCGCGTAGTCGCACATGCCGGGCACGTAGGCGCCGCCGGCGGTGGAGTTGCCGAACACCAGCGCGATGGTGGGGACGCCCATGGCCGACAGCTCGGTCAGGTCGTGGAAGATCTTCCCGGCCGGGACGAACAGGTCGGCCTGGGTGGGCAGGTCCGCGCCGCCGGACTCGACCAGGTTGATCACGGGCAGCCGGTTGACCCGGGCGATCTCCAGCGCGCGCAGCGACTTGCGCAGCGAGTAGGGGTTCATGGCGCCGCCGCGGACGGTGGGGTCGTGCGCGATGATCACGCATTCGATCCCGGAGACCACGCCGATGCCGGTGATGACGCTGGCGCCGACCGTGAACGCGGTGCCCCAGGCGGCCAGCGGCGACAGCTCCAGGAACGGGCCGTCCCGGTCCAGCAGCAGCTCCAGCCGCTCCCGGGCCAGCAGCCGGCCCCGGGCTCGGTGCCGCTCCTGATACCGCTGCCCGCCGCCGGCCCGCAGCAGTTCGAGCTGCTCGTCGAGCTGGCCGAGCAGGTCCAGCTGGGCCCGCCGGTTGGCCTGGTACTGCCCGGCGCCGGTGTCCAGCGCCGACCGCAGCACCGTCCCCTCGCTGACCCGCGCCGCGGCTCCCGCCGTCACGCCGTCACCGTCCTCATCTGCCGACCACCGCCCTGCTAGTACGACTTGGGCAGGTCCAGGCTGTGCTGGGCCACGTAGTTCAGGATCATCTCCCGGCTGACCGGGGCGATGCGCAGCAGCCGGGCCAGGCCCCACAGCGGCAGCAGCCCGTACTCGTCGGACAGGCCGTTGCCGCCGTGCACCTGGATGGCCTGGTCCACCGCGGCGATGGCCGCCTCGGCCGCCGCGTACTTGGCCATGTTGGACGCCTCACCCGCGGGCAGGCCGTGGTCGTGCAGCCAGGCGGCCTTGCGGGCCATCAGCCCGGCCAGCTCGGTCTCGATCTTCGCCTGGGCGAGCGGGTGGGCGATCCCCTGGTGGGCGCCGACCGGCTGGCCCCACACCTCCCGGGTGCGGGCGTAGTCAGCGGCCCTGGCCAGCGCGTACCGGGCGGTGCCGACCGCGGCCGCCGCACCGGTGATCCGCTCGGGGTTGAGGCCGTGGAAGACCTGCCTCAGCCCGTCGTGCACCTCGCCCACCAGCGCGTCCGCGCCCACCCGCACGTTGTCGAAGTACAGGGTGAACTGCCGTTCGGGCAGCTGGATGCCGACCGGCAGGTGCCGCGCGGTCAGCCCGGGGGCGCCGGTCGGCACGATGAACAGGCTCAGCCTCCCGCGGCCGGTGTCCTCGTCCCGGCCGCTGCGGGTGACCACCAGGATGGCCGTGGCCTCGTCCACCCCGGAGATGTAGTACTTGGTCCCGCTGAGCACCCACTCGTCCCCGTCGCGGGTGGCGGTGGTGGACACCTGGTGGCTGTTGGAGCCGGCGTCGGGCTCGGTGATGGCGAACACCATCTTGGCCCCGCCCGAGGCGATCCCGGGCAGCCAGCGCTGCTTCTGCTCTTCGCTGCCGTAACGGGTGATCATCTCGCCGCAGATGGCGCTGGACACCAGGACCAGCAGCAGCGGGCAGCCCTGGGCGGCGCTCTCCTCGCAGACCGCGGCCAGTTCGCTCATGCCGCCCCCGCCGCCGCCGTACTGCTCGGGGATGTTCACCCCGAGGAAGCCGGCCGAGCCCAGCGCCTCCCACAGCTCGGTGCAGGACTCGCCCGCCCGGGCCCGGGCGGCATAGTACTCCCCCCCGAACCGGCCGGCGATGTCCGCCACGGTCTTGCGCAGCGCCTGCATGGTGGCGGAATCGGCGAAGTCCATCTCAGCTCCATTAGTGATCCAGTGTTCACTAGGAGGCCCACTGTAGGCGGTCGCTGCCCGCCGCGGAAGCGCTGGCCGGCATTCCGTCGCCGCCCGCTCTCATATGGGTGAACGAGAAGCCCCGGGACCGGCCCGAGCCGTCTTGACGCAAGCTGCTTTGTGGTTGATGATTCACAAACGCTGCTGCGCAAGGGAGCCCGCTCATGGCGATCGACGTGACCAGCCTGTACGGACGGCGCGCGGACAACCGCTGGGACCGGACTTGCGTCGGGGACGTGCTGGAGCGGGTCACCTGGAGCCGGCCCGGCCGGGTGGCGATCGCCGGCTGGCCGGGCGCGTTCGGGGAGCCCGCCTTCGAGCGGCTCACCTACCGGCAGGCGAACGACGTGGTCAACCAGTTCGCCAACGGCCTGCTCGCCCGCGGCCTGCAGCGGGGCGACCGGGTGCTGCTGGTATGCGAGAACTCGGTCGAGGCCTACCTCGCCAAGCTGGGCTGCGCCAAGGCGGGCGTGGTCGCGGTGCCGGTGAACCCGCAGCTGGCCGCCGACGTGCTGGCGCACGTGGTCAGCCTGGCCGAGCCGCAGCTGCTGGTGGTGGACGCCGAGCTGTGGCCGCGGGTGGCGGAGGTGGCCGCGTCGGCCGGGCTGCGCGCGGACGTCACCATCCCGATCGGCGGCGGCGTGGTCGATGGGAGCGTGTCCTTCGGGGAGTTCACCGGCGCGCAGCCAGCCGCCGAGCCGGAGGTCACCGTGCACGGTGACGACATCTGGGAGCTGCTGTTCACCTCGGGTACCACGGCCATGCCCAAGGGCGTGATGCTCTCGCACACCTACGCGCACATGGGTGCCTACGCGTTCGCCCTGTCGCTGACCCGCGGCCTGCGGGTCGAGTCCGACCTGGTGCTGTGCTCGTTCCTGCCGGTGATCTATCACGTCGCGGACCAGGCGCTGTCGCTGCCCGCGTTCCTGTCCGGCGGCACCTTCGTCATCGGCCGCAAGCCGGTGCCGCAGGAGATGGCCCGCGCCGTCGCCCGGGAGCGGGTCACCGCCCTGTGGGGCGGGTCCCCGCAGCTGGTGAAGGGCTTCGCGGCGGCGCTGGCCGCCGGGCCGGAGCTGGACGCCAGCTGCCTGTCGGTGCTGGTGTACGGGTGGGGCGCGGTCGAGCCGGCGGTGCTGGCGGCGCTGCGGGAGCGGTGCGGGGAGCAGTTTCTGCTGGTCGGCATCTTCGGGCAGACCGAGGCGATCTCCTGCCACCGGTTCTGGCCGGACGTGTGGGAGGACGTGTACCAGGCGACCGCGCCCGCCGTGAACTACGTCGGCATCCCCAACCCGCTGCTCGCGTCCACGGTGATGGACACCGAGGGCCGCCACCTGCTGGACCAGCCGGGCGTGCCCGGCGAGGCGGTCTACCGGTCACCCGCGGTGGCGTCCGGCTACTACCGGGACGAGGCGGCGACCCGGGCCGCGTTCCGCGACGGCTGGTTCCACTCCGGGGACAGCTGCACGGTGGACGAGGACGGCCTGCGGATCATGGTCGACCGGTACAAGGACATCATCAAGTCCGGCGGCGAGAACGTGTCCAGCCTCCGGGTGGAGGCGGTGCTGCACCAGCACCCGGCGGTGGCCAAGGCCGCGGTGGTCGGCCTGGCCCATGACCGCTGGGGCGAGGCGGTGACCGCGGTCGTCGTCCCCGCTGACGGCGCGCAGGTCAGCGAGGACGAGCTGATCGCGTTCTGCCGGGACCGGCTGGCCGGCTTCGAGTCGCCGAAGGCGATCGTGTTCGCGGGCGCGCTGCCCGAGACCGTGGGCGGCAAGGTGCTCAAGTACAAGCTCCGCCAGCAGCTGGCAGACCACTACCAGCGCGAGCAGGCCGCCGGCCCGCTGCCCGCCGGCTCAGGCGGCGAGTGAGGCACCGCCGGCCGCGCCCGCGGGGCCGGGACCGGCTGCCTGGGCCGGCCGGGGCAGGGCCTACCGGCCGCCGCCCATCAGGTCGGTGCCCTCTTCGTCCGGCTCCGCACCGCCCATGACGTCGGTGCCTTGCTCATCGGGCTCGGCGGACCCCATGGTCTCGCGGCCGCGCCGGGCACCCGCGCCGCCCATCAGGTCGGTGGCCTGCTCGTCGGGCTCTCCGCCGCCCATCACGTCGGTCTCCTGCTCGGCGGGCTCCGGCGAGCCCATCGTCTCGCGTTCCCGCTCGCTGTCCGGACCGCTCATGGCGCTGCTCCCTCTCCTGTGGTGCTTCCTGTGGGGGGTCGCCATCCGGTCCACCCCTTCCCCCGGCCCGGCCGCTGAACCAGGACGGCCGCCGCGGCCTGGCCGGCCCGGTACCGAGCCCGCCCGGCCGCCAACGGGCCTGACCTGGGCATCCACGCCCCCCGCAGCCATTCCAGTCTAACTGTTTGCGCCATTTGCCCGCTTCACAGGAAGGTCACGATTTATCTTGTGGCCATGTCCGTGAAGAGTTTCAGCATCAGCATGGCTGAGCGGGCCTACCGGCAGGCCAGGGAAGAGGCCGAACGCGCGGGTGTCTCCATGTCCGCCTGGATGACCAGGGCGGCGCTGGAGAAGATCCAGCGGGACGCGGCGGCCTCCATCGCCGAGGCCGACCGCCGCACGGGTCACGCCTGGGCCGACTGGGCCGAAGCCAACGCGGCCGACTTCCCCGCCCACGGGCCAGGGCGGGGCGGGTCATGAACCGGGGCGACATCTACCCGTACTCCGGGCTCGGCCGTGCCCGTTTTGTCGCTATCGTCAGCAATGACGGGTTCAACGCCATCACCGGCCACCCGCTCGTGGTCAAGGTCTCCGACCGGCCGGACCTGGCCGAATCCCCCTATGTCGTCGCCCTCGGCCCGGCCGACCCGGTGACCGGGCACCTGGAGTCGTATTCGGCGGTGCGGGTGCGCCGGGACCGCCTGATCGGCGACCGGATCGGGCACCTGGCTGACGGCACGCTGCGCCGGCTGGACGACGCCCTCGCCCTGCTCTTCGACCACGACGTCTGACCGTTTTCCCGGCCCAGCCAGCCTGACCAGCGCGGTCAACACCGACAACAGCGAGGAGGGAAGACGGCGGGATACGCGGCCCGGAAGCGAGCCGAGGGCCAGAATATGCGGCGGGACCGGGGGCTCCCCCAAGCCGCCGGTCCCGCCGCCTCCAGGAAAGCTGGGTCAGGTGAAAATGATCTGCCCGCCGGCGGCCAGGTCGTAGAACTCGCCGACCGTGATGATGCCCTTGACCTGCTCGATGAGGTCGTCGCGGGTCAGCCCGAACATGTCGCAGGACGCCTTGCACCCGTACAGGCCGGCGCCGGTGTCCGCGATCATCTCCATGAACTCGGGGATCGGCGGGATGTCGAGCTTGTCCATCTTCCGGTTCATGTAGGCCGTCAGCAGGCCCGGCATGCCGGGCAGCGCCCCGACCAGGGTGGCCAGGTGCAGACCCGGGTTGCCGACCGACGCGACCTTGATGTGCTCGTGCCGCTTCTTGCTGACGGCGTCCAGGCCGAAGAAGGTGAAGAAGAGGTTCGCCTCGATGCCCTCGGCACGGGCCCCGTTGGCCATGATGAGGGCCGGGTAGATGCCCTCCAGGGACCCCTTCGACACGATGATCGAAACCTTGACGATGCTGCCGTCCATGACGGGCTCCTTTGACGTTCGGGCCGCGGTCAGATGCAGCCGCGGGGCTTGGGAATGCCGGCGATCTTGGCTGCGACCTTGGCCGGGCCCTTGGGGAAGAGCTGGTAGAGCTCCTTGACGCTGACGCCGGAGGTCTTGCCGAGCACCCGGACCGTCGGCCCGGTGCCGTTCGCCTGGAACTGGGCCCGCATGAACCTGATGACCTGCCAGTGCTGATCGGTCAGGTGGTCGATGCCCTCCTCCTTGGCGATCAGCGGCGCCATCTCCTCGGTCCACTCGGCGGGCTCGGTGAAGAAGCCCTCGTCGTTGACGCTGACCTGCTGGCCCGCGTAGGTGGTGGTGGGCATGGGTTGACCTCTCCTTGTGTCAGCCGGCCGTGGCGTGGCCGGCGGTGGCGGTGTCGGGGGCGCCGTCCGCTGGCAGGCTGGGCTTGCCCCGCCTGGGCATGGCGGACCCGATGCCGGGGATGTCCCGGCCGGGCAGCAGGCCGTGCCAGTAGAAGGACTGGAACATGAGCTTGCCCAGGTGGTTCAGGCGCGACTGCCGGAGCAGCGGCAGCCCCACCGGGCCGGGGTAGTGCCCGCCCATCGGCTCGACCTCGTAGTTGAAGTCGATCAGCAGCGCCTTGCCGAAGCCGGTCTCGATGAAGCAGTTGGCGTGCCCGTCGAACGACGCGTCCAGCGGCTGGCCGGCCAGGAACCGGCGGACGTTCTCGACCAGCACCTCGCCCTCGAAGTGGGTCACCGAGCCTGCCTTGGAGGCCGGCACCCCGGTGGCGTCGCCGATCGCGAACACGTTGGGGGCGGCCTTCGACTGCAGGGTGTGCACGTCCACCGGGATGAATCCCAGCTCGTCGCCGAGGCCCTCCGACCGGCTCACATAGTCCGCGCCGCCGTGCAGCGGGATGACGACGGCCAGGTCGCAGGGCACCTGCCGGTCGTCCCAGGAAGTCAGGCCGCTGCTGGACACCGAGCCGGTGTTGAACTCGGTCACCAGGCTGACGTCCTTGTCCCGCAGCAGGCCGCTGAGCTCCGCGGAAGCCACCGGCTTGGTGAACGCGCCGTCCAGCGGCGTGACGTAGGTCAGCTCGACCTGGCCGCGGATCTTCCGCTCGTGGAAGTACCAGTCGGCCAGGAAGCAGAACTCCAGCGGGGCGACCGGGCACTTGATCGGCATGTCCACCACGTTCACCGCGATCCGCCCGCCCTCGAACCTGGCGAGCGCGTCCTGCAGCGCCGCGGCACCGGCCGGGGTGTAGAAGGTGAACGCGGTGCCAGCGGCCATGGCCTCGGCCAGGCCCTCGGTCTCCGCAGGCAGCAGGTGCGCTCCGGTCGCGACGATCAGCACGTCGTAGCCGAGGGTGCCGCCATCGTCCAGGACCACGGACTGGGCGCCCAGGTCCACCTGCTCCACGCCAGCCTGGCGGAAGCCGATGCCCGCGTGCAGCTGGCGGTGCCGGGGGCGGATCAGCTCGGCCGGGTCGGCCAGCCCGAACGGGACGAACAGCAGGCCCGGCTGGTACACGTGCTGGTCGTCCTGGTCCACCACGACGATGTCGGCAGCGTCGTGGCCGAGCTCGCGGCGCAGCCGGTTGGCCACCAGCGTGCCGCCGGTACCCCCGCCTAGTATCACGATCCTTTTGCGCATACCCCCAGGCTGCGGCACCGGCGCGCGCCGGAGCGAGTGCTGAAGGACCCGGGCCCGGGGGACGCACGGCCCCTCCCGCCCACGTCAGGAGGGCCGGAGACTGCCCTTATAAGGGCATATTGGCCAGCCGAGCGAGCCGAAGGGCCGCGCCGCCGTCTGGACTGACGAGCGATTCGGCGAAGGAGCCGGAACGAGGAGGGAAGACGGCGGGCTCGAGCGGCCCGGAGGCGAGCGAGGGCCAGAAAGCAGGCACCTGTGAAGCAGAGCATCAGGCTCGGCCGGATCGCCGGTGTCCCGGTCGGGGTCCACTGGAGCGTGCTCGTCATCGTCGCCCTGATCGGCGGCATCCTGGGCGCGAGCGTGCTGCCGGCCATGGTGCCGCACCAGCCGGTGGCGGCCTACTGGGCGGTCGCGGTCCCGGGAGCGCTGCTGTTCGTGGCCGCGCTGCTGGCACACGAACTGGCGCACGCGGTGGTGGCCCGGCGCAAGGGCGTGCCGGTGCGGTCCATCACGCTGTGGGCGCTGGGCGGGGTCGCCGAGCTCGGCGGCGACCCGCCGACCGCCCGCGCCGATCTCCAGATCGCCGTGGCCGGCCCGGCCACCAGCCTGGCGGCTGGGCTGGTGTTCGGCGGGCTGTGGGCCATCGTGCGGGCGGCGGACGGCCCGGCGCTGCTCAGCGCCGCCCTGTTCTGGCTGGCGGTCATGAACGGGCTGCTGGCGGTGTTCAACCTGCTGCCCGGTGCGCCGCTGGACGGCGGCCGGATCCTGCGCGCCGCCCTGTGGTTCCGCTACCGCGACCGGACCCGGGCGGCCCGGGCGGCGGCGAACGCCGGCCGGGTGGTGGGGGTGCTGCTCATCGCGGTGGGCGTGGGCGAGTTCCTGGCCTGGCGGGACGCGGGCGGCCTGTGGCTGGGGCTGATCGGCATGTTCGTCATCAGCGCCGCGGCGGCGGAGGCGGCGAACGAGACCGCCGCGGCAGCGCTGGCCGGGCTGCGGGTCCGGGACGTGATGACCCCCGACCCCGCCGTGGGGGCCAGCTGGATGACGGTCACCGACTTCATCAGCCGGGTGGCCATGCACTCGTCCCAGGGGGTCTTCCCGGTGGTCGCCTTCGACGGCACGGTGGCCGGCGTCACGAGCGTGGACCTGATCGGCCGGGTCCCGGCGGAGGACCGGGCCATCACGCCCCTGGGACGGGTCATGCTGCCGGTGCCGGCGGAGTACCTGGCCGGGCCGGACGACCCCGCCGCCCCGCTGCTGGGCAGGCGGCCGCTGGCCGGCGAGCTGTCCGCCATCGTCACCGACGAGGGCCGGATCGTCGGCCTGGTCACCGTCGAGAACCTGCGCCGGGTGGTCCGGCGGGCGGCGCTGCGCGCCGAGCCCGCCCACGCCGGGCCGTCCGCCTGACCCGCAGGGACGGAGGTCCCGCCCGGCCGGGAGATCCGGCACTGTGGCCGGGCGCGCCGTCGCCGTGGAATGGAATTGCCGGGATAGAGCGGCCGGACCGGCGCGTTCCGGCCAGCCGCTCCCCGGCGGCCAGCCGTGGCTGCTGCCGCCCCGCGGGCGGCGCGGTCAGCGGGTCCCCAGAGTCAGAGGAGACACACCGTGTCAGCAGCAGAGGGCAAGCGCATCGTCGTCGGGGTGGACGGCTCCCCTGCCTCCATCCAGGCCCTGGCGTGGGCGGTCCGGCAGGCCAGGCTGACCGGCGCCGTGGTGGACGCCGTGTGCGCCTGGCAGTTCCCGGTGAGCTACGGCTGGGCCGTCACGGACGACACGGACTACAGCGCCCTGGCCGCCGAGGCGCTGGAGAAGTCGATCGCGGAAGCGCGCCACCTGGATGAGACGGTCGAGATCCGGGGGCATGTGGTGGAGCAGAACGCCGCGCAGGCGCTGCTGGACGCGGCCCAGGGAGCAGAGCTGCTGGTGGTCGGCAGCCGCGGGCACGGCGGCTTCGCCGGTGCCCTGCTCGGCTCGGTCAGCAACCACTGCGTCCACCACGCCGGCTGCCCGGTGCTCGTGATCCGGGATCGGCACTGATTCTCCGAGGGCCAGGAAAGGAGCCTCAGCCGCCGCCGCTGAAGCCTGCCCAGGCGCCTGCTGTGTGGTAGGTGAGCAGCGCCAGCACCAGCCCCAGCAGGATCGACGCGGCCAGCAGGCCCCAGCGGGCCGGGCGGCCGGCCAGCACGTCCCGGGCCCGCGCCCCGGCCCGGACGGCCAGGTCGCCGGTGACCAGGCGGGGCAGCCGCCAGATGTAGGCCAGCACGTGGATGCTCATCGCCCCGAACCACAGCACGAAGCTCGCCTTGTGCAGGAAGATCCACAGCTGGCCGGAAGGCCCGGTCACCGCGAGCATGATCCCGGTGCCGATGACCGCCAGCGACAGGCCCAGCACGAACGGGCCGAGCAGCCGCAGCAGCGGGGCCGGGGGGCCCTTGCGGCGGTAGCCGGCGGCGCCTGCGTAGTAGCGGGCGAACCGGTAGCCGGTGGACCCCGCCTTGAGCAGGACCGGGCCGACCAGCAGCATGCCGATGAAGAAGTGCAGGGTCAGCAGCTGGTGGACGGCCAGGATCGTGACGCCTTCCGCGGCCAGCAGGCCCAGCAGCAGGGCGCCGGTCAGGGCGGTGAGCCGCTCGTTGCCGTCGGCGCCACCGGTGGTGTCCCGGCGGCGGCCACGGCCGCGCGCCCAGCCGCCGTCCAGCGCATCCCGGCCGCCGGCGTACCGGTCCGGGCCCGGCCCGCGCCGGGCGGCGTAGTCATCCCGGTAGTCCTGCCCCTGGCCGCTGCCTGGCCAGCCGTCCCGGTCATCCCGGTAGCGGTACCCGGCGTCCGGGTAGCCAGCTTCCCGGTGGCCGCCGCCCCGGTAACCGGGCTCCCCCCGGTGACCCGGATCCCGGTAGCCGCCGTCGGCGTAGCCGGTGCCCCGCGGCCCGGCGCCCCGCGGGCGGGGGGCCGGCGGGCCGTCCCGGCGGGCGGGCGGGCCCTCCCGCCGGGCACCGCGGGAACCGGGCTCACCCGGGGCCCCGCCGTACCGGCCGGGCCGTTCGCCGCCCCGGCCTCCTCCGGGCTGGTATCCAGTCATGGGTTACTGCCACCTTTCGGCTGCGGCGGTCCGCGGGAGCGGCAGGACCGGGCGGGCGGGGCGGCCGTACCGCGCCGCCCGGCAGGGCTGCCGCCGCGCGTGCGCGTGCACGTCGGCTGCGAATGCGGTGAGCGCCGAGGAGGCCAGCCGGACCGCGCCGTCCGGGTGGCGGCAGGCGCCCCGGCCGGGGATCACGGCGAGCCTGCGCTCCAGCCGGGCCAGCGCCGCCTCACCCGCCCGGCCGGCCGCCAGGTCCGCGAAGTCGCCGGCGATGGCGGGCAGCCCGAACATGCACGGGCCGCACTGGCCCGCTCCCTGGTCCGCGAGGAACGCCAGCACCCGGGCGGTCTCCGCGATCCCGCACGCGCCCGCCGGGAGGGCCACCAGCACACCGGCCCCCAGGCTGGCACCGGCCTGCCGGAGCGCCGCCGGCGTGAGCGGGATTCCGGCAGCGGCTGCGGGGTCCAGCCAGGTACCGAAGTAGCCGCCCACCAGCAGGCCGCCCTGCGGCCCGGCGGGCTCCGCCAGGGCCAGCGCCGCCGCGATCGTGGTGCCCTGCTCCACCTCGTACACCCCGGGCACGGCGACCGCGCCGGACACGGTCACCAGCATGGTGCCGGGCGCCCCGTCCTGCCCGGCCGCGCGGAACCAGGCGGGCCCGTAGCGGCCGATCAGGGCCAGGTGGGCAAGGGTCTCGGCGTTGTCGATGAGCGTCGGCCGCTTGCCGACGCCGCGCTCGAACGGCCGCGGCGGGCTGCCCAGCGGCTTGGCCTCGCCGCCGTTGAGCCACCGGACCAGGGCGGTCTCCTCGCTGGAGACGTAGTAGTGCGGCAGCGCGTGCACCTGGACCGGCACCGGATCCCAGCGGGCCCGGCGGCGGGCCGCCACCGCGTCCGCCACCTGGTCGACCAGCCAGGGCCTGCTGCGCGGCAGGCAGACGTGCGCGGCGGTGGCGCCGACCGCCTCGGCGGCCAGCACCAGCCCGTCCAGCACCAGGTGCGGGGCCAGGGACAGCAGCACCTGGTCCTTCTCGCTGGCAGGCTCGCTCTCCATGCCGTTGGCGACCACCACGGCGTCGGCGCCCTGCTCGGCGACCGCGCTCAGTTTCGTCCCGGTCGGGAAGCCGGCCCCGCCCCGCCCGGTCAGCCCGGCGTCGGCCGCCATCCGGGCCAGCGGCCCGGGCCGCTGGCCGCGGCGCCGCCCGCGCAGCGGCAGCCGGCCGTACCGGCCGGCGTGCTCGCGCAGGCCCGCGGCCTCCCCGGTCTCCCGCCAGCCGGCCAGCAGCCTGATCTCCCCGGCCCCGGGCGGGGCCGCGAGCGCCTGGGTGGTCACGACGTCCCCCCTGCCCGCACGTTGATCCGGCCGCTGACGGCCGAGCCCTGGATGTTCAGCAGCACCCGGATCCGGGCGCGGTAGCCACCCGGTCCGGTGACCGCCGCTGTCAGACCGCTGCTGTCCAGCTCGGTCACCGGCCCGGTGTACGCCGTCGCGGATCCGGACGGCGTGAGGCTGAGCCGGCCGGACGACAGCGAGATCCCGCCGCCGCCGCCGGCCGTGCCGTACAGCGTGATCAGGATGTGCTGGCGGGTGCCGCCGCTGCTGCGGCCGGTCACGGTGACCGTCGCCGCGCCCTCCCCGCCGCTGGCCTGGGAGATGGTCCCGGCGAACGGGCCGCTGGCCGGGGCGGCCGGGCTGGCGCCGGCCGCCGGGCCTGGCGGGGCTGCCGCAGCACCGCCGGCGGCGGCCGGGTGGCCCAGCAGCGCCGCCGGGGTGCCGGCCCGGGCCGCCCAGCCCGGCTGCAGCGGCCCGGCCGCGGCGAACACGATCGTCGCCAGCGGCAGCACGGCCACTCCGGCCGCCGCGGCGAGCCGCCGGGCCGGGTCGGCCACCAGGAACAGCCGCCAGCCCACCGCCGCCAGCACGGCGGCGGTGCAGGCGATGTCGATGCCCAGCATGACTGGCAGCCTGGCGTCGCTGCCGGTGCCCAGGCCGTGCCACAGCGCCACCGGCCAGGCGGCGTAGGCGAGCCAGTGCACGGCCCGCCAGGCCCGCAGGCTGAGCCGGGCCCGCAGCAGGCTGGTGATCACCAGCGTCACCACCAGGTCCGAGGCGAGGGTGCCGAGCCCGAGCCACAGCGGCCGGTACGCCGACGCGAACGGCACCAGCACCGACGCCCAGCCGACCGGGGCGAAGGTGTCCAGCAGGGCGGTCAGCACGTGTACCGCGAGGAAGCACACCACCAGCAGGGACACGTTGCGGTGCAGCCCCGAGGTGATCATGCGCGGCCAGCGGGGGGTGGCGAAGCGGGCCGTGCCCATGATGCCCAGGACGACGGTCGCGGTCAGCAGCACCAGGGTGACCGCGCCGGTCGCGCGGGTGGCGTACCAGAGCGGGCTCGGGCCGGCCCCGGCAGCGGCCAGCGCCCCGGCGGTCATGGCGGGCTCACCGCTGCGCGCCACGGCGGCCGGGGACGGGCTGTCAGCCCGCCCGCGGGCGGGCTCTCCATGGTCCGGCTCATGAGCCGCCGGAGACGACCTGCGGCGGGGTGGGCGCGGGCGCCGGGGCCTGGCTGGGCTGGGCCGGCGCGGGCTGGTGCTGGGCCGGCCGGCGGGACGGCCGGGCTTGGCCGCCCGCGGGCTGCCCGCTGCCGCTGGCCGGCGCCGGGGCCCCCGCGCCGGGCTGGGACCCGCCGGCCGGGCTGGCGGCGGCGCTGTGCCCGGGCAGCAGCTGGGCGAAGCTCACCCCGAGGGCCACCGACGCGGTTGCCGCCCCGCCCGCGGCGAGCCAGGAGAGCCGGCGGGTGCGCCAGCGTGCCTCGTCCCTGCGCCCCACCGGGTCCTGCACTGGCCTGGGCATGGCTGACCTGCTCCTTTTCCTGGGAAACCACCCCGTCACCCCGTGGTCTTTCCAGACTGCAGGGCGCGTTGCCCGGAACCGGTTCAGGAAGGGTTCAGAAACGGTAAGGAAATCGGGGACCTGACCGCGGCCGGCATCCCCGGGCGCGGCCCCCGTTCGGGGCTGCGCCGCAGGTCGAAGGTGACGGTCAGGCCGCCGCCGGGGGTCTCGGACAGTTCCGCGGAGCCGCCGTTGGAAGTCACCAGCCGGTGCACGATGGCCAGCCCGAGCCCGGCCCCGCCGGGGCTGGAGGTGGCGAACCGGCGGAAGGCCGCCTCCCGCTGGGCCGCGGTCATGCCCGGCCCGTCGTCGGCCACCTGCACCCTGCTGCCCTGGCCGGTCTCCCACGCGCTGACCTGCACATGGCCGCCGGCCGGGACCGCGTCCAGCGCGTTGGCGATCAGGTTGTCGAGGATCTGCTCCAGGTGCCCTTCGCCCAGGCTGGCCAGGACCCGGCCGGGGCAGGCCGTGGTCAGGGCCACCTCCCGCTCCTCCGCCACCGGCCGCCAGGCGGCCACCCGGTCGCGGATCACCGTGTCCACGGCGACCGGGACCGGCTCGATCACCACGTTCTCGGCCCTGGCCACCGCCAGCAGCCCGTCCACCAGCCGGGACAGCCGGGCGACCTCGTCCTGCGCCCCGGCCAGCTCGGCGGCGGTCGCCGGGTCGGCGTCCTGGGCCAGCACGTCCAGCCGGAGCCGCAGCGCCGCCAGCGGGGTGCGCAGCTGATGGGAAACGTCGGCCATGGTGGCCCGGTGGCCGTGCACGAGGGTCTCCAGGCGGCCCGCCATGGTGTTGAAGTTGGCCGCCAGCCGCCGCACTTCCGGCGGGCCCAGGCCGGCCTCGGACCGGGTGTCCAGCGCGCCCTGGCCCAGCCGCTGGGCCGCCGCGTCCAGCGCGCTGAGCGGGCGGCTGACCCAGCGGGCCAGCGCCACCGCCAGCACCGCCGCGGCCAGCAGCCCGGCGCCGGTGACCCCGGCCAGCCAGGCCCACAGCGCGGCCACCCGCTCGTCCAGCTCCGGGGGGGACCGGGCGAGCACGACCGCCCCGGCCGGGGCCGGGTGCAGGGCGTCCCGCACGCCCACCACCACCCGCAGCGGGTCGTCGGCCTCGGTCACCGAGGCCGGGCCGCCGGCCAGGCCCGGCGCGAGCTCGCCAGGCCGGGCCGGCGGCTGCCCGCCGCCGGTGGCGGCGATCAGCCGGCCGGCCGGGTCGTACACCCACACCTGCTGACCGGCCC
>JBLMWU010000259.1:0-11759 GCA_050257395.1 Gemmatimonadota bacterium | reverse complement strand
ATGCATCGGCGCCCCGGATGGGGGTAGGCGCAGGTGAGTGGCTGGCAGGGCGGGGCACCGCCTGGTGGAAGAACGGGGGAGGATCATGACCGACTTTCGCGATCTGGAGAAGAAGGCCGAGTCGATCGCCGAAGAGCACCCGGAGCAGACGGGCAAGGGCATCGACGAGGCGGCGGGGTTCGCTGAGCGCGAGACCGGCCACCAGCACGATGAGCAGATCGACCGGGCGGCCGAGGCAGCGGAGAAGCGGCTGGGCGGCCAGAACCAGGGCCAGGACAACGGGCAGGAGCGCTGATCTCGCCGCCGGCGCAGGCAGGTAACAGCGCCTGAGCCGTCATGGCGAAGTGCTCAGCGGCTTCTCAGCCTGCCGGGCGGTGATGTCTCCTGGCCGGCAGCGCGGTCGCGTTCGAGCGCGATGGAGAACTCGGCGATGCCCTGCCTGATGACCTGGCCGCTGAGCCCGCCTGCTTCTTTGACCAGGGCGGCGACCGGGCGGTTCTCAGCGATGTACGAGGCGGTGAAGGTGCGGATGCCGTGGGCGAGGGCGGCTTCGGCGAGCAGGGAGATCAGCTCGGTTGCCAGGCCCACCCGCCGCCAGGCGGGCACGACAGCGACGGCGATCTCCGCCACGTCGTCACCAGTCTGCTCATACCGGGCGATCGCGACGCCGGTGCCGGTGGCCGCCTCGAACGCCACCAGCGCGAAGCGGCGCCGGTAGTCGATTTCTGTCAGGTGGGAGAGCAGGGCCGGGGTGACGGGCGGGGGGCCGCCGAGGAAGCGGCGCCGCAAGGTGTCGGGGTCGGCGGTCTCGATCGCGTGCCCCAGTTCGGGGGCATCGCTGGGCAGGATGGGCCGGATGACCACGTGACGTCCGTCACGGAGCCTCACCGTGCGCGGGTAATCCTCCGGGTAGCCGGGCGGCAGGCGCTCCGGGCACCGTGCATCCACCTCATCTACCTCCCGCGGAGGCTGCTGATGTTCCGGCAGATCTGTCCAGCAGATCCAGCCTTCCCGCCAGCCGCGGTGGCGGATAGGGCCGATGGTCATGTTGGTGCCGGCAGGCGGCACCCAGACTGCCCGGCTGTGTCACACACCCTCGATGCCGCCCCGGAATTCCGCTTCCCAGCCGCACCGGGGGCAGTGGGCCTTGCCGCTCTCAGCGTGCATGTGGTCCGGGTCGAACGGAACCACGCTGCCACTTTCGTCAAACCTGACGGCCAGGCCGCCCTCAGCCCGCACGACGGTCCCGGTCTGGGTCGCTCTGCCGGGCACCGGCGGATGGTAGATGATGCCCTCGCCCTCACGAAAATTCCCCGAAGTAGCCATGTCATAGCTATCCCCGGGCCGCCCAGGCCATATACGGCTACCGTCTGACCACCCAGAGTGACTGTCCGAAAACAGCCCGGCGATACGCTGGGGGACGCGGCAGGCAGCCATCGCTGACGGCGTTCCGGCGCGGCGAAGGGAGCAAGACCCATGGAGAACGCCGTGGACGTATCCACCCGCGGCAGCGACAGCCAGATCGTCATCGCCGGTGCGGGCTACGCCGGCCTGCACGTGGCCTTGCGGCTGACGGCCAAGCTGCGCGGCAACCCCGGGGTTGAGCTGACCCTGGTCGACCGGCACGACTACCACCAGGCGCTCACCGAGCTGCCCAGGGTCGCTGGCGGCACCCGGGCCGCCGACGCGGTTCGCATCCCGCTCCAGGACGTGCTGGCCAAGCGGGTCCGCTTCACCCAGACCGAGATCAACGGCTTCGACCTGGCCGGCCAGCGGCTGCTCACCGGCGCGGGGCCGATCGGCTGGCGGCGGCTGGTGCTGGCCCTCGGCAGCAGGCCCAACGACTTCGCGATTCCCGGCCTGGCCCAGCGCACGCTGTCGATCTATTCGGCCAGCGACGCCGAGCAGGTGTGGGCGGCGGTCAGCAACGCGCTCACCCAAGCCGCTGCCGCTACCGACCCGGAGCGGCAGCGCCGCCTCGCGACAGTGGTGGTCGGCGGCGGCGGCGCCACCGGGGTCGAACTGGCCGGCGAGCTCGCCGAGATGCTGCCCGAGGCGGCCCGCGCCCACGGCCTGGCGCCCGACCGGCCCGCGGTGCAGCTCGTCGAGGCTGGCCCGGCCATCCTGGCAGGCTCCTCACCGCAGCTGATCGGCAAGGCCACCAAGATCCTCTCAGACCTCGGGGTCCAGATCCGCACCAACGCGACGATCGCCGCCGCGACCGAGGAGGGCTTCCGGCTCAAGGACGGCCAGCTGGTTGAGGGCGGCGTGTTCGTCTGGGCGGGCGGGGTGAAAGCACCCGGGCTGGTGGCCGGCTCGGGGCTGCCATGCGGCCACAACGGCCGGATCAAAGTGGACCGGTACCTGCGCGTGCTGGACCACCCGGAGATCTACGCCGCCGGCGACCTCGCCTCGGTGACCGATCCGCGCACCGGGCACGTGCTGCCGCCGCTCGCGCAGGTGGCGCTGGAAGAGGGCGAGACGGTGGCGCGCAACCTGGACGCGGACCTGGAGGGCAGGCCGCTGGAGGCGTTCACCTTCCACGACAAGGGGTTCGTGGTTTCGGTCGGGACCAGCCGCGGGGTCGCCGACATCGCCGGCCTCACCACCAGCGGGCGGCTGACCCATCTGCTCAAAGACGCCATCGAGTGGGAGTACCGCCAGTCCGTCAGGCACCTGCGCGGCTGGGACCCGATCGCCCGCTAGCCGGCAGGCCCGCCGCACTGCCCGGTCAGCGCCCCGGCGGCACGATGGCGCGCTTGAGGATCTTGCCGGTGTCGCCGTGCGGCAGGCCTGCCACGATCCACACCTTCCGCGGGTACTTGTACGCGGCGAGCTGGCCCTTGACGTGGTCACGCAGCTCGCCCGGGCTGGCCGAGGCACCGGGCTTGAGCGTCACCATCGCGGCGACCTCCTCGCCCAGCAGCTCATCAGGCACGCCGATCACCGCGGCTTCGGCCACGGCCGGGTGCTCGTAGAGGACTTCCTCCACCTCACGCGGGTAGACGTTCAGCCCGCCCCGGATGATCATGTCCTTCTTGCGGTCGACCACCGAGAAATACCCGTCCGCGTCCATCCGGCCCAGGTCGCCGGTGCGGAACCAGCCCTCCGCCAGCACCGCCGCGGTGTCCTCCGGCCGCCGCCAGTAACCCTTCATCACGTTGTGCCCGCGCACCGCGATCTCCCCGACCACGCCCGGGGGCAGCGGGACGCCGCTCTCTTCCTGCACCCGCATCTCCACCCCGGCGATGGCCTGGCCGATGGTGCCCGGCTTGCGCTCGCGACCGGGATGGTTGAACGACGCCACCGGTGAGGTCTCCGACAGCCCGTACCCCTCGAGAATCATGCAGCCGAACGCGTTCTCGAACCCGCGCATCAGCTCCACCGGCATGGCGGCGCCGCCGGACACGCACAGGCGCAGGCTGGCCACGTCACCCGCGCTGCCCCCGGCGCTGTGCAGGATCGCCGCGTACATCGTGGGCACCCCGGGCAGCACGGTCACCTGGTCACGCTTGATGATCTCCAGCGCGCGGGCCGGCTCGAACCGCGGCAGCAGGGTCAGGCAGGCGCCGGCCGCGACCGCGCAGCCCATCCCGACCACCTGCCCGAAAGAGTGGAACAGCGGCAGCGCCCCGAGGATCACGTCCTGCGGGCGCAGCTGCATCAGGGTGGTGCGGGTGACCTCGATGTTGCGGAGCAGGTTGTCGTGGGTGAGCTCGGCTCCCTTCGGCTGGCCGGTGGTGCCGGAGGTGTAGAGGATCACGGCGGTGTCTGAGGGCTCACGGGCGGCGACGTCACCGTCCGCGGGGCTGCCCGCGAGCGAGCGGGCCAGCTCCCCCGGCTCGATGATCTCCAGGTCCGTGCCCGCGCGCCGGGCGCCTTCGGCGGCTTCGGCGGCCGCCCCCTGCCAGACGAGCGCCAGCGCGGCCTGGGAGTCAGCCAGGTAGTAGGCCACCTCCCGGGCCTTGAGCAGCGGGTTCATCGGCACCACGATCCCGCCGGCCTGCAGGATGCCGTAGTACAGCACCGGGAACTCCGGCATGTTCGGCAGCATCAGTGCCACCCGGTCGCCCGGCCCGATGCCGCGGCGGCGCAGCCAGGTCGCGGCCCGGGCGCTCGCCCCGGCCAGGTCGCGGTAGCGGAGCAGTTGCTGGTCCAGCAGGACAGCGGCCCGGTCCGGATACCTGGCAGCGGCCTGCGTCAGAGTAGTAGCGAGATTGGTCATGGCTTCCCCCGGCCAATGCCTCCCACGGGCGGAAGCTGGCTGATCGCCCGGCATTTCGTCAGCCCGTGGGCTGAAACGTCCCCTTCACTCCACCGTGCGGTGACAGCACGTGAGGGTCAACGGGCCAATGGTCCCTGCCCGCGCGGGTTGCCCGCCATCGGAGGGGATGCGGCATGGGCGGACGGCCGGGCAGCGGCGCAGCCGTCACATGCCGCACATCGCGCGCAGCCATCACCTGATCGGCCGGCATGCAGGCCAGAGCACCCGCCGCCTCAGGACCTAGGTCCCTTAACCCGGCGACCCCCACCGGCCAACGGTCGAGAAAAGGGGGACGCCGCGATGACTCTGCTCACCAACCCCGGCGCGGCCACCACCACCGGACTGGACGCCGGGACGCTCAAGATGATGCTGGAGGCGATCCGCGACTACGTCTCGGATGCCATCCCGGAAGCCCGTCAGCTCGAGCTCGACCACGAGGACGTGTGCCCGCAGGACGTCGTCCGGGGCATGTGCAGCGACCAGCTCGGGATCCAGCTGCTGTTCATCCCCGAGGAGTTCGGCGGCATGGGCGGCGGCACGATCGACGTGTACCGGGTCTGCGAGGCGATGGCCCGGCTGGATGTCGGCGTGGCCACCAGCGTGCTGGCCACCTTCCTCGGCAGCGATCCCATCTTCGTCGGCGCCACCCCGGAGCAGAAGCAGGCGTGGCTCAGCGAGATAGCCGAGAAGGGCGTGCTGTACGCGTACGGCGCGACGGAACCGGACGCGGGCAGCGACCTGGCCGCGCTCAAGACCACCGCGACACCGGTGACCGAAGACGGAGCGGTCACCGGTTACCGGCTGACCGGGCGCAAGCAGTGGATCAGCAACGGCGGCATCGCCGACAAGTACTCGATCCTCGCGCTCGCGCCGGGCGGCCCGTCCTGGTTCGTGCTCGACCGCGGCACCGAGGGCTTCACCCAGAACAAGCCCGAGGACAAGCACGGCATCCGGCTGTCCAACACCGCCGCGCTGTTCCTGGACGGCGCGTTCGTGCCCGCCGGGAACCTGGTCGGCGGTGTGGAGGGGCAGGGCCTGATCCAGGCCCAGCAGGTGTTCGGCTACACCCGGGTGATGGTGGCCGCCTTCGGCCTCGGCGGCGGCTGGTCCGCGCTGGACCGCGCCATCCCGTACTCGGCCAGCCGCATCCAGGCCGGCGCGCCGCTGTCAGCCAAGCAGGGCTACACGCACAAGCTGATCGTCCCGCACGCGGTCCGGCTGGAGGCCGCCCGCGCCTACATCGAGCACGTGGCCAGCCGGTTCGACGCCGGTGAAGGCGCCGGCGGGGCGCTGAACACCGAGGGCGCCATCGCCAAGTACCTGGCCACCGAGGCCGGGAACCAGGCCGCCGACGCCGCCATCCAGGCGCACGGCGGCTACGGCTACACCCGCGAGTACCTGGTCGAGAAGATCAAGCGCGACGTCCGCATCACCACGATCTACGAAGGCACCTCCGAGATCATGGAGATGACGATCGCCCGCGGCCGGTGGCAGCAGCACCTCAAGTCGGGCGGCCGCCACTACCACGAGCTCGCGGCCGGCCTCGGCGAGCTGCACGCGCGTCACCCGGACGCCGGGGCCGGCGCCGCGGCGCTGGCCAGCGAGGCGCTGGGCAGCGTGCTGGAAGCCTGCCGCGCCGGGCGGCTCACCCGCCACCAGCACGTGCTGCTGCGGCTCGGCGAGCTGATCGCCGAGGCGGAAGGCGCCGCCCAGTTCGCCGCCCGGGCCGCCGCAGCCGCGGAGGGTGCGCTGCCGGACAAGGCGGACCATCGCTTCGGCGCCGCCACCCTCGCCGCCATGAGCAGGGTGTTCGCCCGCAGCGCCGCGCAGAAGATCGCCTGCGACGGGATGCGGCTGGTGACCGGCTCCCTGGACGCGAGCGATGCCGGCAGCGCCGCCGCCGCACTGACCACCGGCCTGCGCCTGGACGCGGTGTGCGCCGCCCAGGCCGGGCTGCTATCCGACATGGACCGCGTCGCCGACGCCCTCTACGGAAGGGCAGGCGCCGGGTCCCCGACCGAGGACTGACCCGCATGACCGGCAACCCGAGGACCGCCCGCCAGCACCAGCCGATCGCCGTCGTGGGGGTCGGCGCCATCATGCCGGGGGCACCCTCCGCGGCGTCGTTCTGGGCGAATATCACCGGCGGCCGCTACAGCATCACCGATGTCCCGAAGGAACGCTGGGATCCGGACCTCTACTACGACCCGGACCCGCTGGCAACGGACAAGACCTATTCGCGGATCGGCGGGTGGGTCCGCGAGTTCGGGTGGGACCCGATCGGCTGGCGGCTGCCGCTGCCGCCGAAGGTCAGCGACCAGATGGACGACGGCCAGAAGTGGTCGATCGCAGCCGCCCGGGAGGCGCTGCTCGACGCGGGCTGGCCGGGCTGGCAGGTGGACCCGGAGCGGGTCGCGGTGATCATCGGCAACGCCATCGGCGGCGAAAAGCACTACGCCTCGAACCTGCGCATCCAGCTCCCGGAGTTCACCCGCGAGCTGTCGCGCTCCGCGGCGTTCGCCGCGCTGCCGGCGGCTGCCCGCGACGAGATCATCAGCGAGACCTCCCGGTCGTTCCTGCGCCAGTTCCCGGAGATCACCGAGGACAGCATGCCCGGTGAGCTGGCGAACATCATCGCCAGCCGGATCGCCGCCCTGTTCAACTTCCGGGGACCCTCGTTCACCACGGATGCCGCGTGCGCGTCCGGGCTGGCCGCGCTCACCGCCGCCGCCCAGGGGCTCGCGGACCGGCAGTACGACGCGGTGGTCACCGGCGGGGTGGACCGCAACATGGGCGTGGCCGCCTTCGTGAAGTTCTGCAAGATCGGCGCGCTGTCGGCCACCGGGACCCGGCCGTTCGACGCGGGCGCCGACGGCTTCGTCATGGGCGAGGGCGCCACCCTGTTCGTGCTCAAGCGGCTGGCGGACGCGGAGCGGGACGGCGACCGGATCTACGCGGTGCTGCTCGGCATCGCCGGCTCCAGCGACGGCAAGGGCAAGGGCATCACGGCCCCCAACCCGGTGGGCCAGCGCCTGGCCATCGCGCGGGCCTGGCAGAACTCGGGCGCCGATCCGGCAACCGTCTCCCTCATCGAGGCGCACGGCACCTCCACCCGGGTCGGCGACGCCGCCGAGCTGGAGAGCCTGACGTCGGTGTTCGGGCCGCACGCGGTGCCCGCCGGTTCGATCGCCCTCGGCTCGGTCAAGTCGAACATCGGCCATCTCAAGGCGGCGGCCGGCACCGCGGGCCTGTTCAAGATGGTCATGGCGCTGCACGACAAGGTGCTCCCCCCCAGCCTGAACTTCCGCGACCCGAATCCCAACGTGGACTGGGCAGCCTCCCCGTTCCGGGTGAACACCGGGCTGCGCGAATGGCCGCAGCCGCCGGGCGGCATCCGGCGTGGCGGCGTGAGCGCGTTCGGCTTCGGCGGCACCAACTTCCACGCGGTGGCCGAGGAGTACGTCCCCGGCCGCTACCGCGACGATGACCGGCGGGCGTTCGCCGCTGCGGACATTCCGGCCAGCCGGGACCCGGCCGCGGGCAGCGAGTCATCCGCCGGCAACGGGTCAGCCGCCGGCAACGGGTCAGCCGCCGGCAACGGGTCAGCCCCGGCCAGCGGGTCACCCCCGGCCAGCGGCCCGGCAGCGGCCGGCCACGCCGCCCCGCGGCCGGCCGCCCGGGTGCGGGAAGGGGCGGCACCGCCTGCGCGGGCGCCCCTGCGGGGCGCGCTGGTGGTGGGCGGGGACACCGAAGCCGATGTGGCCGCGCAGCTCACCCGGATCGGTGAGCGGGCCGCGGCGGGCGAGGCACCGCCGCCCCGGGCGCCGGACCCAGCGCTGCGCACCGCCCCGGTCCGGGCCGCCATCGACTACGCCGGGCCGGCCGAGCTGGCCGCCAAGGCGCAGCAGGCCGCCAAAGCTCTGACCGGCAGCCCGGAGATGCGCCGGGCGCTGCGGGCCCGCGGGATCTTCATCGGGCGCGGCCCCGCCCCCAAGGTCGCGTTCCTCTACACCGGCCAGGGCTCGCAGTACGTCAACATGCTCCGGGACCTGCGCGCCGCCGAGCCGATCGTGGCGGAGGCGTTCGCGGAGGCGGACGCCGTCATGACACCGCTGCTGGGCAGACCGCTGAGCAGCTACATCTTCATCGACGAGAACGAACCCGCGGCGGTGCAGCGGCTGGAAAAGCAGCTGCTGCAGACCGAGATCACCCAGCCCGCGGTGCTGGCCGCCGACCTCGCGCTCACCCGGCTGCTGGCGGCCCACGGCATCCAGCCCGACCTGGTCATGGGGCACAGCCTGGGCGAGTACGGGGCGCTGGTGGCGGCGGGCGCGCTGTCGTTCAGGGCCGCGCTGGAAGCTGTCAGCGCCCGCGGCCGGGAAATGGCCAGCCTGTCCATTGCTGACAACGGCGCCATGGCCGCGGTGATGGCCCCGCTGGCGGAGATCGAGCGGGTGATCGCGTCGGCGGGCGGCTACGTGGTCACGGCCAACATCAACAGCACCCATCAGGCGGTGATCGGCGGCGCCACCGAAGCGGTCGAACGGGCGGTGCGGGCGCTCACCACGGCCGGGCATACCGCCGCCCGCATCCCGGTCAGCCACGCCTTCCATACCGCGATCGTCGCCCCGGTCAGTGAGCCGCTGCGGCGTACGCTGGCCCGGCTGGAACTGAGGCCGCCGGTGATCCCGCTGGTCGCCAACGTGGACGGCGAGTTCTACCCGTCCGGCGGCCCCGGCGTGGCGGAGCAGATGCTGGACATCCTCGGCCGCCAGGTCGCCTCGCCGGTGCAGTTCGTCAAGGGCCTGCGGACGCTGTACGACGCAGGCGCGCGGGTCTTCGTGGAGGTCGGCCCCAAGCGGGCGCTGCAGGGGTTCGCCGAGGACGTGCTCGGCCCGGCAGGCGAGGACGTGCTCACGCTCTTCACCAACCATCCGAAGAACGGGGACATCCCGTCGTTCAACGCCGCGCTGTGCGGGCTGTACGCGGCCGGCCTGGGCTACCCGGCAGCCGCGCCCGCGAGCCCGCCGGTGACCCTGCTGGCGCCGGCCGCCGGCGCATCCCCCGCCGCCGCGCCCGCCGCCGCCAGCCCGCTGACCGCCGCCGGTCCCGGTCCCGCCGGGGCAGTCCTCCCGCCATCCACGCCCGCCCGGACCACGCCAGGAGCAGCCATGTCCGACGACCGTTACGCAGAGCTCGGCCACCTGGTCGCGGACCTCATCGACCGCGGGCGCAGCATCCTCGCCGGCGCGAGCCAGGCGGCTGCCAGGCCGGCCGCGCGGCTGGAACCAACGGCAAACGGAGCCGCGCCGGGCGTTACCGAGCCGGTGGCCATCACGGGCGCCGCGCTCGGCCTGCCCGGGACCCTGCGGGTGTTCGACGACGCGAACATCGCCCGCATCCTGGCCGGCCAGCAGTTCATCGACCTGATCCCGCGGCAGGCCCGCCGGGAGATCGTGGACAAGCACATCACCCGCCTGGTCAAGAGCGGCAGCGGCGACCCGGTCTTCGAGACCATCCAGAGCGAGGGCGACGTCATCAAGCTGGCCGGCCGGTACGGCTCATTCGACGTTGTGGCGGAGTTCGGCGTGGACCCGGACCGGGACGCCGCGCTCGACGCCTGCACCCGGCTGGCGATCGGCGCTGGGCTGGACGCGCTGCGCGACGCGGGCATCCCGCTGGTGCGGCACTACCGCACCACCACGGTCGGCACCCGGCTGCCCGACCGCTGGGGCCTGCCCGATGAGCTGCGCGACGACACCGGTGTGATCTTCGCGTCGGCGTTCCCGGGCTACGAGTCGTTCGCGAACGACCTGAACGCCTACCACGAGGACCGTTCGCGCCGGCACGAGCTGGCGGTGCTGGCGGAGGTGCGCACGCGGATGGACGCGGGCACCCCGGCGGCCGCCGAGCTGGACCGGCGCATCGCCGAGCTGCGGCATCTGCTGGAGACCGAGCCGTTCACCTTCGACCGCCGTTTCCTGTTCCGGGCGCTGGCCATGGGGCATTCGCAGTTCGCCGAGCTGATCGGCGCCCGTGGCCCGAACACGCAGGTCAACGCGGCCTGCGCGAGCACCGCGCAGGCGCTGTCGATCGCCGAGGACTGGATCCGGGCCGGGCGCTGCCGCCGCGTGGTCATCGTGTCCGCGGATGACGCCGCCTCCGACACGCTGCTGCCGTGGACCGGTTCCGGCTTCCTGGCCAGCGGCGCCGCCGCCACCGACGACGTGGTGGAGGAAGCCGCGCTGCCGTTCGACCGGCGCCGGCACGGCATGATCATCGGTTCCGGTGCCGCCGCGCTGGTGGTGGAGGCCGCGGAGGCGGCACGCGAGCGGGGCATCGCGCCGATCTGCGAGATGCTGGCCGCGGTCACCGCCAACAGCGCGTTCCACGGCACCCGGCTCGACGTGGAGCACATCGGCCAGGTGATGGAGCAGCTCATCCGCCAGGCCGAGCAGCGCGGGGTGCGCCGCCACGACATCGCGGGCCAGACCGTGTTCGTGTCCCACGAGACCTACACCCCGGCCCGCGGCGGGAGTGCCTCGGCGGAGATCAGCGCGCTGCGCCGGGTGTTCGGCGCGGACGCGGACTCGATCGTGATCGCCAACACGAAGGGCTTCACGGGCCACGCCATGGGCGCGGGCGTCGAAGAGGTGGTGGCGGTCAAGACGCTGGAGACGGGGATCGTGCCGCCGGTGCCGAACTTCCGGGAGCCGGACCCGGAACTGGGGGTGCTGAACCTGTCCCGGGGCGGCTCCTACCCAGTCAGCTACGCGCTCCGGCTGGCCGCGGGGTTCGGCTCGCAGATCGCCATGGCGCTGCTGCGCTGGGTGGCACCGCCGGACGGCCGGCACCACGCGCCCAGCGAGCTCGGCTACAGCTACCGGATCAGTGACCAGAACCGGTGGCGGTCCTGGCTGGCCCGGGTCAGCGGACGCGATGACACAAGGCTGGAAGTGGTCCAGCGGCGGCTGCGGGTCGTCGACGAGCCCGGCCAGGTGCCCGCCGGGCCGACCGCACCGGCTGTGCCCGTGACGGCCCCGGCCATGCCAGCCGCAACGGCCGGGGAGCCGGCCGCACCCGCGGTGGCCCCGGCCGCACCCGCGGAGCCGGTGGTGACCGCAGCCGCGGCGGCCGCGCAGGTGCCGGCCCAGCCCGTGCCTGCCGCGACGGCAGGCGGACCACCGCCGGTGCCCACCGCCTGGCCCGCCGCCCCGGCAGAGCCAGCCGCCCCGGCAGAGCCAGCCGCGCCAGTGGAGCCAGCCGCGCCGGTGGCCACCCAGGCTGGGCCCGCCATGGCAGCAGCCGGTCCGGCGGCCGGGGAGCCAGCATCCGCCCCGTTGGCCCCCGCCGCCGGACCGGTGCCGGCTGCCGGGCAGGAGCCGGTCGAGGCGATGGTGCTGGAAGTCGTGGCCGGCCTGACCGGGTACCCGCGCGAGCTGCTGGACCTGGATCTGGACCTGGAAGCCGACCTCGGCGTGGACACGGTCAAGCA
>JBLMWU010000258.1:0-9827 GCA_050257395.1 Gemmatimonadota bacterium | reverse complement strand
GCCCGGCCGCCAGGCACGTACCACCAGCACCTGCACCCGGCCCGTGGCTCTTATCTGAAAAGCTCCACCAGCGGCGGCTATCCCATGGCGGTGAGCGGCGCGGCGGGCACCTGGGGGCAGGCCATGCAGGTCAAGGTGCCCAGCGGCGCTGCCACCAAGCCGATGGCCGATGCCACCGGCGCCTGGTGCCAGTCCAGCACCAGCTGCGTGGGACCAGTTCGACTGCGTGGCGGTCGGCAGTTACGTCAACAAGAACGCCCACCGGCAGGCGCTGGTGGCGACCACCGCTCCCGGCGTCTGACGGCCTGGCGGGCGGCCGCCCGCCAGCGCGTCAGGCTGGGTCAGGTGACCGGGATGATGGCGGCCGCCAGCAGGCGGCCGCCATCGATGTCGAGCAGGCCGATCGTGCCGTGCGGCTGGCGGCGCCGGTCCGTGGGCGACCCGGGGTTGAAAATGCGCTGCCCGGCCTCGAAGTGGTCCAGCGGGATGTGCGAGTGCCCGAACACCACCAGACCCGCCGCGGGGAACAGGCGGCGCAGCCGGGCAGGCCGTCCGGCCGCCGGGCCCGCGTCGTGCACCATCGCCACTGCCAGCCCGTCGATGCCGAGTTCCAGCGTGCCTAGGGCTCCCCAGGCGGCGACCTCCGGGCCGTCGTTGTTGCCCCGCACCGCCCGCACCGGCGCGTAGCCGGCGAGCTCGTCCAGCACGGCGGCGGTGCACACGTCCCCAGCGTGCAGGATCAGGTCCGCTCCCCGCAGGTACTGCGCCACCCGCGGCGGGCACTCCTGCCACCGCCGCGGCGCGTGCGTATCGGCGAGCGCCACCACCTTCACGTCCCCATCCTGCCCGGCCGGCGGCCTTCCAGGACAGCTGCGGTGACCGGCGCGCCGATGATCGGGATTCTCGGCTAAATGCACCCGCAGAGCCCAGCAAACCTGGACAATGTGCACTGCCCCGCCCGCAAGCGTCCCGGCGACCGGACTTCACGGAGACCTCCATGCACAAGGCACTAAGGCGTGCCCTGATGAGCTTGGCGGCGGTGCCCGCCGCCACGGTGACCACCGCGCTGCTCGCGATCCCCGCCAGCGCCACGACTCATGGGCCGAACATGTACAGCCCGGTCGAGGCGGGCTACACCGCCACCGGGACCAACTTCCGGTACGGCAGAGACGACTTCACCCTGCCGGACCCGACAGCATTCGCGCCCTACATTAAGCGGGTCGAGTTCGTGTCCGAGCTGTGGTCCTCCACCCGGCTCACCGTGCTCGGGGTGTACGCGAGCACGAGTTCCACGACGTACCACGCGGAGGCGGTCGTCTACAACACCCAGACCAGGAAGCGGATCTGCGCCACCTGGTCCACCACCAGGCCCTGCCCGAACACCCCGTCCGCGTGGAACACGGACACCTTCCCGGCCGGGCACGCGCTGGAGCTCACCAACCTGTTCGCCAGGTCGACCGGGACCGTGCACTTCACCCTGAGGGACAAGACCGCGTCGTCCACCCTGAGCTACGCCTGGACCAAGGCCGGAACTGCCTACATGACGCAGGTCCGGCTGGGCGCCGAGTTCGGCTGCAGCCCGTGGACCGCCTGCGGCGGCGGCACCAACCCGTACTACAAGCACCCGGCGAGCCCGGTGACGGTGGTGAACATGAGCGACTGCGTGATCGAGACGTCCACCGGCCACCTCAGCGGGTTCTACGGCCCGTTCACCTGGCACAAGCTGAAGATGACGCTGAATGGCGTCAAGAGCCCGGTGGACGAAGCCACGATCGACAACCTGGGCACGGGCACGAGCTACTCAGGCGGGCAGTTCCACGTCCTGCTGAAGTAGGCGCAGCCGGGCTGGTTCCCTGAGCCCGGCGGCCAGGTGCGGCTCCGGCCGGCCCACGGCTGCCTCATCGCTGTGGTGGTCCCCGCCATCTCCACTCCTCCCGTCGGCTGCGGGCGCAAACCGCCACGGCCGCGCACGGAACAGGCGGCGGGGCACCGGACGATCAGCGCGAACCGGGACGGGCTACCATGATCGCAGCGGTGGCTTGCAGCGCAGGAAGCCCGGGGCGTCGGCGCGTCCCGGGACGACCGCCAGCGAGCGGAGGCCACCGATGCCTGCACGCGTGCGTGCCGCTGTTCTCTTCACCGCCTCCCTGGTCATGACGGCGGCCGGGCTGCCGGGTGCCGCTGCCACCGCCCGGCACGGCCGCCCGTTCGGCGGGCTGCCCTACGTGGGCGCGCTCTTCCGCGCAGACGGCGGCCAGCCGCAGGCGCACTTCTGCACCGCGGCGGTGCTGCGCAGCCCCGCGGGCAACCTGGTGGTCACCTCGGCGCACTGCATGGCCGGCCGGGCACCCGCCGGCGTCGCGTTCGCGGCCGGGTATCACGACGGGACGTTCCCGCACGGGCTGGACCCAGTGGCCCGCGTCTACACCGACCACGCCTGGGCGGCGCGCCGCAGCATCGACGACGACGTGGCGGTCCTGCGGCTCCGGACGGGCATCCAGCGGCAGACCGGGGCGCTCAGCCTGGCCACCGGCCATCCGCCCGCCACCACCAGGGTCATCGGCTACCCGGACGGCCGCGGCCGCCCGGTGGAGTGCACCAGCAGGGCCACCTGGTTCCGCACGGGGCGGCAGATGAGGTTCGCCTGCGGCGGCTACCCGGACGGCACCAGCGGCGGCCCCTGGATCCTCGGCAGGGGCCGGGTCTACGGGGTGATCGGCGGCTACCAGCAGGGCGGCCGCAAGCCCTGGATCTCCTACTCACCCGCTTTCGGCAGGAGTGTCCGCACGCTCTACCGGCGGGCGGTGGCCGACGACCACTGACCCGGCGGCGCGCGGCCCGCGGCCCGGCGGCACTGCCATTCCCGCGGCCGGGCCGGCCCTCTAGCATGACCGGGACGGTGGCCGCATATCAGGGCAGCCCGCCGTCGCCCCCGGAGCGTCCCAGGCAGATGCCGGAGATCACCGATGCCTTCAATCGTGCGTGCGGCCGCCGTCCTCACCGGCGCCGTGGCCCTGGCGGCCGCCATCCCCGGGGCCGCGGCCAGCATCCCGCAGGGCAAGCCCTTCGCTGGCCTGCCCTACGTGGGCGCGCTCGTCCAGGACACCGCGGGCGTCCCGGGCTCCCACTTCTGCACCGCGTCGGTAGTGGACAGCCCGCAGGGCAACCTGGTGATCACCTCGGCCCACTGCATGGCCGGCCGCCCGCCGGCCGATGTCGCGTTCGCGCCCGGCTACGCCAACGGGACCTCCCCATACGGCGTGTACCCGGTGACCGCTGTCTTCACCGACCAGGCCTGGGCGGCGCGCCGCAGCATCAACGACGACGTGGCCATCCTGCAAGTCGGGGCCGACGTGCAGGCGCAGACCGGGGCGCTCACCCTGGCCACCGGCCACTCCCCGGCCAGCACCAGGGTCATCGGCTACCCCGACGGCGCCAGCCAGCCGGTGGAGTGCACCACGAAGGCCACCTGGTTCCGCAGGAAGCAGCAGCTGAAGTTCGCCTGCGGCGGCTACCCGGACGGCACCAGCGGCGGCCCCTGGATCCTCAGCAAGGCCAGGGTGTACGGCGTGATCGGTGGCTACCAGCAGGGCGGCATCAAGTCCTGGATCTCCTACTCGCCCTACTTCGGCGGCAACATCCGCGCGCTCTACAACCAGGCCGTGGCCCAGGACAGCTGAGCCCGGCCAGCCCCGTCACCGCGGGAACTGGCACAGCTGGAACCTGGTGCCCTGGTCGTCCGCGCACTCGGCGACCACCCCGTAGGGCTGCGGCTGCGGATCGCCCGCGGTCCCGCCGGCCGCCCGGACCCGCTGGGCGGCGGCGGCGACGTCGCTCACCCGCCACAGCGGCACCCCGGCGGGTCCGGCGTGCCCGCCGCTGATGCCGATCAGCGGCGCCGTGCCGGTCACCTGCCAGCCGTCAGCGACCCGGCCCGGCTCGATCCGCCAGCCCAGCACCGCGGCGTAGAAGTCGCGGGCCCGGGCCCCGTCGGGCACCTCCAGCGTGATGTACCCGAGGTCACCGTCGCGGGTGGCGGCCGGGCGGGCCGTGCCCGGCCCGGCGGGCCGCGGGGGCTGGTGCACCGCGAACCGCAGGCCCTGGTCGTCCTCGCAGTCGACGCTCAGCCCGTAGGGCTGGCGGACGGGCTCCCCGGCCCGGCCGCCCGCCGCCCGCACCCGGGCGGCCGCCGCGGCGGCGTCCGCCACCACGTAGGAGCAGAACAGGGTGGTGCGGGCCTGGCCGCCCCACAGCCCCTGCGGCGGCGCCGCGTGCGGCACCTGGCGGCCGCGGGGGTCGTGGCCGGGCGCGTACTCCCAGCCGAGCACGTCCGCGTAGAACGCCGCGCCCTGCTCGGCGTCCGGCAGCCACAGCGACGCGTACCCGACGTCGCCCGGCCGGGGTGCCGCTGGCAGCGGCTCCTGGAGCAGCCAGCGGTGCCCGAACGGATCGCTCACCGTGGCGTTCCGGTACCCGTATCCCTCGTAGGGGCCCCGGTCCAGCGAGGCGCCCTCGCTGGTCGCCGCCGTCACCGCCGCGTCCAGGTCCGGCACGGTCAGCACCAGGCTGACCGGGGTGCCGACGGGATCCGGCGCCACGAACCGGATCGCCGGGTGCTCGTCCGCCAGGTAGATCACCCCCGTCCCGAGCTCGATCTCCGCGTGCCCGATCCGGCCGCCGGGGCCGGTGACCGGCTCGCCGCGCAGCCGGCCGCCGAGCACCCGGGTGTACCAGCCGATGGCCCGGCGGGCATCCCGCACCGCCAGGTACGGGATCGCGGCGCCGTGGTCCGCCGGGGGTTCCCCGGCCTGGCCGCGGGCTGCCCGCGGCCCGGTGATGGCGGTGGCCGTCCCTGACATCTCCACTCCTTCCGGCAGGCCGGAGGCCCGCTCCAGGCGCGCCCGCAGCCGGGCGGCGAACGCCGGGTCCGGGTCGGCCGGGGTGACCGGTGCCCGGAGCACGTGCAGCGGGTCAGTCATCGCCGTCCTCCCCTCCGGCTTGCTGGTAGGCGGCCCGGAACGCCGCGCGGGCCCGCACCAGCAGCGCCTCGGTGGCGTGCACGGTGCGGCCGAGCAGGTCCGCGACCTGGGGCACCGGCAGGTCGTCCATGTACCGCAGGGTCAGCGCCGCCCGGTGCTGCGGTGCCAGGCCCGCCAGCACGCCGCGGGCCCGCAGCGCGTCCAGCCGCTCGTCCCAGGGGTCGTCCGGCGGCTCGTGCCCGCCCTCGCCGGCCACCGCCCGCAGGGCCCGCTGCGCCCGCGCCTGGCCGCGCCAGTGGTCGGCGAGCTTGTGCCGGGCCACCCCCATCAGCCAGGCGGCGCTCACCGGGGCGGCGGCGTCCGCGCGCAGCGCGTCCGCGGCGGCCAGGAAGGTCTCAGCGGTGAGGTCCTCGGCCGTGGCCCGCTGGCCGCACCGCGACAGCAGGTACCCGTACACCTGCGGCAGGGTGGCGTCGTACAGCGCGAGCAAGCGCCCGGGCTGGCTGCCCGGTGCCGCCGCGTGCCCGCTCATACCTCTATCGTCGTTTCCCGGCTGCGGGCTCCGACGGGCGGCGGCCCGGTTTTTTGCGGAACAGGCACCGCCGTGGTGGCACAGGCGGTCAGGCAGGGTGCCAGCGCACCCGCAGGCCCTCCCGGTGGCCGAACCGCTCGATGTCCCGGGCGACCAGTCCCTGGATCACCGCCAGGTCCTGCTCGCTGGCGGCCTCGGCGCGCAGCCGCAGGGCCTGGCCGGCGGCGGCCAGGGTGCACCGGCCGGTGCCGAAGCTGACGGTGCAGGCGGCGCCGGTCACGCTCACCTCGCGCACCTCCGGCCGGGACGGCCCGTCCCCGCCGTGGCCGCCCGGCCCGCGGTGCAGCCGGTGGGCCTGCCGGGCGTGCTTGGCGAACTGGCTGACGTACCGCTCCGGCTGCGCGGTGCCGATCTCGGCCTCGGCGGACAGCATGGCGCCGCTCACAGCCGGGCGGCGGCCAGCAGCCAGGCGCGGACGCCGGCCGGGTCCATGGTGATTTCGATGGTGGCGGGCTCGAGCGAGTCGATCCGCCAGCCGCCGGCGAAGGCCGCCCGCAGCTCTGCCTCGGTCAGCCGGTGCGGGCCCATGGTACCGGGCTGGCAGTCGCTGAAGCACAGCATGAAGTAGCGCCCGCCCGGCCGCAGCACGGAGTGCAGGCTGGCCACGTACGCGGCCCGGTCGTCCCCGCCGAACACGTGGAACAGCCCGCAGTCCAGCACGGTGGCGAAGGTCTCCCCCAGGCCGGCCAGGTCCCGGGCGTCCTGGCGGCGGAACCGGGCGGCCAGGCCGCGCTCGCGGGCCTTGTCCTCCGCGGCCCGCAGCGCGGTGGGGGCGAGGTCCACCCCGGTGGCGGCCAGGCCGCGGGCCGCGCACATGAGCGTGTGCTCGCCGGTGCCGCAGCCCGCGTCCAGCACCGGGCCCTCGATCAGGCCCGCCTCCGCGAGCTCGGCGAACGCGGCCTGCGGGCGGCCGATGTCCCAGGGCGGCTGGCCGCTGTAGAGGGCGTCGAACCCGCCCGGGGGAACAGCGCTGAGGGGGTGCTCAGCAGGTGAGCCGGTCATGCCGTGGTCCTTCCGTTCACGGGTAATCCGGGCCGTCCCGGTGACGGCGGTTTATCAATACAGCTTGTATCGAACAATACAGTCTGTTCTTGGAGTGTCAATCTGTATAGAATGAGCGGGTGCCGAAGCTGTGGACCGAGACGGTCGAAGACCACCGCCGGGCGGTGCGCGAGGCGACGCTGGACGCCACGGCGGCGCTGGTCACCGAGCACGGGCTGGCGTCGGTGACCATGTCGCAGATCGCCGAGCGGGCCGGGATCGGGCGGGCGACCCTGTACAAGTACTTCCCCGACGTGGACACCATCCTGGTCGCCTGGCACGAGCGCCAGGTCGGCGGCCACCTCGCCGAGCTCATCGCGGTCCGCGACCACGCCGGGGATCCGGCGCAGCGGCTGGCCGCGGTGCTCGGCGCGTACGCGCTGCTGACGCACGCCCGGCCGCACGGCACCCAGCTGGCGGCGCTGCTGCACCAGGGCGGGCACGTCCAGCAGGCCCACCAGCGGCTGGCCGCCCTGATCCGCGGCCTCATCTCCGACGCCGCGCAGGCCGGGGCGGTCCGCAGCGACGTCGCGCCAGCGGAGCTGGCGGCGTACTGCCTGCACGCGGTGGCCGCCGCCAGCGGCCTGCCGGACGAGGCCGCGGTCCGCCGACTGGTCACGGTTATCCTGAGCGGCCTGGAACCTCCTGCCCGGCCCGGCCCGCCCGCTCAGTGATCCGCGGCCCGGCCGCAGACCCGGACCCCGACCCTCCCCCGCTGCCGCAGGCTCGCCGCGCAGCCCCGCCTGCCCGCCCAGCCCTGCCTCTTGCTGTTATCACGGCGCCGCTCTCGCGCTGGCGGCTCAACTCTGCCTGCCCTGCCCCGCCCAGCCCTGACCGCCGAGCCCTGCCTCTTGCTGTTATCATCGCAGTCGCCCTCGCGCTGGCCGGCGCCCGGGCCACCTATCCGGAAGGCCACCCTTTTGTTGAACGTGTTCAGTTTCCCGCCGCCGGGTGGACAGGCGGCAGCCCGCGGAGGCAGATTGAACGTGTTCAGTTTTTGAACGTGTTCAGCTTCCGGCGAGAGGACTCCCCCGATGGCCATCGCCCTGACCTACGCCGCCTACCTGCTCATCAGCGCCGCGCTCGCCCTCGCGGTCGGCACCGCCCTGTCCCGCTCCGGCCGGGTGTTCCTGACCAGCGTTTTCAGCGGAGACCAGAGCCTGGCCGAGGCGGTCAACCGGCTGCTGGTGGTCGCGTTCTACCTGCTCAGCTTCGGCTTCATCACGCTCACGCTGCGCGCCACCGGCGAGATCTCCGGGCTGCGCCAGGCCGTCGGCGTCCTGTCGGTCAAGATCGGTGAGGAGCTGCTGGTGCTGGGCGGGCTGCACCTGCTCAACATGCTGTTCTTCACCCGCTTCCGGCGCCGCCAGCGGCCCGGCCCCTACCAGCCTGCCGGCACGGGGCCCCGGCAGGTCCTACATTGATGCGTGTGGCAGAGCCGCACCCCCACCTGGATGAGCCCGGCCCGGCCCGGGACGCCCCGCCCGGCGGCGAACTCACCCGCCGGGCGGAGCAGACCAGGGCGGCCATCGTCGAAGCCGCCCTGCGCCTGTTCCGCGACACCGGCTACGACGCCACCACCATGCGGGCCATCGCCCGCGAAGCCGGGGTGTCCACCGGCAGCGCCTACTATTACTTCAGCTCCAAGGAAGAGCTGATCCAGGAGTTCTACGCCCGCAGCCACGCCGAGCACGCGGCCGCCTGCCGGGCGGTGCTCGCCGCCGAGACCGAGTTCGCGCCGCGGGTGCAGGGCACGCTGCGCGCGCTCATCGACGTGATGGCGCCCTACCACCCCTTCGCCGCCAAGTTCTTCAAGCACGCGGCCGAGCCCAGCAACCCGCTCAGCCCGTTCAGCAAGGAGTCCAGCCCGGCCCGCAACGCCGCCATCGGCCTGTACCGGGAGGTGGTGGAGGGCTCCGCCACCCGCATCGACCGCGAGCTGCGCGCGCAGCTGCCGGAGCTGCTGTGGCTGTACTCGCTGGGCATCGTCATGTACTGGGTCCACGACACCTCACCCGGCTGCGCCAGGACCTACCGGCTGATCGACCGGACCGTGCCGCTGGCCGACCGGCTCGTCTCGCTGTCCCGGCTGCGGGTCCTGCGCTCCACCCTGGCCGACGTCGTCTCGATCATCGACGAGATGAGGAGTTAATCTGGCCCTCATGGCGGGGCGCAAGGAGATCCTCGAGGTGGCGGGGCGCGAGGTGGCGGTGTCCAACCCGGGCAAGGTCTATTTCCCGGCCGCCGGGCACACCAAGCTGGACCTGATCCGCTACTACCTGAGCGTGGCGGACGGGGCGCTGCGCGGGGCGGGCGGGCGGCCCATGGTCCTCAAGCGGTTCGTGAACGGGGCCGACGGCGAGGCGTTCTTCCAGAAGCGGGCGCCGGAGTCCCGGCCGGAGTGGACCGAGGTGGTGCGGCTGAGCTTCCCGTCCGGCCGGGTCGCCGACGAGCTCGTGCTCCGCGACGCCGCCGGGCTGGCCTGGGTGGTCAACCTGGGCTGCATCGACCTGAACCCGCACCCGGTCCGGGCCAGCGACATCGACCACCCGGACGAGCTGCGGGTGGACCTCGACCCGGTACCCGGGGTGGAGTGGGCGCAGATCGTCGAGGTCGCGATGGTCGCCAGGGACGTGCTCGCGGACTTCGGGCTGGCCGGCTGGCCCAAGACGTCGGGGTCACGCGGCTTCCACATCTACGCCCGGATCCAGCCCCGCTGGGACTTCACCCAGGTCCGCCGCGCCGCGGTGGCGCTCGCCCGGGAGGTCGAGCGCCGCGCGCCGGACCTGGCCACCGCCAAGTGGTGGAAGGAGGAACGGCACGGGGTCTTCGTCGACTACAACCAGAACGCCAAGGACCGCACGGTCGCCTCGGCCTACTCGGTCCGCCCGCTGCCGGACGCCCGCGTTTCCACCCCGCTGACCTGGGACGAAGTACCGGGCTGCGATCCCGCGGCATTCACCATCGACACCGTGCCCGCCCGCTTCGCCGCGTCCGGCGATCCGTGGGAGGGGATGAACGAGGCGGTGGGCTCCCTCGACGCCCTGCTTGAGCAGGCGGTCCGCGACGAGGCGGCGGGCCTCCCCGATGCCCCCTGGCCGCCGCACTACGAGAAGCAGTCCGGAGAAGACGCCCGGGTCCAGCCGTCGAAGCGCCGGGCACCGGCCAGCGCGGGTGACGGCGTCGGGGGCGGCGCAGGCCGCGGGGGCGGCGCA
>JBLMWU010000257.1:0-44012 GCA_050257395.1 Gemmatimonadota bacterium | reverse complement strand
CCCCACCCCACCGCGCAGCCGCCTCGGCTCAATTCCCAGGCGCGGCTGGGTCAGCGTCCCGCCGGCTGCACATCGCCCTCGCTGCCGAGGACGCCGGGGCGGAAGCCCTCAGCCAGCGCAGCGATCGCCGCGTTCAGGTAAACGGTCAGGTCGGCGTCGGCGCGGGCGACCCAGCGGTCGTAGGCGGCCCGGCAGGCCGCCAGCGTGGCCCGGCCGACGGCCAGCGGGTACAGCGAGTCCGCGGGCTGGCCGAGCCGCGCGGCCGCGAAGTCGCTGATCGCCCGCTCCCACGCGTCGTAGCGCATGGCCGCGCTGGACTGCAGCGCGGGCACCGACGCGATCAGGTTCATCCGGGTGCGCAATTCGGGGACGTCCTCGGCCCGGTAGTGGTTGGCGGCCACCACCGCCTGCCGGATGGCCGCCATCATCGGCACCGGTGCCGGCACCGCAGCCAGCGCCGTGGCGATGTGCGTGACCTCGGCGTCGAAGTCGCCCCACAGCACGTCGGCCTTGGACCGGTAGTACCGGAAGAAGGTCCGCCTGCTCACCCCGGCCTCGGCGGCGATCTGCTCGATCGGGGTCTCGTCGAAGCCCTGCTCGGCGAACAGCCGCAGCGCGATCAGCTCGAGCTGGCGGCGGCTGGTCCCGCGCGGGCGCCCGCGGCGGCCGGCTGCGTCAGCCGGCTGTGCGGCAGCGGGCGCGGCGGCGGTCACGCCACCAACCGTACCCGGGCTACTTGCCCAGGCCCCGGGTGAAGTCGGCCGGGATGAGCACGTCTTCGCGGGACAGGTCGTGGATGGATTCGTGCCCGAGGCCGAGCAGGGCCGAGTCGATGCCGCCGCGCAGCACCTCGAACACGTTCTTCACCCCGGCCGAGCCGCTGGCCGCCAGGCCCCACAGGTAGGCGCGGCCGATCAGGACCGCCCGGGCGCCCAGCGCCAGCGCCTTGACCACGTCGCTGCCCCGCCGGATCCCGCCGTCCAGCAGCACCTCCACCTGGCCGCCGACCGCGTCCACCACCCCCGGCAGGGCGCGGATGGAGGCCGGCGTGCTGTCCAGGTCGTTGCCGCCGTGGTTGGACACGGAGATGGCGGTGGCGCCGATGTCGACCGCCCGGCGCGCGTCCTCAGGCCGCATGATGCCCTTGACCATGAACGGGCCGTCCCACTGCTCGCGCAGCCAGGCCAGGTCCGCCCACGACGGCGGCGGGGTCTGCATCCACTGGCCGTAGACGCCAAAGAAGGTCGGCGGGGTGGCGCCCCGGCCGACCATGTTCGGGATGGTGAGGGCGGGCAGCCCGCCGTGCCGCAGCCAGCTCAGCACGTACCGGGGACGGCGGATCCCCTCGGGGGCGAAGCGCATGATCGCCCGCAGGTCCATCCGTTCCGGGATGGCCGGGCTGTCCCAGTCCCGGGCGGTGGCGAACGACCAGTCCAGGGTGACAATCAGCGCTTTGGCGTGCGCCTCCTTCGCCCGGTCCACCCGGGCCATGATGGCGTCCCGGTCGCCGATCCAGAACAGCTGGACGAACGTCTTCGGGTTGGCCGCCACCACGTCCTCGACCGGCACGCTGGCGAACGTGCTCAGGCCGATCGCGGTGCCGGCCTCGGCCGCGCCGCGCGCCACCGCGACCTCGCCCTCCGGGTGGACCGCCTGCACGCCGGTGGGGGAGACGATCACCGGCAGCGAGATGTCCACGCCCAGCACGGACGTGTGCTGGCTGCGGGTGGCGGGCCGGCCGGCCGCCCGGGGCGGCCCGATGCCCAGCTCGCCGAAGGCGGCCACGTTGTCGGCCAGGGTGAGGCCGCGTTCGCTGCCCGCTTCCAGGGCGAGGTACACCGACTTCGGGAGGCGGCGCTTCGCCCGGCGGCGGGCCTCGGCGACCGTCTCGAACCACTCTTTCGTGCTGGCCATGTGGCCTCCCTGTGCCGGTCGGCGAGCCGCCGGGGCCCTTGATTATGGCACAGCGTGACGTTAATATCCCGGTACCTTCCGGGGCAAGAGGGAGCCGGCAACCGCCGCCCCGGCAGCGACGGCGACAGGACGGATATGAGCACACCAACTGCTGCGATGCCGCTGGTGGACCGGTTCGAGCGGGGCCTGGCCGCGCCCATCTGCCTCACCTGGGAGCTGACCTACGCCTGCAACCTGTCCTGCACGCACTGCCTGTCCAGCTCGGGCCGCCGGGACCCGCGGGAGCTGTCCACCGCCGAGTGCCGCGCGGTCATCGACGAGCTGGCCCGGATGCAGGTCTTCTACGTCAACATCGGCGGCGGCGAGCCGACCGTGCGGCCCGACTTCTGGGAGCTGACCGACTACGCGGTCGGCAACGGGGTAGGGGTCAAGTTCTCCACCAACGGCGTGAAGATCACCCCAGAGGTGGCCCGGCGGCTGGCCGGCACCGACTACGTGGACGTGCAGGTCTCCCTGGACGGGGCGACCGCCGAGGTCAACGACCCGGTCAGGGGCGCCGGCTCGTATGACACCGCCATGCGCGCCATCCGCAACCTGGCCGGCGCCGGCTTCGCCGATTTCAAGATCTCGGTGGTGATCACCCGGCAGAACGCGGGCCAGCTGGACGACTTCAAGGCCATCGCCGACCGGTACGGCGCCCAGCTCCGGATCACCCGGCTGCGGCCGTCGGGCCGCGGCGCCGCCGTGTGGCGGGAGCTGCACCCCACCGCGGAGCAGCAGCGGGAGCTGTACCAGTGGCTGCTGGCCAAGGGGGAGCAGGTGCTCACCGGCGACTCCTTCTTCCACCTGGCCGCCTACGGCGAGGCCCTGCCAGGGCTCGGCATGTGCGGCGCGGGCCGGGTGGTGTGCCTGATCGACCCGGTCGGCGACGTGTACGCCTGCCCGTTCACGATTCATGAGAACTTCCTGGCCGGCAACGTGCGCCAGCCGGGCGGTTTCACCCGGGTCTGGCAGGAGTCGGACCTGTTCACCAGCTTGCGACAGCCGCAGTCGGGGGGCGCGTGCGCCTCCTGCGGCGCCTACGACGCCTGCCGGGGCGGGTGCATGGCCGCCAAGTTCTTCACCGGCCTGCCGCTGGACGGCCCCGACCCCGAGTGCGTGAAGGGCCACGGCGAGCCCGCGCTCGCGGCCGCCGACCCGGCGGCCGCCCCGGCCCCGTCGGCCGACCACTCCCACCGCCGGCGGATCCCGGTCACCATCAGCCGCCGGCCGCCGGACCGGGCCTGCGACGAGCACCCGCTGGCCGGGGCGGACTGGCCGGGCGCCGGGCCGGGCAGCCCCGCGGCGCCGCCGCTGGCCGGCGCGTGACCGACCTGGCCGCGCTCACCTCCCCGGACGTGGCCGGGCGGGCCGCGGCCGGGGCGCTGCTGGCGGTCCCGGTGGGCTCGACCGAGCAGCACGGCCCGCACCTGCCGCTGTCCACCGACACCGACCTGGCGGTGGCGCTGTGCGCCCGGCTGGCAGCCGCCCACCCGGGGGTGCTGGCCGGCCCGCCGGTGGCCTACGGCGCCAGCGGCGAGCACCAGGACTTCGCCGGGACCCTGTCGATCGGCACGCAGGCGCTGGAGCTGCTGCTGGTGGAGCTGGGCCGGTCGGCCACGGTGACGTTCGGCCGGGTGCTGCTGGTGTCCACGCACGGCGGCAACGCCGAGGCGGTGGCCCGGGCCGAGCGGCGGCTGCGGGCGGAGTCGCGGGACGTGCGGGTGTGGCGGCCAGCCTGGGAGGGGGACGCGCACGCCGGCCGCGCCGAGACCTCGATCGAGCTGGCGCTGGCGCCGGGCCGGGTCCGCCCGGGCCTGGCCGAGGCCGGCAACGCCGCGCCGCTCGCCGAGCTGATGCCGGCGCTGCGGCGCTCCGGGGTGCGGGCCGTCAGCCCCAACGGGGTGCTCGGCGACCCGGCCGGCGCCTCGGCCGCCGAGGGCGCCGCCCTGGTGGACCGGATGCTGGCCGGCCTGCTGGCCATGGTGACAGCCTGGGACGCGGAGGCGGGGACATGACGGGGACTGAGCCGCGGGTGGCCGTGGTGACGGGCGCGGCGCGGGGGATCGGCGCCGCCACCGTGGCGGCGCTGGCCGCCGGCGGCTGGCGGGTGCTCGCGGTGGACGGCTGCGCCGACCATCCCGCCCTGCCCTATGCACTGGGCACCCGCGCCGAGCTGGACCAGGTCGCCGCCGGGGCGGGGGAGCAGGTGGCCGCCGCCGAGGCCGACGTGCGGGACCCGGCGGCGCTGGCCGCGGCGGTGGCCGAGGCGGAACGCCGGTGGGGCGGCCTGGACGCGGCCATCGCGGTCGCCGGGGTGATCGCAGGCGGCGTGCCCGCCTGGGAGGTCCCGGCCACCCAGGAACAGGCCGTGCTGGAGGTCAACCTGAACGGCGTGCTGAACCTGGCCCGCGCCGCGGTGCCCGCCCTGCTGCGGCGCCCGCAGCCGCGCCACGGCCGGTTCCTCGCGGTGGCGTCCGCGGCCGCCACCCGGGGGCTGCCGATGCTGGCGGCCTACTGCGCCGCCAAGGCGGGGGTATCCGGCTTCGTCCGGGCGCTCGCCGCCGAGCTGCGGGGCACCGGGATCACCGCGAACGCGGTCAGCCCCGGCTCCACCGCCACCCCGATCCTGGACGAGAGCGCGCGCCTGTACCGGCTGCCCGGCGCCGCGTCATTCGCCGACCAGCAGCCGCTGGAACGGCTGCTGGAGCCCGCGGAGGTGGCGGCGGTGCTGGCGTTCCTGGCCGGGGACGGGGCCAGCGCCATGACCGGGGCCACCGTGCCGGTGGACGGCGGGCTGGCCCTCTGACCTGGCGGGACACCGGCGGCCGGACCGGGCCCGGCGGGCCTGCTGGCAGTCCGCTTTGTGAAGCCGCACAAAGACGTCGCGAGCAAGATTGTGCTGGTGCCCGGTGCCTTTCGCGGGGGTGCGTTACACAATCGTAGCCATAGCCGGTGACATCCGTACCTGCCGGCGTGCCAGCAGGCTATGCCCGGAGGTGGCGTGGAAACCAAGCTCATGGAGCTGGCCCGGGATCCGGCTGCCCGGCCTGGCCAGCGCCGTCAGGACGACCGGTACACCGATATCGGGCGGCTCCTGATCACCTGCCCGGACCGGCCCGGCATCGTCGCCGCCGTGTCGAATTTCCTGGTCGCCAGCGGCGCGAACATCACCGAGTCACAGCAGTACTCCACCGACCCGTTCGGCGGCACCTTTTTCCTGCGTCTCGAGTTCCACCTCGACGGCCTCGACGGCCATTTCGGCGCGCTGAACGAGAGCTTCGCCGCGCTCGCCGACCGGTTCTCGATGCGCTGGCGGATGACCCGGGCGAGCGAGCTCAAGCGCGTGGCGATCATGGTCTCCAAGGCCGATCACGCGCTGCAGGAAATCCTGTCGCGGGCGCACCAGGGCGAGCTGCGGGCCGACATCCGGATGGTCATCTCGAACCATCCGGACGCTGGCGAGGCCGCGGCTTTCTGGCGCATCCCTTTCCATCACATCCCGGTCGCCCGGGACACCAAGCACCAGGCTGAAGCCGCACAGCTGGGCCTGCTGACCGCAGAAGCCGACCTGGTCGTGCTCGCGCGTTACATGCAGATACTCTCGCCGCGTTTCCTGGCCGCCTTCAGCGGGCCGGTCATCAACATTCACCACAGCTTCCTGCCGGCGTTCGCCGGCGCCGGTCCTTACCAGCAGGCCGCGGACCGCGGGGTGAAGCTGATCGGCGCCACCGCGCATTACGTGACCGCGGAACTGGACGCCGGCCCGATCATCGAGCAGGACATCGTCCGGGTCGACCACCGGGCCTCCGTGGCGGACCTGCGCAGCCTCGGCCGCCATGTCGAACGGGCCGTGCTCGCCCGGGCGGTCGGCTGGCATCTGGAGGACCGGGTGATCGTCCACCAGAACAAGACCATCGTCTTCGCCTGATCGCCAGCAGGGAGGAGCCTTGATGCGAACGGGCGCGACGCCGCCTTCCGCGTGGCCGCGGCCGGCCAGGCCACGGCTCGGCGCATGGCTGGCGTACCGGGTCCAGCGCCTGCTGGCCCCCAACTCCGCCTACCGCCGGCTGGCCCGGTGGATCGAGGCGACCGGCCCGGGCTACCGCCTCTTCACCGCCACCGAGAAGGCGGTGAAGACGGAATTGTTCGGCTGCCGGATGTGCGGGCAGTGTGCGCTCCCGGTCACCGGGTACGCCTGTCCGATGACGTGCCCGAAGCAGCTGCGGAACGGGCCTTGCGGCGGGGTCGGGCGGGACGGCTCCTGCGAGGTGTTCCCCGGCCAGCGGTGCGTGTGGCTGATCGCCTGGGAGCGCGCGGACCAGCAGGGCCGGGTGGCTGACCTGCGGCGGCTGCAGCGGCCGATCGACCAGCGCCAGTGGGGCCGCAGCTCGTGGGTCAACTACTGGAGCGGCCGCGACGACGACCTGTGGACAGAGCCGGACGAGCTGATGCTGCTGCCCGTGGTCACCCGGTCCGCCCCGGCCCCGATCATGGCAGGCCAGCGATGAGCGCCAGCGGGCACGGCGGCGTGCTGCGGGCGCGGCTGGACTCCGGCGAGGTCGCGATCACCGCGGAGGTCGGCCCGCCCCGCGGCGCCGACCCCAACTCCATCCGGCGCAAGGTCGAGCCGCTGCGCGGCTGGGTGGACGCCGTCAACATCACCGACAACCAGGGCGCGGTCGCGCGGCTGTCGAGCCTGGCCGGCAGCGCGCTGGCGCTCGCCGCCGGGGTCGAGCCGGTCATGCAGCTCACCTGCCGGGACCGCAACCGGATCGGGCTGCAGTCCGAGCTGCTGTCCGCCAGCGCCCTCGGCATCCCCAACGTGCTGCTGATGACCGGCGACCACCCCAAGTTCGGCGACCACCCCGACGCCAAGCCGGTGTTCGACCTCGACAGCGTGCAGCTGCTGTGGACCGCCAGGACCATGCGCGACGAAGGCAAGCTGCTGTCCGGCCGGAAGCTGGAGCCGCCGCCGTCGTGGCTGATCGGCGCGGTGGAGAACCCGTTTGCCCCGCCGGAGGCGTTCCGTGCCTCCCGGCTCGGCAAGAAGGTCACGGCGGGCGCCGAGTTCGCGCAGACCCAGTTCGTTTACGACGTGGCCGGGTTCGCCCGCTGGCTCGCCGAGGTCCGGGACCTCGGCCTGGACCAGCGCTGCCGGATCCTGGCCGGGGTCGGCCCGATCCGCTCGCTGCGGGCGCTGGAGCACATGAGCACGAACGTGCCGGGCCTGAACATCCCCGACGAGGTCGGGCGCAGGCTGCGCGGGGTGCCCGCCGACCGGGTCGCCGACGAGGGCATGGCGCTGTGCGCGGAGATCATCCAGCAGCTCCTGCCCCTGCCCGGGGTCAGCGGCGTGCACGTGATGGCGCCAGGCTTCGAGCGGGGCATCCCGGAGATCCTCGAGCGGGCCGGGCTGGCTCAGCGGCCGCAGCCCGGGCCGGCCGTACCGGGGCCGAACGGCGGCAGGGCCGCGGCCGCCGGGGGAGAGGTGAGCCGCCGTGCGCATTGATGTCCGCCCGGTCGCGAAGCTGCGCGGCGCCAGCCCGGTCAACGTCGCCGGCGCGCTCGGCCCGGTGCTCGACGCGGTCAGCTCCACCGACGTGGACCTGGCCGGGCTGCGGGTGACCTGCGACTGGATCCAGTACCGGCACAACTTCGCCGAGCCGGTGGAGTGCCGGCCCGTGCTGACGGAGCGGCCACCGGACCCCGGGGCCGCCGACGGCCGCCCGGCCCCGCCGCCGTCCGCCCTGGAACTCGCGCTCGACCTGCGCCGGGCCGGGGACGTGGACCTGCCCACCAGCGTCAAGCAGGCGCTCGCCGAGCACGCGGACGGCGCCGGTCCCGGCCGCACGCTGCTGGAGCCGTGGGGCCCGGCCCGCGACAGCTGCATCTGGCGGTTCAACGCCCTGTACTGGCAGGCGCTGGCGAGCTGGGAGCAGGCCACCGGGCGGGAGTACGAGCAGGCGCTGCCGGGCGGGCAGACCCAGGCCCGGGACGTGGCGGCGGCCCGGGAGCTGATCGGCGACCTGCTGCAGGTCTGGGACCAGCTCGACGAGCGGCGCGCCCTGCCGGAGTCGCTGTACATCGTGGAGCTTGGCGTCGGCAACGGCAACCAGGCCCGGACCTGGCTGGACACGTTCGCGGAGATGGACCGCGAGCACGGCCGCGACTACTACCGGCGGCTGCACTACCTGATGGGTGACTACTCGCCGCACGTGCTGGAGCGGGCGCGGCAGGCGGTCGCCCACCACGGCGACCACGTCAACTCGCTGGTGCTGGACGCCACCAGCCCGCAGGTGACCCTCGGCTTCCTGCGGGGCAGGGCCTTCTGCGTCTACATCTCCAACGTGTACGACAACCTGCCGACCGACGAGGTGGCGAGCATCCGGGGGCGGCCCTACCTGGTGGAGGCGCGCGCCTACCTGCGCGACGACGACGCCGCCCAGATCGCCCGGCGGTACCGGGCGGGCGGAAAGCTGCCCGCGCTCATCGAGCGGCTGCTGCGGCTCGGGCCGGACCTGCTGGCCGAAGCGGCCCCGGATCACTTCCCCGATGCCGGCCACGCGGTGACCTTCTGGCAGGATGTCTGGTCTGCACTGCGCCTGCAGGAGCGGTACGTGCCGCTGGCCGGGCTGGACGCCTACCAGCCCTCGGCGTCGCTCACCGGGGAGATCCTGCGGCCACTCCTGGAAGGCAGCGGCGACATCCGGATGCACGTCAGCAACGGCGCCCTCGCCAGCTTCGCGGACACCCTGCCGCTGCTGCACCCGTTCGGCCGGCTGCAGTGCCACGACCTGTTCGTGACCGCGCCCGGGCAATACCAGGCCGGGTTCCACGGCCCGGGCAAATACGACGGCTCGGTGGTCAACTGGGTGAACGGCCCGCTGCTGGCGCTGACCGGCAACCGCCGGGGCTTCCAGGTGCAGATCGCGCCGATGCCCGGGCGGCCGAACGCGAGCGTCAAGACCCTCATGGCACAGGTACGGGACTGACCGGCATGACAGCGAAGAACGCAGCGCCCGGGACCCGGGCCGCCCGCCGCCGCCCGGCGGCCCTGCCGCTGCTGCCCACCACCGTGGTCGGCTCCTACCCGGTGCCGGAGTGGCTGGAGCGGCTCAAGACCGACTACTACCAGCGCCGGATCAGCGCCCAGCACCTGAACGAGATCCACGACGTGGCCATCAAGGCGGCGCTCAAGGACCAGGAGCTCACCGGCATCGACATCGTGTCCGACGGCGAGCTGCGCCGCGACAACGACATCGACTACCTGCTGGCACGCATCCCGGGGGTGGACATCCCGCACCGGGCCAAGACCGACTACTACGACTACTACGAGGCCGAGGTGACCAGGCCGCTGCCCGAGCCCGAGGGCGCGGACCGGAGCCTGGCCGCCGACTTCTCGTTCACCCGCGAGCACACCAGGCGGCCGGTCAAGTTCTCCTTCACCGGGCCGTTCTCGCTGTCCCGCCGGATCCACAGCACCGCCTACGGCGATCCGGCCGACCTGGTACGCGCGCTGGCGCGCTGGCTGAACGCGCAGGCGCGGGAGCTGGCGGCGGCAGGCGCGGACCTGCTGCAGATCGACGAGCCGTTCCTGGCCGGCTACCACGAGCAGGCCGGGCTCGCGATCGAGGCGGTCAACATCGTCACCGAAGGCGTGGACGCGAGCTGGGCGCTGCACGTGTGCTACGGCAACCGGTACGCCCGGCCGCTGTGGGAAGGGCACTACGACTTCCTCTTCCCCGCGGTCCTGTCCGCCCGGATCGACCAGCTGGTGCTGGAGTTCGCCCGCAAGGGCCTCGATGACCTGCGGCTGTTCCGGCAGTACGAATGGGACCGGGCGGTAGGGTTCGGGGTCATCGATGTGAAGTCGCCCGAGGTGGAGACCGCCGCGCAGGTCGCCTCCCGGATCCGCCGCGCGCTGGACTTCGTGCCGGCCGAGCGGCTGGTGATCAACCCGGACTGCGGGCTGCGGCACCTGCCCGCGGACGTCGCCCGGGCCAAGCTGCGCGCCATGGTGGCCGGCGCCGCGGAAGTCAGAGCCGAACTGGGGCGCCAGCAGGCCGCCCGCCCCGGTACGCAGCCGCCCGCCCCGGCGGAGCAGGCGGCCGACAGCAATGGATCAGCGGCGCCGGCTCATGCGGCCGGCCCTCGTTCACCTCGGAAAAAGGCAGGGATGGATCGATGAGCACCCCCGACGGAAACGGTTTCGTCTTCACCTCGGAGTCGGTGACCGAGGGTCATCCGGACAAGATGGCCGACGCGATCTCTGACTCGGTCCTGGACGCGGCGCTGCGCGCAGACCCGCAGTCCCGGGTGGCCTGCGAGACGCTCCTGACCACCGGGCTGATCGTCATCGCCGGCGAGCTGACCACCAAGGCGACGCTCGACTACGCCGCCATCGCCCGCCAGACCGTGCGGGAGATCGGCTACAACAGCGGCGAGCTGGGCTTCGACGCCGACGCGGTGGGGGTGGTGGTCGCGCTCGACAAGCAGTCCCCGGACATCGCCCAGGGTGTCGACGCCGCGCACGAGTCGCGGTCCGGCAGCAGCGGCGACGCCTACGACCTCGCGGGCGCGGGCGACCAGGGCATGATGTTCGGCTACGCCACCAACGAGACCCCCGAGCTGATGCCGATGCCGATCACGCTGGCGCACCGGCTGGCGCAGCGGCTCACCGAGGTCCGCAAGTCCGGCCTGGTGCCGGGCCTGCGGCCGGACGGCAAGACCCAGGTGACCGTGCGCTATGACGGCGACGGCAAGCCGGTCAAGGTGGAGAAGGTGCTGATCTCCACCCAGCACGCCGAAGGCGTCCAGGACAAGCTGCCGGACCTGCTGTGGGACCAGGTCGTCACCCAGGTGCTGCCGGTGGAGCTGTACGACGCCGACGAGCTCGCCGGGCAGTTCTACGTCAACCCGACCGGCCGGTTCGTCATCGGCGGCCCGGTCGGCGACGCGGGCCTCACCGGGCGGAAGATCATCGTGGACACCTACGGCGGGTTCGCCCGGCACGGCGGCGGCGCGTTCTCCGGCAAGGACCCGTCCAAGGTGGACCGCTCCGCCGCGTACGGCGCCCGCTACGTGGCCAAGAACATCGTCGCGGCCGGGCTGGCCGACCGCGCCGAGGTGCAGGTCGCCTACGCGATCGGGATGGCGCGGCCGTTCTCGCTGCTGGTCGACACGTTCGGCACCGAGAAGGTGGACCGCTCCCGCATACTCGACCTGGTGAACCAGAACTTCGACCTGCGGCCCGCCGCCATCCAGGACACCCTCGACCTGCGCCGGCCCCGGTACCGGGCGACCGCCGCGTACGGTCACTTCGGCCGCAGCGACCCCGAGTTCACCTGGGAGCGCACGGACAAGGCGGCCAAGCTGCGCAGCCAGGCCGGGCTCGGATGAGCGTGGGGGAAGGACCGGACGCGATGCGCATCGCCGTCACCGGATCGATCGCCAGCGACCACCTGATGACGTTCCCGGGCAGCTTCACCGAGCACCTCATCGAGGGCCACCTCGACCGGGTGTCGCTGTCCTTCCTCGCCGACGAGCTGGAGATCCGCCGCGGCGGCGTGGCCGCCAACATCGGGTTCGGGCTGGGGCTGCTCGGGCTGTCGCCGGTCCTGGTCGGCGCGGTCGGGGCGGACTTCACCGCCGATCACGAGGTCTGGCTCAGGCAGCACGGCGTGGACACCAGCGGCGTGCGGGTGTCCACGGAGCGGCACACCGCCCGCTTCGTGTGCACCACCGACCGCGACCAGAATCAGATCGCCACCTTCTACGCGGGCGCCATGGCCGAGGCCCGGCACATCCGGCTCACCGAGGTGATGCAGCGGACCGGCAGTTTCGGGGTGACGATCATCGGTGCGAACGACCCGGACGCGATGGTCGCGCACACCAGCGAGTGCCGGGATGCGGGTTACCAGTTCCTGGCGGACCCCTCGCAGCAGCTGGCCCGGGCGGACGGCGACACCGTGCGGACGCTGGTGGAGGGTGCCGCGGGGCTGTTCACCAACGAGTACGAGCGGCAGCTGATCCAGCAGAAGACCGGCTGGCCAGCCGAGGACATCCTGGCCCGGGTCGGCTTCTGGGTGACCACACTCGGCGCCAAGGGCGCGGCGGTGGACCGGAAGGGCGGGGAAACGGTCACCGTGCCCGCGGTCCCGCCGCGCCAGGCCGCCGACCCGACCGGGGCCGGCGACGCGTTCCGGGCCGGCTTCCTGGCCGGGCTGGCGTGGGAGCTGGGCGACGAGCGGTCCTCGCAGCTCGGCTGCCTGCTGGCGACGCTGGCGCTGGAGTCGGTAGGCCCGCAGGAGTACCAGCTGGACCGGGCGGACTGGCTGGGCCGGTTCGCGGCCGCCTACGGCGACGGCGCGGCCGCGGACATCGAGCCGCGGCTGCCGGTGTCAGCCGGGCAGCCCGCCGTCACCGGTAAGGCCACCCGGGGGTAAGGCCACCGGGCGGCCGCCCGGGTGACGGCGGCCTCCGGGCATGCTCGCCGGGCGCATCGGCGCGATCCGCTGATGCGCCCGGCGAACCCATTCAGCTGCCTTTTCGCCAGCTCGGCCGGCCGCCGCCATGCCCGGTTCCGTGCTGTCCGTGACCGCCAATCCGGGTCCATTCCGCGGCCCGCCCCGCGAAGGGGCGGTGCGTCATTCCGCTGGCGCGGCATGGCGGATTCTGCCTCCGCCGGGCTGTCCGGTATGGCAATCTTGCCCGGCTATCCAACCTCACCGGGCCGGCACCAGGCGCGGGGCAAGCCAAGGAGACCCCCGATGGTGTTCCAGCGACCCGCATTAGTGGCCGGGCTCACCGCCCTCATGCTCAGCGTGCCGGCCACGGCGCTCGCGCAGCCGGCGACGACGTCGCCGGCCCCCACCCGCACCGCGCTCACCACGGTCTGGCAGCAGATCCACCAGGTGCGCGGCCTGCCGGAGCCGGCCTGGCTGAAGACCGGCACATCCCGGACCGCGACCAGGATGGCTCCGGTGTCCGGCGCCTACCAGGGTGCGCTGGAGGGCGTGTCGAGCGTGCCGTCGAGCACCCGTGCCTGGGCGGTCGGCGTCGAGTGCGCGTCCGGCTGCGGCACCTCCGCCGAGGTGGACGACACGCTGGTCCTGCACTACGACGGCACCAGCTGGAACGCGAGCGCCAGCCTGAACCCGAGCGCCACCTTCAACGAGCTGACCTCGGTGAAGGCCCTCTCGGACACCAACGTCTGGGCGGTGGGCGACTACTGCGCCGCGAACTGCGGCACCACCACCGAGGTGGACGACACGCTGGTACTGCACTGGGACGGCAGCAGCTGGAAGCAGTTCACCAGCAAGAATCCGAGCGCCTCCCTCAATGTGCTGACATCGGTCACCGCCGCCTCGTCCAGCGACGTCTGGGCGGCCGGGCTCAAGTGCAACAGCGGCTGCACCCGGCTGCTCACCCTGACCGAGCACTGGAACGGCAGTTCGTGGTCCAACATCAGCAGCCCCAGCCCCAGTTCGACCTATAACGTGCTGACGGGAGTCAGCAGCTTCCCGACCCACAAGGCCTGGGCAGCCGGCTCCAACGGGTCCAAGACCCTGGTGCTGCGCTGGACCGGGACCAAGTGGGCCAGCGTCTCCAGCCCGAACCCGAGTTCCGCCAGCAACGCGCTGGCAGGCGTGTCGGCGTCCTCGGCCAGCAATGCCTGGGCGGTCGGCGCGTACGGGTCCTCCGTGGCCCACACGCTCGCGCTGCACTGGAACGGGACCAAGTGGTCGAAGGTGTCCACGCCGAACCCCAGCTCGGCCCTTAACGTGCTGGAGGGAGTGGCGGCCCGCACGGGCAGCGACGCCTGGACGGTCGGCATGTACTGCAAGTCCGCCTGCGGCCAGCTGACGGAGGCCGACAGCCCGCTGATCGTCCACTGGAACGGGTCCTCGTGGTCGAGGAAGGCCGCCAACTTCAGCGGGACGGGCTTCGCAGCGCTGTACGCGGTGTCCGCCCACTCCGGCACCAACGCCTGGGCGGTCGGTGCCGCCTGCTCGGCCAACTGCGGCACCACCTCCGAGGTGGACAGCACGCTGATCGAGCACTGGAACGGCACGTCCTGGGCGGTCTCCTGACCGGCCAGGCCCGCTGACCCGCGGTGCCCGGCGTCCGGCTGCGGGCGCCGGGCCTTCGCGTACGGACGGGCGCGCCGGTCAGGCCGGCCCGGGGACGAGCACGGACCTGGACTTCAGGTAGGCGTCCAGGCACTCCGGCCCGTAGGTGCTGCCCTGGCCAGCGGCCTGGCCGCCCCACGGTGCGCCCAGCTCGGGCACGTACACGTTGACGCCGAAGGTGCCCGCCCTGACCCGCCGGGCCACGTCCAGCCCGCGACCGGTGTCGGAGGTCCAGACGCTGCCGGCCAGGCCGCAGCCCCAGCTGTTCGCGATCGTCACCGCCTCGGCCTCGCTGGCGTACGGCACCACGGTGACGACCGGGCCGAACACCTCGCGGTCGATCACCGACGTGGGCGTGCCCGCGAGCACGGTGGGCTCGTAGTAGTAGCCGCGGACCGGCGTGGAGGGCCGCCGCCCGCCAGCGGCGATCCGGGCCCCGGCCGCGGTGCTGGCGGCCACGTAGGACTCCACGCCCGCCCGCCGGTGCGGGCTGACCAGCGGGCCCATGGTGGTGCCGGGTTCCATCGGGTCACCGGTGACCATGGTGGCGGCCTGCTCGGTCAGCGCGTCGGCCGTCTCGCCGTAGCGGGACCGCGGCGCCAGCACCCGCGACGGCGCGAAGCAGGCCTGACCGGAGTTGCCGAATGCGAGCCCGGCCAGGGCCGCCGCGGCGGCCGGCAGGTCGGCGTCCTCCAGCACGATCGCGGCGGCCTGCCCGCCCAGCTCCAGGTTGACCGGCTTGAGCGTCTCGCCGCAGGCCAGCGCGATCCGGCGGCCGACAGCGGCCGGGCCGGAAAAGGCCACCTTGTCCACGCCCGGGTGGCGGGCCAGCAGCTCGGCAGCCTCGTGAGTGCCGGTGACCAGGTTGAACACCCCCGGCGGGAAGTCCGCGGCCTCGACCGCCTCGGCGAGGATGTACGCGCTCAGCGAGGTCTGCGGGGCCGGCTTGAACACCACCGTGCAGCCGGCCGCCAGCGCCGGGGCGAGCTGGGAGAACGCGATCGTCAGCGGGTAGTTCCACGGCGCCATGACCGCGGCCACCCCGACCGGCTCCCGCCAGATCATGCTGTGCCCGGGGAAGTTGACCGCGGCCCGGATCTCCTGCGGCTGCAGCGCACGGGCCAGCGCCGCGTAGTACCGCAGGATCGTCACCGGGACGTCCGCGTTCTGCACCCGGGACATGCTGATGGGCATGCCCATCTCGGCGGTGACCAGGCTGGCCGTGTCCTGCGCCCGGCCCGCCAGCTCGGCGGCCAGCCGGTCCAGGGCATCGGCCCGGACAGCTCCGCTGGCCTGCGCCCACGGGCCGTGGTCGAACGCTTCCCGTGCGGCCCGCACCGCGACGTCGATGTCGCTGGCGACCGCCGCGGGCGCGGCCCCGACGATCTCCTCGGTGGCGGGGTTGGCGACCGTGATCGCGTCTGGCGCCGCCGCGGGCAGCAGTTGCCCGCTCGCATAGATGTCGCGGTACTCCAGCACGCCAGGCCGCCTTCCCGGAGCCTGCCCTGATCTGCTGCGGTCACCGACCGCCGGGCGGGGGTTAACTCCCCTGAAATGTCCTCGGCATGCTTCCCGCTTGTCAAGGAGATCAGCAGGTCCCGGGGCTGCTGCCTGAGAGCGCGCTGAGGACGCAGGCGGACCACTGCCGCGCCATTGCTACCGTCCTTGGCATGATCCTGCGCCGGGTGCTGCCGCGCCGCCGCTGGGCCCGGGTCACGGCGGTGCTGGCGGCCGCCGCCGTGCTCGCCGCGGCGGCGGCCGCGATCGCCGCGGTGGCCACCCGCCCGGCGGCCATCAGCGAGCGCAACCTGCGCATCAGCGTGACCGACGGCCCGGGCGGCCGCCAGCACGTGGTGCTGGACGCCACCTTCTACACGCCCGCGGGCGGCGGCCGGGTGCCGGCCATCCTGCTCGCGCACGGGTTCGGCGAGACCAAGGACGCGGTCCGGCCGGAGGCCGAATACCTGGCCCGGGCCGGGTTCGCGGTGCTCACCTGGTCGGCGCGCGGGTTCGGCACCTCCACCGGCCAGATCGCCCTCGACTCGCCCGGCTACGAGGTCAGGGACACCGAGCAGCTGGTCAGCTGGCTGGCCCGGCAGCCGCGGGTACTGCTCGACCACCCGGGCGACCCGCGGGCCGGCATCGCCGGGACCTCCTACGGCGGCGGCATCGCTCTGCTGGCCGCCGCCTACGACCACCGCATCGACGCGGTGGTCGCCCAGAGCACCTGGAACAACCTGGCCACCGCCCTGTTCCCGGACGCCGCCAGCGGGGCGAACGCGGCCAGCGGCGTGTTCAAGAAGCAGTGGACCGGGCTGCTGTTCACCCAGGGCTCGGCCGGGTTCGGCGCCGCGGCCGCCGGCCAGGCAGGCGCGGGCGCCGGCGGCACGGGCGGCACCGGAAGCACCGGCGGCGGCCGGGCCGGTGCGGCCGCCCGCGGCGCCGGGCAGCCCGGCGGGCCAGCGGCCCGGCAGCTGGCCCTGTGCGGCCGCTTCCTGCCCGCCATCTGCGCCATGTACCAGCAGATCGCCCAGGCCGGCCGGGCCACCCCGCAGGCGGTCAGCACCCTGTGGCGCTCCAGCCCGGCCAGCGTCGCCAGCCGGATGCGCGCCCCCACCCTGCTGGTCCAGGGCCAGCAGGACTCGCTGTTCGGGCTGGACCAGGCTGACGCGAACTACCAGGCGCTGCGGCGCAACGGGGCGCCCGCCAGCATGGTGTGGTTCGCCGGCGGGCACGACGGCGGGAACCAGGAAACCAGCCGGGTGGAAGGGCTGACCGCGGCCTGGTTCCAGCGCTGGCTGGCCCCCGGCCATCCGCCGGCCAGCGCCCCCACCGGCCAGCCGGGTTTCGCGGTGACCCGCTCGCTCGGGTTCGACCCGTCCTCCGACTCGGTCTCGCTCGGGGTGGCCGCCGCTGCCCGCTACCCCGGGCTCGGCGGGACCGCCCGGACGCTGGTCCGCCTCACCGGGCCCGCCCAGGCGGTGGTCAACCCGGCCGGCGCCACCCCGGCGTCGATCTCCGCGTTCCCCGGCCTGGGCGCCCTGGGGGCGGCCGGGATCACCTTCGACATGCCGGGCCAGAGCGCGGCGTTCACGTCCGCGCCGCTGACCAGGGCCGTGCAGCTCACCGGGTCGGCCACCGCGGCGATCCGGGTCACCGCGCCGGCCGGTGCGGTCCTGTTCGCCAAGCTCTACGACGTGGACCAGGCGGGCAACGCGACCCTGCCGGAGCAGCTGGCGGCGCCGCTGCGGGTCGCGCCCGCCCCGGGCGCGCAGGACCTCACGGTCCGGCTGCCCGCCGTGGACTACAGCTTCGCCCCCGGCCACCGGCTGAGGCTGGTGCTCACCACCACCGACTTCGCCTACGCCACCTCCCCGGTCCCGGCCGTCTACCGGGTGGCGCTGGCCGGCCCGGGCGTGTCGGTGCCCGCCGACCCGGCCCTCAGCGTGGTCACCGGCGGCCTGCCCTGGTGGGCCTGGGCCGCCCCGGCCGCCGCCCTGGTGGCCGCGGCGCTGATCCTGCTGGCGGGCAGGCGCCGCGCCGACGGCACGCTGGTGCCCGGGCTGGCCGGCGTGCCGCTGGAGATCACCGGCCTGACCAAGCGCTACCGGGACGGGCAGCTGGCCGTGGACGACCTGTCCCTGCGGGTGGAGCGCGGCCAGATCCTCGGCCTGCTCGGCCCGAACGGGGCCGGCAAGACCACCACCCTGCGCGCCCTCATGGGCCTGCTGCACCCCGACACCGGGACGATCACCATCTTCGGCCGCCGGGTGCACGCCGGGTCGCCGGCGCTGTCGCGGCTCGGCTCGTTCGTGGAGGGCCCCGGCTTCCTGCCGCACCTGTCCGGCCGCGCCAACCTGGACCTGTACTGGCGGGCCACCGGCCGGCCCGCCGGCAGCTCCCGGCAGGCGGAGGTGCTGGAGATCGCCGGCCTGGGCAATGCCGTCGACCGGCCGGTCCGCACCTACTCGCGCGGCATGAGCCAGCGGCTGGCCATCGCCCAGGCCATGCTCGGCCTGCCCGACCTGCTGGTCCTCGACGAGCCCATGAACGGACTGGACCCGCCGCAGATCCGGGAGATGCGGGACGTGCTGCTGCGGTACGCGGCCGCGGGGCGCACCGTCATCCTGTCCAGCCACCTGCTCGGCGAGGTGGAGCAGACCTGCTCGCACGTGGTGGTGATGAGCCTGGGCCGGCGGCTGGCCGCCGGGCCGGTGGCCGACATCATCGGGGAGAGCGGCTCCCTGCTCGTCGGCACCCCGGACGCTGGCCGGGCGGTGTCCGTGCTGACCAGCATGCCGGGCATCGAGGGAGCCGAGGCGCACCCGGACGGCGTGCTCGTGCACCCGGATGGCGTGCCCGCCTCCGACGTGGTGGCGGCGCTGGTGCAGGCCGGCGTGCCGGTGGACCGGGTCGGCCGCAGCCGCCGGCTGGAGGACGCGTTCCTCGCCCTGATCGCGGCCCCCGCGGCCGGCGCTGACCACCCTGGCGGGCAGGAGGAGCGGCATGAGCGCTGATGTGAGCACGCCCGCCGCGGCCGGCCCGGACCCGGCAGCGGCCAGCGCCCCCGGCTACTCGCCGCGCCGCACCCTGCCGCTGCGGGTGGAGTTCATCCGCCAGCTGCGCCGCCGCCGGACCATGGTGGCGTTCGGGATCCTGCTGGTGCTGCCGTGGATCCTGGTCGGCGCGTTCGAGCTGGGCGGCCCGCCGCAGCCCGGCAGCGGCGCGCCCGGGCTGGTGGACCTGGCCACCACCGGCGGGCTCAACTTCGCCGCCTTCAGCTTCTTCGCCTCCGCGGGCTTCCTGCTGGTGGTCGCCGTCGCGCTGTTCTGCGGCGACACCATCGCCAGCGAGGCGGGCTGGTCGTCGCTGCGCTATCTGCTGGCGGCCCCGGTGCCCCGCGCCCGGCTGCTGCGCCAGAAGCTCGTGGTCGCGCTCGGCTACGCGGCGGTGGGGGTGGTCAGTTTCCCGGCCATGGCCCTGCTGGCCGGCACCATCGTGTTCGGCTGGCACCCGCTGCGCCTGCCCGGCACCCTGGTCGACCTGCCCACCGGCACCGCCCTGGCCCGGCTCGGCATCGTCCTGGCCTATGTCCTGGTCACCGAGCTGGTCGTGGCGGGCCTGGCGTTCCTGCTGTCGGTCTCCACCGACTCCCCGCTGGGGGCTGTCGGCGGCGCGGTCGGCCTGGTCATCGTCAGCAACATCCTCGACGCGGTGACCGCCCTGGGCGGCTGGCGGCAGCTGCTGCCGACCCACTGGCAGTTCTCCTGGCTCAGCGCCCTGCAGCCGCAGGTGTCCTGGAACAGCATGATCGAGGGCGCCGCCATCTCGGTCTCCTACGCGCTGATCCTGCTCGCGCTGGCCTTCCGCCGCTTCCGCGGCAAGGACATCGTCTCGTAGGGGTGGCGAGGGCTGGCTTGGGGTGAACGTCCCTTTTGTTGCTTGTGTTATCCGGCGCGAGGGGCTACGTTCTGCGCAGCCCGATCATGAGGCAACCGCGCGTGGAGGCGTGAATGAGCAGCGCTGAACCCGTTCCGTTCGAGGAGAGCAAGAGCCCGGCCGTCGGCATCGTGGGTCACGAGCACCGGCTGCACCGGGGCGTCCTCGGGATCATGGACATCTCGGCCGCCACGATGGCGAACATCGGCCCGGCCATGAGCTTCTACTTCGGGTTCGGCCTGCTGGCGATCACCGCCGGGGTGGCCTCGCCCCTCACCATCGTGGCCGCCCTGGTCGCGATCGCCCTGCTGGGCAACACGCTGGCGCAGTTCTCCCGCGCCCAGCCGTCCACCGGCGGCTTCATCACCTTCGTGGGCAAGGCGTTCGGCGGCACCAGCGCCGTCACCACCGCCCTGCTGGCCGGGCTCGGCTACATCATCGCGATGTCCTCGGTGATCGCCATCTCCGGCGGCTTCCTGTCCCTCACCCTCCAGCGCTACGCGCACGTGGACATCCCGTGGGGCTACCTCACGGTGATCCTGACCGCGGGCGCGGTGGCGATGATGATCCGCGGCGTCAGCATCTCCACCAAGATCGCCGGGTTCTTCTTCGCGTTCGAGATGCTCGTGCTGGTCGTGGTCTCGGTCGCCTCGCTGATCAAGAACGGCGGGCACCTGTCGCTGACCCCGTTCGAGCCCAGCCACATCACCAACGGCATGTCCGGGCTGGCGGCGGGCTTCCCGCTGGCGGTCTACATCTTCATCGGCTGGGAGAACTCGGCCGCGCTGGCGGAGGAGACCGACAACCCGCGCCGCAACGTGCCCCGGGCCGTGTTCACCTCCATCCTGATCATGGGCATCAGCTACCTGGTCTTCGCCTACGCCACGGTGAGCGGCTTCGGCTACAACGTGGACAAGCTCAGCAAGGCGCCCATCCCGTTCATCTCGATGGCCGACTCCACCCTGGGCGTGCTGGCGTTCTTCGCCTACCTGGCCGGTCTGACCTCCACCCTGGGCGCGCTCATCGCGGGCAGCAACTCGCAGGCGCGGCTGGTGTTCAACGCGGGCCGGGAAGGGCTGCTGCCGCGCTGGATCGGCGGCGTGCACACCACCCGCCGCACGCCGGTGAACGCCATCTTCCTGTTCGTCGGCATCTCCGCGGCGGTGATCGGCTGCTGGGCCCTGGGGCACGTGCTGTTCGGCAAGACCGGCGGCGGGGCGCTGGACCCGATCAACTTCTTCTTCGAGTCCTCCACCATGGGCACGATCCTGGTGCTGGTCGTGTACCTGCTGGCCAACCTGGCGCTGCCCTTCTACTACCGCAAGTACCGGCCGTCGGAGTTCAGCGCCGTCAAGCACGCGGTGCTGCCGGTGCTGGGCGCGGCCGCGATCATCGTGCCGCTCTACTACCTGGCCAAGCCGGGCCAGCCCACCCCGTACAACTGGTTCCCGTACGCGGCGCTGGCGGTGGTCGTGCTCGCGGTCAGCTACGCCTTCGTGCTCAACCGGCGTGACCCCGCCCTCGCGGGCCGGGTCGGGTCCATCGTCGCCGACGAATAGGCCGGGTGCCCCGGGCAGGGCCGGAGAGTTGTCTGGCTTTGTCCGGGGATTATCCGAATGGGGTTATTCAGCGCGGGGTCCCGGTGAGAATGGCAGCACATGTGGGGCCCGGCTAAGTGACACCGGCAAGCCCGGCTCCGCCGCTGCGCATCGCGCCCGGCGGGGCCGGGTTCCACGGCTGCGGCGATTCCGCTGGCGGGGAACCTCCGGCTGCCCGGACTCCGGCGGCGCAGCCGCCGGGCTCCGCGGCACGGGCCCGGCGGCCGGGTCCCTTCCCCCGGCGGCCGGGTCCACCCCGCTGACCCTTCAGGCCTCCAGCTCCCGGGCGATCCGGCGCAGGAAGGCGCGCAGGGTCGCCCGCGCCGCCCGGGCGAGCAGCGCCTCGTCCAGCAGCTGGCCCGCCTTTCCCAGCGGCGGGCGGTAGCGGCCGGCCAGGCTCAGCTCGCACCGCTCGGGGTCCAGCGCGGTCAGCCGCAGCCCGCCCTCGAACCGAGGGAACAGGCCGAGCGGGCCGGACGCCTCCCAGATGAGCGGGAGCTCCAGGCTGTCCCCGTCGCCGGTCTCGGCGCCGAGCTGGACCGCCACGGTCCGGCCCAGCCAGCCGGCCCTGGCCGGCTGCTCCTCGTCGTCGCACGCTTCGGCGTGCCGGGTGAGCCAGCTGCCGCCCGCCCGCATGCGCCCGGCCACGGTGGGGGCCGGCAGCTCCACCTGCACCGAGTCGGCGATCTGGACGGTGGCCGCGTGCGGGTGCGCGTCGGCGGGTACCGGGTAGGTCCCGGCCTCGATGGCGGCGTCCCGCTCGGCGACCATCGCGACGGTGGTGGCCGCCAGCACCTCCCGCAGCCCCGCCGTGGCCATGGTCATGGTCTCGTGCAGCGGGCACACCGCCTGCCAGCGGCACGGCCCGTCCCCGAGCGCGCACCGCTCGGAGGCCAGCGGGCCTTCCGCGGCCTCGATGACCTCCGCCATGCTCACCTGCTCCGGCGGCCGGGCCAGCCGGTGGCCGCCGTCCCGGCCGAACGACGAGACCGCGATCCCGGCGTGCACCAGGTCGCCCAGGATCTGGGAGACGAAGGTGCGGGGGATGTCCATCTCCGCCGAGATCTCGCGCAGCTTCTTGGGCCGGCCGGCCGGATAGGCCCGGGCCAGGCAGATGGCCGCGCGGGTGGCGTAGCCGCCCCGCTTAGACAGCGTCACATTCACGGCGCAAGTGTAGTCACCCGCCGCGTGCAGCTAAATGTTTAGCGACTCACTTGACAATAAGTCGGACAGTTGACCAGAATACGGGCACCGGGTAGGGCCGCACGACTCGGGCGGCGCCCGCGCCGGCACTGACCACGGCACTGGAGGAGGACCACGCCGGCCGTGCCAGCGGGGCGCCGCCCGGCATGACCGCCCGGCGCGGCCGCCTGCCGCCGGGCAGCCGCCCCGCGGAAGGAGCTGCTGCGTGCGCATCCGCTTCATCGAGCCGGCCCCGCCCGGCCACCACGTCTACGACCACACAAGGCTGCCGCGGCTGGGCACCCCGCTCATGGGCGCCGTGCTGGCCGAGGCCGGCCACGACGTGCGCTGCTACTGCGAGGTGATCGCCCCGGCCGACGTGACCGACTGCCTGGCGGCCGACCTGGTCGGCATCTCCGCCACCACCTCGACGCAGCCGGCCGCCTACCAGCTCGCCGCCGAGTTCGAGGCGGCGGGCGTGCCGGTGGTGCTGGGCGGGCCGCACGTGACCTTCCTCCCGGACGAGGCGCTGGAGCATGCCAGCTTCGTGGTCCGCGGCGAGGGCCAGCGGGCGATCGCCGAGCTGGCGGAGGCGATCGGGCAGGGCCGGCCGCTGTCCGGCATCCCCGGCCTGTCCTGGCGGGAGCCCTCGGGGCGGCGCCACCACAACCCGGCGCGCGCCCGCTGCTCCCAGGCCGAGTTCGAGAGCCTGCCCGCCCCGGACCTGTCGCTCATCGCCGGCAGCGCGCGGATGCCGCTCACGCCGGTGATGACCCAGTGGGGCTGCCCGTTCGACTGCGACTTCTGCTCCGTCACCGCCATGTTCTCGCGCCGGGTGCGGTACCGCCGCAACGTCCACGTGCTGCTCGAGCTCGCCGCCCTGGACGCGAAGCGGGTCTTCTTCAGCGACGACAACTTCGTGGTCAGCAAGCAGCGCACCGGCGAGCTGCTGCGGATGATGGTGGAGACCGGCCTCACCCCGGACTGGTACGCGCAGGTGCGCGCCGAGACCGTGTTCTCGGCCGGCTCGGCCCGCGAGCCGGACCACGCCTTCCTGTCCCTGATGAAGGCGGCCGGCTGCCAGATGGTCATGGTCGGCTTCGAGAGCACCTCCGACGAGGCACTCGCGGAGATGAACAAGAAGCTCCAGGTCCGCGACATCGTCGAGTCGGTGCGGCTGTTCCACGAGCACGGCATCGCCGTGCACGGGATGTTCGTGGCGGGCACGGACGCCGACGAGGCGTCGCAGGCCGGCCAGATCGCCAGCTTCGCCCGGCGGCACGGGATCGACACCATCCAGATCATGCTGGAGACGCCGCTGCCGGGCACCCGGCTGTATGAGCGGGTGCGGGCCAGCGGCCGCATCCTCACCGGCGACTGGTCGCTGTATGACGGCCACCACGAGGTGATGCGGCCAGCCCGGGCGCGCCCCTACGAGATGCAGCTCGCCGTGGGGGGCGCCATGGAGAACTTCTACTCCCGGCGGCGGATCGCGCTGCCGGCCATCGCCGCGGCCCTGCGCAGCGCCCCCACGCTGGCCCGGCTCGCCACCCGCGGCGAGTTCACCAGCCGGTTCCCGGCCCTGTCCCGGCTCCTCATCCGCCACCGCTGGCAGGAACTGCGGGACGGCCTGGCGCAGGCGGTGCCGGGCGCGGACCGGGCCCGCCTGGAGCACGCGTTCGCCGTGCCGGCGCTGCGCAGCTACGGCCGCCGCCAGCTCGCCAGCTGGCGCGAGCAGCCGCAATCGCAGGCGTACCTGGCGTTCCTCGCCGGGCTCGGCTGAGCGCCACCCGCCGGATCCGGCCGCCCGGGCGGGCCCCGGCGCCCGCCGCGGGCCGCTCAGCGCCCGGGCACCAGCTCCAGCCCCGCGCCAGCCGCGTTCACGAACTCGTCGTCCACGCTGACCACGGACCGGCCCGCCGCGGCGAGCAGGGAAGCGGCCACCGCGGCCCGGTAGCCGGCGCCGCAGTGCACCCACACCTCGCCCGGCGGGACCTCGGCGAGCCGCCCGGGCAGCTCGTGCAGCGGAATGTGGGCCGCGCCAGGGATGTGGGCCTCGGTCCACTCCAGGGTCCGCCGCACGTCCAGCACGACCGGCCGGTGGCCGTTCCCGGCCGCCAGCGCCGCGGCCAGGTCGGTGAACCTGGCCCGGCGCAGCGTGGCCAGCGGCCGGCCGCCCGCCCAGCCCTCCGGCCGCCCGGTGGCCGCGCCCGCGAGCCGGTCGAAGCCGATCCGGGCCAGCTCCCGCTGTGCCTGCGCGACCTGCTCCGGGGACTCCCCGAGCAGGGTGACCGGGCTGCCCCACGGGATCACCCAGCCCAGGTAGGTGGCGAAACTGCCGTCCAGCGGGAAGCAGACCGAGCCGGGCAGGAAGCCGGCCGCGAACGCCACCCGGTCGCGCAGGTCCACCACCCATTCCCCGGCCTCGATCCGCCGCCGCAGGGTGGCCGGGTCGGCCGGCTCGGGCGGGGCCAGGTCCGCGGCTCCCGGGCCGGCCAGGTTGGCCGGGCCCATGTGCGCGTAGTAGGCGGGCCACGCGTCCAGCCCGGTCAGCAGCGTGTGCACGTACGCCTGCTCGTCCAGGGTGAGCGCGGGGTTGACCCGCTTCTCGCGCCCGATGGTGGACGAGCTGGCCTCCGCCTGGGTGGCCGAGCAGAAGCTGCCGAACCCGTGGGTCGGGTAGAGCAGCGCCGACTCCGGCAGCTCCCGGGCGAGCCGCCGGGCCGAGGCGTGCTGGGCCCGGGCGAGGGTCTCGGCGTGCTGCGGGCCGAGCAGGTCGGTCCGCCCGGTCGAGCCGTAGAGCAGGGAGCCGCCGGTGAACACCCCGGTCACCTCGCCGCCCGCCGCGAGCGCGTAGGACAGATGGCTGAACGTGTGCCCGGGGGTGGACATCACCCGCAGGGCCACGCCGTCGGCGATGGCGATCTCGTCGCCGTCGCCGACCGGGGTGCGGTCGAAGCCGACCTGGTCCGCGCGGTTCACCAGGTAGGCCGCGCCGGTCAGCCGGCTGAGCGCGAGGCCGCCGGTGAGGTAGTCGTTGTGCATGTGGGTCTCGGCCACATGCGTGATCCGCACCCCCTCGGCCGCGGCCAGGGCGGTGATGCGGTCGATGTCCCGCTGCGGGTCGACGACCAGCGCGACCCGGCCGTCGTGCACCAGGTAGCTGCGGTCGCCGAGGGTGGGCGTTTCGACCGGCAGCACTTCGACCATCGCTGTTCCCTCCCGGCTGGCGCAGGGCCCCGGGCGCTGCCACGGGACACGCTGGCGGGTAAATGTACGATCATTCGTACCTTGCCACACGAGAGGGGTGGCCCGCGACCGGGAGCCCGTGGCGGGCGGCCCGGGCAGAATGGGGCGGGACACGCGGGCGGCACAGGGCAGGAGGGCGGCGATGGCCGGACCGGACAGCGGCGGCCCGGCCGGCGCGCTGCCGCTGGACCGCCGCAGCCCGCTGCCGCTGTGGGCGCAGCTGCGCGACGACCTGCGCCGCCGGCTGGCCGCGGGCGCCTTCGACGAGTCCTTCCCCGGCGAGCTGGAGCTGGTGGCCGAGTACTCGGTCAGCCGGCACACGGTCCGCTCCGCCGTGCGCGATCTGCGCGCGGACGGCCTGGTCGTGGCCGAGCGGGGACGGCGGCCGCGGCTGGCCGCGCAGACCGCGATCACCCAGCCGCTGGGCGCGCTGTACTCGCTGTTCTCCGCGGTGGAGTCGGCGGGGCTGCGGCAGACCAGCGTGGTCCGGGTGCGCGACGTGCGGGCCGACGGGGTGGTCGCCGACCGGCTGGGCCTAGAGGGATCCACGCCGCTGTTCCATCTCGAGCGGCTCCGGCTGGCCGGCGGCGAGCCGCTGGCGCTGGACAGCGTGTGGCTGCCCGCCCGGTTCGCTGCCCCGCTGCTGGCCGCCGACTTCAGCCACACCGCCCTCTACGATGAGCTGGCCGCGCGCACCGGGGTACGGCTGGACGGCGGGCGTGAGCACATCCGGGCGGTGGTGCCCACCCGGGCGCAGCAGCGGCTGCTCGGGATCACCGGCGGCACCGGCGCGCTGGCCATCGACCGGCTCGGCTACTCGGGCGGCGAGCCGGTGGAGTGGCGGCACACCCTGATCCGGGGCGACCGGTTCTCGCTGATCGCGGAGTTCTCCCCGCGCACCGGGTACCAGCTCAGCCTGGACAGCCGCTACCCGGCGGGCGCGCGCGCCAGCCGCTGACCGGGCCCCGCCGCCCGGTGCCCCGGGCTGCCGGGCTCAGGCCGCCGGAGCGCCCGGCATGCGCACCAGGACCAGCGTGGTGTCGTCCTCGCTGTGCCGGCAGAGCTCCCCGATGATGGCGTCGCACGCGTCCGGCAGCGGCCCGCGCACCTCCCCGAGCGCCGCCTGCAGCGCCTCGATGCCCGCGTCGAACGTGCGGGCACGGTTTTCCACCAGCCCGTCGGTGTAGAGGGCGAGCACCGCCCCTGGCGGCAGGGTGACCTCGGCGGCGTGGAACTCCACGTCGCCCAGTCCCAGCGGCAGGCCCGACGGGAGCTCGATCACGCTGCAGGGGCCGCCGGGCAGGGCCAGGACCGGCGGGAGGTGCCCGGCGCGGGCGATCACGCACGTTCCGCGGGCCGGGTCCACGGTGGCGCACACGCAGGTGGCGAACGTGCCGTCGGTGACGGTCGTGGCCATCCGGTTGAGCCGGTGCAGCAGCTCGGCGGGCGGCAGCTCCAGGTCGGCCAGCACGTGGGTGGCCGCCCGGAGCTGAGCCATCACCGCGGCCGCCTCCGGGCCGTGGCCCATGGCGTCGCCCACGGTGACGGTGGCCCGCCCGTCGGGCAGCGGGATGACGTCATACCAGTCGCCGCCGATGGCGTTGTCCCCGGCGGGCCGGTACCGGTGGGCCACATCCAGCCCGGCGGGCGCGGACATCCGCCGCGGCAGCAGGCCCCGCTGCAGCGCCTCGGCGGTGCGGCGCTCCTGGGTGAACAGGCGCGCGTTGTCCACGCACACGCCCGCCCGGGCGGCCAGCCCTTCCGCGGCCGCCCGCTCCAGCGGGCCGAACGGCGGGGTCCCGGCCGTCCGGGCAAGCAGCAGCAGGCCCGCCACCTCGTCACGCGCGGCCAGCGGCGCCACCAGGAACGAGGCATAGCGGCTGCGGTCCGCACCGTCCCCGGTGCGGGCCAGCCGCTCCGCCATCCCGGCGTCCGGCTCGTCGAACATGACCGGTCGGCCTGCCGCCACGCACCGGGCGGCCGGGGAGTCCTGGGGGAAGACGACCACTTCCCCGTCGGGGAGCACATCCGCCCACCGCCGCTGCGTGCCGTCGGCCGCGACCATCGCGAGCCTGCGGGCGACCGCCTCGCCAGCGGTGTCGCCGTGGCTGGCCCGGCCAGCGGTGAGCAGGGGCTCCAGCAGGTAGACCGAGCCCGCGTCGGCGAGCCGGGGGACCGCCAGGCCCAGCACCTGCCGGGCGGTCTCGGTCAGGTCGAGGGTGCCGCCGAGCTGCGTGTCGGCCTCTGCGACGATGTCCGGCCCGGACGGCACGATGGGGCGTGCCACCACCGCGATGTGCGGCTGCGGCCCGGCGCCGTGTACCGGGTCCCAGCGGAAGGCGACGGCCTGGCGCCCGTTCGGGCCCGCGGCCGCCACGCTGCCCGACCAGGGGTCGCCGTCGCCCGCCGCGGCCAGGGCGGCGGCCAGGGCGTCCTCGTGCCCGGGGGCGAGCAGCTCCGCCACCTGACAGCCCACCGCCTGCTGCGGGGTCAGCCCGAACAGCGTGCCGGCCGCGGCGCTCCAGGAGAGGATCTGCCCGCCGGCCGTCATGGTGAAGGATGCCAGCCCGGCCAGGCCCGGGGCGCTCGCCCCGCCAGCGGCCGCCCCGCTGAGCGTGAACAGGCTGGGCACGCCCGCAGGGGCGTGGGGCCGGCCGCCGACCGCCGCACCCGAGGCTTCCGCCACCTGTCACCATTCCAGCCCGTGTCTGGCCGGCGGGCGGAGCTCCCCGTTCCTCCCGCAGGCGGCGTGGTGCACGCCGCTTTCAGCCGCTGACCAGCCTATCCATTGTCATCCGGCAATTGGCCGAAAATCTGTACAATTGGCCGTGACCTGGCAGACCGAATGCGCATGACGGTCATTCCGGGGCAACCGGCGCGCCGTTGCACCGCGGCCGCGGGCCAGCGAGGAGGAGCCGATGACGGAAGACCTGCCGGAGTGGCGGCCTGACCCGGCCGCGGATGTGCCCGCCGGCGCGGACCTGTCGCTGGTGCTCGCGGGCGTCGGCCGCCGGCCCTGACAGGTCAAGACAGCGGCGGGGAGGGCAGATGACGGACGGCGCCAGCTGGGCACCGCCGGGCGTGGACACCCGGCGGGCCAGCCCGGCCCGGGTGTACGACTACTGGCTGGGCGGCAGCCACCACTTCCAGGCCGACCGGGACGCCGCCCGGGCGCTGATCGCGGTCGAGCCGTCGGCCCGCGACGTCGCGCGGGCCAACCGGGCTTTCCTGGCCCGCGCGGTCCGGTTCCTGGCAGCCGAGGGCATCCGCCAGTTCCTGGACATCGGGTCGGGGATCCCCACCCAGGGCAACGTGCACGAGGTCGCGCGGGCCGCCGCGCCGGGCGCGCGTGTCCTGTACGCCGACATCGACCCGGTCGCCGTGGCGCACAGCCGGGCGATCCTGGACGGCGACGGCAGTGCCGCGGCGATCCAGGGGGACCTGCGGGACCCGGAGCAGATCCTCGCCAGCCCCGAGGCCGCCCGGCTCCTCGACACCGGCCAGCCGGTGGGGCTGCTGCTGGTCGCGGTCCTGCACTTCCTCACCGACGCCGACGATCCCTGGCGGCTGGTGGGCCGCCTGCGGGAGCTGGCCGCCCCGGGCAGCTACCTGGTGATCAGCCACGCCACCACCGAGGACACCCCGGCCGGCCGGGCCGCCATGGTGGAGTCGGCCTACAACCGCACGGTCGCCATCGGCAACACGTTCCGGTCCCGCGCCCGGATCGAGCGGTTCTTTGACGGCTTCAGCATGGTGGAGCCGGGGATCGTCTACCTGCCCGACTGGCGGCCCGATCCGGCCGCGGCGGCCCTCGGCGACCGGGCCAGGCGCTGGTTCCTCGCGGGCGCCGGCCGCAAGCCCTGACCGGCAGCCGGCCGCGGGTGTCCGCCCGCCGTGAACTGCGTTGCGGCATTTCACCACCTTTGCGCATGATGAACGGGAACTTTGGGGAGAGGGGAGACGTCGACCACCCGGGGCAGGAATGGCAACGGGGGCCAGGAGGCCAAATGACCGAGCAGGCGGAAAGCCGGCGCGCTGAGCTGGTGGCCACCGCGCAGGAGACCTGGGTCTCCGCCCTCACCGACCTGGGCGGGCGCAACACGCTGCTGTACTACAAGGACCGCCGGGCGGGCACGCTCGACCTCGGCGCGGCCGACCCGGCCGCGCTGGAGCGGCTGCTGACGACCGGATCCGGCCGGCTGACCCGGCTGTTCCCCGACCCCGATCTGCTGGCCGACGCGGTCCGGCGGGTGCAGGCCATCTACCGCAAGGCGCGCGAGCTGTCCGAGGAGCGTGGCCTGGCCGCCGCCTACCTCGCGACCGGCATGGCGCGCTGGGACGAGCTGTTCCTGCAGCCCGCCGCCCCGGTGCTGCTGCGCGGGCTCACCATCACCCCCACCCGGGCGCGGCACGACGACTTCGACCTCGCGCTGGAGGAGACGTCCGAGGTCAACCCGGTGCTGCTGCACAAGCTCGCGACCGTGTTCGGCGCCGACACCGACGGCCTCGCCGAGGAGCCCCCGGGGCTGCCGTCGGAGTTCTGCCGGAAGCTGACCGCGGTCGCCCAGGCCGCCGACGTGCCCGGCTTCGAGATCCTCGGCCGCCGGGTGATCGGCACCTTCACCTACGCCAAGCTGCCGATGGTCCGGGACCTGCAGAACGCCGGTGAGCTGCTCGCGGACAGCGACGTGGTCGCGGCCATCGCCGGTGATCCGCACGCGCAGGCCATGGTGGCCGCCGACAGCGGGCCCGGGCCGGTGCTCGACGAGATCCCGCCCGCCGACGACTACTCGATCCTGGACGCCGACTCCTCCCAGCGCAGCGCGATCAACGCGGTCGTGCGCGGGGAGAGCCTGGTGATCCACGGCCCGCCCGGCACCGGCAAGAGCCAGACCATCGCCAACCTGATCGCCGCGCTGGTCGCGCGCGGCCGCAAGGTGCTGTTCGTCGCCGAGAAGCGGGCCGCCATCGACGCGGTGCTCACCCGGCTGAAAGGAGCCGACCTCGGGGAGCTGGTGCTGGACATCCACGACGGCACCCGCGACCGGCTGCGCATCGCCCAGGACCTCGGCGCGGCGCTGGACCGGGCCCGGGACATCCCGCTGCCCGACACCGAGGGGCTGTTCCGGCGGCTGGTCGACCGGCAGCGGCGGCTCACCCAGCACGTGGCCGGGCTGCACGAGAAGCACGAGCCGTGGGGGGTCAGCCCGTTCCAGGCGCAGTCGGCGCTGCTGGGCATCCCGCCCGCCGCCCGCACGCCGATCCGGCTGGCCAGCCTCAGCCAGATCAGCGGCGAGACCGCCGAGCAGCTGCGGGACGAGCTGCGCGAGTACGCCCACCTCGGCGGGTTCACGTTCACGCCCGGCAGCACCCCCTGGTACGGCGCCGCGATCACCACCGGGGAACAGTCCCGCGACGCGCTGGCGATGCTGTCCAGGCTCACCACCGAGACCTACCCGGCCGCCTGGGAGCGGCTGGAGCGGGCCTGCCAGCAGACCGGGCTGCGGCCCATGCGCAGCCATGCCGAGTGGGCGCAGCGGCTGGCGCTGTTCCAGGGGGTCTTCGCCACCTGGCGCAAGCTCAAGCCGGAGGTCTACTCCGCGCAGCCGGGCCAGCTCGCCGCCGCGACCGCGGCCAAGGCAGACGGGCCGAAGCTCGGCTGGCGGGAGCGGCGGGCGCTGGTGGCGCAGGCCCGTTCCCTGTGGATATCGGGCGACCCGGAGCCGGCCGAGCTGCACCAGGCGCTGGCCGGCGCCGCCGCCCAGCTGGCCAGCTGGGAACAGCTGCGGGCCGACGGCGGGCCGCCGCGGGTGCCGGACGGGCTCGCCGACGTGGTCAACGTCACCGCCGAGTGCGACCGGCAGCTCGCCGCGCTGGGCGAGCTGGTGCCGCTGCCGGAGGACGCCGGCGCCACCCTGGCGGAGCTGGCCGCCGACCCGGACACGCCGTGGCGGCTGCCCCGGCTGTACGAGCTGCGCGGCCGGTTCGAGCAGTTCGGCCTGCGGCCGCTGCTGGACTGGCTGGCCACTGACGAGGCCACCCCGGACCTGGCGGCGGACGCGTTCACGCACGCCTGGTACTCCTCGATCCTGGAGCAGGTCCGGGCGCGGGACCCGCGGTACGCCGCGCAGACCGGCGGCGCCCTGGACGAGATCGCCGCGGACTTCCGGCGGCACGACGCCGAGCACCTGGTCGCCAACCGGGCGCGGGTCCGCCGGGCGGTCGCCGAGCGGCTGCGCGGCGCGCAGGACCAGCACCCGCTGCAGGCCCGGGTCATCCGCAAGCAGGCCGCGCTGCGGCGGCGGCACATGCCGCTGCGGCGGCTGCTGGACCAGGCCAGCGACGTGCTGTTCGCGCTGAAGCCGTGCTGGGCGATGTCGCCGCTGATGGTGAGCCAGGTGCTGCCCGCCAGCCGGCTGTTCGACGTGGTCATCTTCGACGAGGCCAGCCAGGTCACGCCCGCCGACGCGGTGCCCTCCATTATGCGCGCGCACCAGGTCATCGTGGCCGGGGACGACCGGCAGCTGCCGCCGACGAACTTCTTCCGCCAGGTCAGCGACGGTGACGCGGACGCCGACGCGGATGACGAGCTGGGCGATGACGAGGACAGCCTGGTCTCGTTCGGCACCGGGTTCGAGTCGATCCTGGACACGCTCCGCCCGCTGCTGCCGACCGCGCCGCTCACCTGGCACTACCGCAGCCGGGACGAGCGGCTGGTGGCGTTCTCCAACAGCCGCATCTACGACGGGGCGCTGATCACCTTCCCGGGCGTGATCCGGGACGACTGCCTGCGCCATGTGGTGGTGCCGCAGGAACCGGGGCGGGACCAGGAGGAGTCGCTGGCCGGGGAGGCCCGGGCCGCGGTAGAGCTGGTGCTGGAGCACGCCCGGGAGCGGCCCGGCGAGTCGCTGGGCGTGATCGCGCTGGGGATGCGGCACGCCGAGCGGATCGACGAGCTGCTGCGCGCCGCCCTCGCCGACCACCCGGACCTGGAGGGCTTCTTCGCCGAAGACCGGGCCGAGCCGTTCTTCGTCAAGAACCTGGAGCGGGTGCAGGGCGACGAGCGGGACGCGATCGTGCTGTCGGTGGGCTACGGCAAGCATCCCGACGGCCGGATGCGCTACCACTGGGGCCCGCTGCTGCGCAGCGGCGGCGAGCGGCGGCTGAACGTGGCCGTGACCCGGGCCCGGCACCGGCTCACCCTGGTCAGCTCGTTCTCCAGCCGGGACGTGGACCCGGACCGGGTGACCAGCGCCGGGGCCCGGCTGCTGTGCGACTACCTGGAGTATGCGGGCTCGGGCGGTGCGGGCGTGGCCGGGCAGGCGCCGCCCGACGGCGAGCTGACCCCGTTCGAGGCGGACGTGGCCGCCCGGCTGGCCGACTCCGGGATCACCATCGTGCCCCGGTTCGGGGTCGGTGGGTACCGGGTGGACTTCGCCGCCGCGCACCCGGCCGACCCGGGCCGGATGGTGCTGGCGATCGAGGCGGACGGCACCTCCTACCGGCAGGCGCGCAGCGCCCGGGACCGCGACCGGCTGCGCAAGGAGCACCTGGAGCGGCTGGGCTGGACGTTCCACCGGATCTGGTCGACCAACTGGTTCCGTGACCCGGAGTCCGAGTTCGCCAAGGTCCGGCAGGCCTACCAGAAGGCGGTGGCGGACATCCCGGGCCAGCGCGAGCCGCGGCCCGGCCCGGCGGCGGCCAGCCGTCCGGACGCGGCCGCTGGTCCCGGCCCGGCGGCGGCGCCGGGCGTGGCGGTCGAGCCGGTGCGGGCGGCGGGGCCGGGCGGGCAGGCGGCTGGGCCCCCGGCGGAGCCTGGCCGGGCGATCGCGGTCCGGGAACCCGGCCTGCCTGAGCGCCCGCCCGGCAGCTGACGCCGCTCACCGTGCCCTGCCCCCGGGGGCTGGACCTCCATGATCAGGAAGGATCTTCGGTCGCGGTGACCGGGGATCTTTCCTGATCAAGGAGCGGGCCGGCGCTGGCGGGTAAGCCGGTGCCGCGGGGCCAGAACTCGTCGGATCCGGGCTGCCGGGCGCCGCGCGCTGGCGGCGCGGCCGGCTCGCCGGCGTCGCGGTAGCCCTCGGCCTGGGTGGCCTCGTCGGCGACCCGGACGCCGTACCGGAAGGTGAGCTTGCCGCCGAGGTAGCCGGCGGCCGCCAGCCCGGCCAGGCTCATCGCGGACAGCAGGATCAGCCCGGCGGGCACCGGGCCGGGATGGGCGTATCCCCGCCAGCGCAGCAGGAAGCCCGCTGCGTAGGCGCCGGTGACCGTGAGGTTCAGCGACATGTGCTGCAGGGCCGTGCGCTGGGCGGCGCTGCGGGCGGGGATGGCGAACAGGTCGAGGAAGCCGGCCATGGCCGCCGCCAGCGCGCCGAGCAGCCCGATCCCGATCAGCCACAGCGAGCCCCTGGCCAGGAAGCCCGGTCCCGGAACCACCCGGGAGGCCAGATCGAAGACCAGGCTGGCGAACCAGGCGCCCACCGGAACCGTGACAAGCATGGGGTGCAGCGGATGGCCGTAGGGCCCCGCGAGCGCGCTCACCGGTTGCTTCGCCTGCCGCAGTGAGCCGTCCATCGGCACCTCCGCCCAGCCGGGAAATTTAACTAATAGATATTGGTCATATTCCCTGCCTCCCGTCAAGTTCTGGCCAGCGCCGGTTCGCTGCTATTTGGCCCACGGCCGCTGGCTTTAAGCTTGGGGATGTGACGAGCCCGGGCAGCGCGGCTGGCGCACAGGAGGAGGCCATCACGGCGGTCGCCGTGCTCGGTGAGGACGTGCGGCGGCGGCTCTACCTGCTGGTCCGCGCGGCACACCGGCCGGTGGGCCGGGAGGAGGCGGCGGCCGCCGCGGGCATCTCCCGCAAGCTGGCCGCGTTCCACCTCGACAAGCTCGTCAGCGCGGGCCTGCTGCGCGCCCGCTACGACCCCCCGCCCGGGCTGCGCCGGGTCGGCCGCACCCCCAAGACGTACGAACCGGCCGGCCCGGACATCACCGTCAGCATCCCGCCGCGGCACCACGACGTGCTGGCCGGCATCCTGGCCGACGCGGTGCTGGCCGAGCGCGACGGCGAGAGCGCCCGGTCAGCCGCGGCGCGCATCGCCGCTGACCGGGGCCGCGAGCTCGGGGCCGCTGAGCGGGCCCGGGCGCGGCCCGGCCGCCTGGGTGCCGAGCGCGCCCTCACCCTCGCCGCCGGCATCCTCGCCGGCCGCGGCTATGAACCGCAGCGGGACCCGGCGGGCGGCCTGCGGCTGTGCAACTGCCCCTTCCACCCGCTGGCCGCCCGCGCCCCGGGCCTGGTCTGCGCGGTCAACCACGCCTACCTCGCCGGGCTGCTGGCGGGACTTGGCGCCGACACGGTCACCGCGGTGCTGGACCCGCGGCCCGGGTCGTGCTGCGTCCGGCTGGCGGCGGCCGGCCGCTGACGGCCGCTGCCCAGCGCGGCCAGGCCACCGTCACCACAGCTCCAGCGAGCGGGCGAAGATCCCGGCGATGTCGTCCCCGGTGACCGGCTTCGGCGACGTCGCCAGCAGCCGCTGCTGCCGCAGGGTCCCCTGCACCAGGTCCGGGATGTCGGCCGCGGTGTAGCCGACCGCGGCGATCCCGTTCGGCATGCCGATGTCCCGCATCAGGCCGATCAGGACCGACGGCAGGTACTCGGCGTCCCGGGCCGGCTTGTCCGCCCCGGGCGCGAGCAGCCGCGCGGCATGCTCATGCCGCGCGGGCGAGGCGTCGAAGGTGAACCGGAACGCCTCCGGCGCGGTCAGCGCCACCGACATGCCGTGCGGCACCATCGGCTCCGCGTCCGGGTAGTCCTTGGGGCGGAAGTCGCGGACCCGGCCGGCGATCGGGTACGCGTTCGCGTGCGGGATGTGCACCCCCGCGTTGCCGAAGCCCATCCCGGCGAAGGTGGCCGCCATCGCCATGCCGGCCCGCGCCGCCTCGTCGTCGCCGTGCCGGACCGCGGTCCGGAAGGACCCCGCCAGCAGCTGCATCGCCTTCTCGGCCCACATGTCCGCGACCGGGTTGGCGCCGCAGTAGGGCACCCGCTGGTCCGGCTCCTTGTGCTCGAAGGAGGTGTACCAGCGGGCCGTGTAGCTCTCCAGCGCGTGGCACAGGATGTCCATGCCCGCCGACGCGGTCACCCCCGGCGGCTGGGTCAGGGTCAGCAGCGGGTCGACGACCGCCAGCGCGGGCCGCAGCCGCGGGTGGCTGATCCCGGTCTTGACCTTGAGCGCCAGCACGTCCAGCACGCACACGGTGGTGGACTCCGCGCCGGTGCCGGTGGTGGTGGGCACCGCGACGAGCGGCTTGAGCGGGTGGGGAGGGACGGCGCCCTTGCCGACCGGCACGTTGACGTAGTCCATCAGCTCGCCCGGGTTGGTCAGCATCAGGTTGACCGCTTTGGCGGTGTCGATGCTCGACCCGCCGCCGACCGCGACGAACGCGTCCCACGGCCCGCTGTCCCGGGCGAACGCGATGGCCGCCGCCATGCTGGCGTCGGTCGGCTCCACGTGCACGCCGTCGAACAGCCCGGCCTCCACGCCGAACCGGGTCATCTGCTCCGCGACCCGCTGCGGGATGCCGGTCGCCGCCACCCCGGGGTCGGTGATGACCAGCGCCCGGGCGGCCCCGTACCGGGACAGGTCGAACCCGATCTCCCCGGCCGCGCCGGGCCCGAACTTGAGCTGCGGAGCACCGTAGGTGAAGATCGCTTCCGGGCTGGCGGGCAGGGTCGTGCTCATCGTGCGGTGGCTCCGTCATCCTCAAGCTGGCCTATGCGTTCCGCAATTGTTACCCCGAACCGGCCGGTCTGACCGCAGCCAGGGCAAATCCGGAATGAGCGAGTAACGGACAGTGCCCGGATCGGCACGTTACGGTGTCCGTTGGAGCGGTGCAGGTCCGGAAGGAGCGGGACAGGTGGCCTACCTGACTGCCGGCCCGTACGCAGCCGCCGGTGCTGACGCAGCGGCCGGCGTGGATACGTTCGCCGGGCCGGGCCCGGCCATGACCCGCGACGGCGCCCCCTTCACCGGCGCGGCGGGCACCGGCGTGGCTGACACCGGTGTGGTGGTGGACATCGGCGCGGACGCGCGGGCGGCCGTCAGCGCGTGGACCGGCGCCGAGACCTGGACCGGTGCTGGCGCGCGGGCCGCCGCAGGCGGGCAGGACGGCCCGGCGGGCACGCCGCCCGCCTGGTCGGTGCTGGGCTGGCTGACCGTGCCCGGCAGCCCCACGTCGGTGCCGGCGGTCCGTGACTACCTCGCCCGCCTGCTCGACCAGCAGCCTGACGCCGGCACCACGGTGCTGCTGGCATCCGAGCTGGTGGCCAACTCCGTGCTGCACAGCGACTCGCGCCGGGACGGCGGCACCGTCACCGTGACCGTCCTCGCCGCCCTGTCCGGCGTCCTGCGGATCGAGGTCACCGACCAGGGCGGCGCCACCGTGCCGCTGGTGCGGGACCCGGCCAGCCTCGCGCCCGGCGGCCGCGGGCTGCGGCTGGTCGACGCGCTGTCGGCCCGGTGGGGCTTCTACCAGGCCGAGGCCGGCACGGTGACCTGGTTCGAGACCGCCGGCTGACCGCCGGGCGGGCGCCGGCACTGCAACGGCCCGGCTGCGCCGGGAGGCGGGCGTACGTTCCCGGCAGCACCGGAAGCCTGCCAGTGCCGGTGCGCCGCCGCCGGTCACTGACAGGCCCCGTCCCTCCGGCGACCGGTACGGTGTCCACTCGCGCCCGCCGGGCTGCCCGCCCGGTGGCTCGCGCGGGTCGGCGCGCCCCCGTGCCGTCGCCACGCCTTCATCTCCAGGCTCGTCAGCGGCAGGGCCGGGGGCCAGGGCAGAAGGTCCCCCGGGCCCGGTACGGACGGCCAGCCTCGCGGCCCGCACCCCGGCTGACGTGCATCTATATCAGGAAGCCTTGCACTGAGCGGGAAATGTCCCATCATGGACGTGGAACAACAGCATGACCGGACTGCCGGAACGGTGCGGCGGCCACCGGGCACGGGCGTTTGGGTGGGGGATGGAGCGGCTCGTCCGCACGGGGGTGGCAGCGCTGGCCGGCAGCCTGACGGCTGCCGTTCTTGCTGTATCCGCACTGGCCGCGCCAGCGGCCGCCAGCACCGCGGCCGCGGCCGGCCCGCAGGCCGGCACCCCCAGCCCGGGTGCCACCCCCAGCCCCGCGGGCACCGTGCCCGCGGCCGGAACAGCCACCGGCACGGCGGGCGCGGCCGGGATTCCCGGCGCCCTCTCGCCGACCGTCGTCACGTTCGCCTGGGGCGGCGGCAACGCCAGCGCCATGCCCGGGCTGCCGCTCTTCCGCAAGTACGGGTTCCGCGGCACCTACTACGTGCCGTCCGGCCTGATCTGCTTCCCGCGGCCCGGGGTAAACTGCGCGAAATCGCAGTACTTCACCCTCCCTGACCTGCGGAAAATCGCCGCTGACGGCAACGAGATCGGCGGGCTGACCGTTTCCCACCTGGAGCTGTCCACCCTGCCGGCGGCCGAGGCGAAACGGCAGATCTGCGACGACCGGGTCAACCTCACCCGGTGGGGCTTCACCGTCACCGACTTCGCCTACCCCTACGCAACCCAGACCGGCCCCGAAGAGTCCCTGGTCCGCCAGTGCGGGTACAACAGCGCGCTCAGCGCCGGCCAGACGCGCGGCGGCGGAACCTGCCTCAAGTGCAGGTACGCGGAGACGGTGCCGCCCGCCGACCCGATGCTCATCCGCGCCCCGGTCGAGGTCAACAGCGCGCTGAGCTACCACTGGACGCCCGCCACCTTCGAGAAGGCCATCACCAACGCGCAGCGGCACGGCGGCGGGTGGGTCGTGTTCCTGATCCACGACATCTGCCGCTCCTACTGCCAGTACGGCATCACCATGCCCCAGCTGCGGAAGGTGCTCGCCTGGGTCCACCAGCGGCTCGGCCCCGACCTGGCGGTGAAGACCGTCCGGCAGGTCATCCGCGGCACCGTCCACCCGGCTGTCCTGGGGCCGCCGGCCAGGCGCGCCCCGGGTGGCGGCGTGGCCAACGGCTCGCTGGCGGACCTGGCCCGGACCGGCTACCCGGCCTGCTTCCAGCCGGCCGACTACGGCCGCAACTCCGTCAGCTTCAGCTACCAGCGCGGCGGCGGCCCCAGCGGCTACTCCACCGAAACCCTCAGGCTCACCAGCCAGCAGTCCGGGGACGCGAAGCTGCTGATGGAGACCGATCTCGGGGAGTGCGCCCCGCCGGTGACGCCCGGCCGCGCCTACACCCTCGGCGCCTGGTACCGGACCTCCAGCCCGCGCACCCAGCTGGAGGTGTACTACCGCAACCGGATCGGTGCCTGGCTGTACTGGACGTCCGGCCCGATGCTGCCGGTCACCAGCGGCTGGCGGCTGGCCTCGTGGACCACGCCGCCCGCCCCGCCCGATGCGACCGGGATCGCCTTCGGCGTGGCGGTCAGCGCGCCCGGCACCGTGAGCACCACCGGCTACACGTTCGTGCCGGGGCACCCCTCCCACCTCAAGGCCATCGTGCTGGGGATCGTCGCGCTGTTCGTGCTCGCCCCGTTCCTCGGCTGGCCGCTGTGGCACCGCCGGACCCGCCAGGACGGCCCGGGCGGCGGGGACCGGGGCAGCCTGCCCGGCGGCGGGAGCGACGACAGCGACGACTGGGCCCTGGGCGGGGGCGAACCTCATCCCGCCTCCCGCCCCACCCGGTAATCGCGGCCCCGGACGCCGCGGGCAGCGGTCAGACCTGGACCACGGCGACCCGCCCGAGGCTGCGGATGCTGGCGATCACCTCGCTGACCGGGGCGTCGAGCCGGGTGACGTCCACGGCGTAGGGGGTGCCGTAGCGCTCCGCGTAGCGGGCGGCCCGCCGGTCCACGGCAGCCGGCCACGGGCCGGCCGCGGACGGCGCGGACGCGGTGATGAAGACCAGCGTCTGGCTGCGCGGCGGCGGGGCGCCCGGCAGCCGCGACGGCCCTGCCGCGGCGGGCGGAGCGCTGGCCAGGGTCACCGCGGTGATCTCCTGCCAGCCCAGCCGGGTGCCCAGCAGGTGCAGCGTCACGCCCGCCCGGTCGACCGTGAGCACCGGCCGGGTTCCGCCCGGCACCTGGATACCGCGGTACTCCCGCCAGGTCCGGGTGAACAGCCTGGCCCAGGCCGACACCGCGATCAGCCAGCACCCGCCGACCAGCACGCACGCGGCTGCCAGCCCGGCCGCGGGCAGGCGGCTGAACGCCAGGCTCAGCCCGCCCAGCAGCGCCACCAGCGCCAGGCCCGCCAGCGACGGCAGGAACGCCCACAGCAGCCGGGCGTAGGAGCCCGCGTCAGCGTGGAACACCACCGGCTGGCCGCCTGAGGACGTCGTCACCGCTGCCTCCCGTGGGCGCGTCCGCACCCGGCTGCCGGCCGCCGGGCGGGCCGCCGGTTTCCCCCGCCGTCCAGTGGTTGGAGCGACGGCGGCGGGAAAGCCGTCACCATCACGGGCACCGGCGGTTCCGGCGGCGCGGGCCGGCCGGCCCGGCCGGCGTCCGCGAGGATGGGGGCATGACCGTGCGCTGGGAATTCTGGATCGACCGCGGCGGCACCTTCACCGATGTGGTCGGCCGCCGGCCCGACGGCACCCTGGCCGTGCACAAGCTGCTGTCGGAGAACCCGGAGCGCTACCGTGACCCGGCGGTCGCCGGCATCCGGCACCTGCTCGGCGTCCCGGCCGGGGAGCCGCTGCCCGCCGGGCAGATCTCGGTGGTCCGGCTCGGCACCACCGTCGCCACCAACGCCCTGCTCGAGCGCAAGGGCGAGCCGACCGTGCTGGTCATCACCCAGGGCTTCGCGGACGCGCTGCGGATTGCCTACCAGGACCGGCCGCGCATCTTCGACCGGCAGATCCTCCGGCCGGACCTGCTCTACTCGCGGGTGATCGAGGCTGCCGAGCGGGTCGGCGCCGGCGGCGAGGTCATCACGCCGCTGGACGAGGAAGCGGCCGGGCGGGACCTGCGCTCGGCCCACGCCGCCGGCTTCCGCTCGGTGGCCGTGGTGTGCCTGCACGGCTACCGCTACCCGGCGCACGAGGCACGGCTCGGGGAGATCGCCCGCCAGGCGGGGTTCACCCAGGTGTCGCTCTCGCACGAGACCAGCCCGCTGATGAAGCTGGTCTCGCGCGGCGACACCACCTGCGTGGACGCCTACCTCTCGCCGATCCTCGCCCGCTACGTCGACCACGTCGCCAGCGAGCTCGGCGGCGTCCGGCTGCAGTTCATGCAGTCCAATGGCGGTCTCACCGACGCCCGGCTGTTCCGCGGCAAGGACTCGATCCTGTCCGGCCCGGCCGGCGGCATCGTCGGCATGGCCCGCACCGCCGGGGCCGCCGGGTTCGGCCGGGTGATCGGCTTCGACATGGGCGGCACCTCCACCGACGTGTCCCACTACGCGGGCGAGTTCGAGCGGCAGTACGAGACCCAGGTCGCGGGCGTGCGGATGCGCGCCCCCATGCTGAGCATCCACACCGTGGCCGCGGGCGGCGGGTCGATCCTGCACTTCGACGGCAGCCGCTACCGGGTCGGCCCGGACTCGGCCGGGGCGGCCCCCGGCCCGGCCGCCTACCGGCGCGGCGGCCCGCTCACCGTCACCGACGCGAACGTCATGCTGGGCCGGGTCCAGCCCGCCCATTTCCCGCACGTGTTCGGCCCGGGCGGGGACCAGCCGCTGGACGCGGCCGCCGTCCGTGACCAGTTCGCGGCGCTGGCCGCCGAGATCGGCAAGGCCACCGCCGGCGACGCCGCCGCCCCGCCCGCGCCCGAGCAGGTCGCCGCCGGGTTCCTGGAGATCGCCGTGGCCAACATGGCCAACGCGATCAAGAAGATCTCGGTGCAGCGCGGCTACGACATCACCCGGTACGTGCTGGCCACGTTCGGCGGGGCGGGCGGCCAGCACGCCTGCGCGGTGGCCGACGCCCTGGGGATCCGGCAGGTGCTGATCCACCCGCTGGCCGGGGTGCTGTCCGCCTACGGGATGGGGCTGGCCGACGTCACCGCGATGCGGGAGACCGCGGTGGAGGCCCCGCTCACCGCCGGCCTGCTGCCGGAACTGGACCGGGTGGCCGGCGGGCTGGCGGCGGACGCCGGGGCCGAGCTGGCGGCGGAGGGCATCGCCCCGGGCGAGATCCGGACGGTGCGCCGCGCCCACCTGCGGTACGCGGGCACCGACACCGCGCTGCCGGTCCCGCTCGGCCCGCTGCCGGACATGATCACCGCGTTCGAGCGGGCCTACCGGCAGCACTTCTCGTTCCTCATGCGCGGCAAGACCATCCTGGCCGAGGCGGTGTCGGTCGAGGCCTCGGCCGCGTCGGCGCCGCTGGCGGCCCAGCCCCCCGCGGGACCGCCGCCGCAGGAGGACAGGGCCGCCGGGGGCACTTCCGTTCCCATGTACGTGGGCGGGGAGTGGACGCACGTCCCGCTCGCCCGGCGATCCGGCCTGCACCGCGGCGCGCGGGTGGCCGGTCCCGCCCTCATCGTGGAGGACTTCGCGACCACCGTGGTGGAACCGGGCTGGCAGGCCGAGGTGACGCCGGCCGGGGACCTGCTGCTGGCCCGGGTCACGGCGGCGCCCGACCGGCGGGCCGCGGGCACCGAGGTGGACCCGGTGCTGCTGGAGATCTTCAACAACCTGTTCATGTCCGTGGCCGAGCAGATGGGGGTGCGGCTGCGCGCCACCGCCCACTCGGTCAACATCAAGGAACGGCTCGACTTCTCGTGCGCACTGTTCGACGCCGCGGGCGGGCTGATCGCCAACGCCCCGCACATGCCCGTGCACCTCGGGTCGATGGGTGAGAGCATCCGGATCGTCGCCGAGCGCAACGCGGGCCGGATGCGCCCCGGTGACGTGTACGCGCTCAACGACCCCTACCACGGCGGCACCCACCTGCCGGACGTCACCGTGGTCACCCCGGTGTTCGACGACGCCGGCCGGGAGATCCTCTTCTACGTCGCCTCCCGCGGCCACCACGCCGAGATCGGCGGGATCACCCCCGGCTCGATGCCCGCGTTCAGCACCCGGGTCGAGGAGGAGGGCGTCCTCATCGACAACTGGCTGCTGGTCCGGGACGGCGAGCTGCGCGAAGCGGCAACCCTGGAGCTGCTGCGCTCGGCGCAGCACCCGTCCCGCAACCCGGAGGTCAACCTGGCCGACCTGCGGGCCCAGATCGCCGCCAACGAGCGGGGCGTCGCCGAGGTGCGCCGCATGTGCGCGCACTTCGGGCTGGACGTGGTGCAGGCCTACATGGGCCACGTGCAGGACAACGCCGAGGAGGCGGTGCGCCGGGTCATCGGCGCGCTGACCGACGGCGAATGCGCCTACGAGACCGACAGCGGCGCCGTCATCAAGGTCGCCGTCCGGGTCGACCGGCCCGCCCGGTCGGCGGAGATCGACTTCACCGGGACGTCGCCGCAGCAGCCCGGCAACTTCAACGCCCCGTCCTCGGTGGCGATGGCCGCGGTGCTCTACGTGCTGCGCACCCTGGTGGCCGACGAGATCCCGCTGAACTCCGGCTGCCTCAAGCCGGTGCGGGTGATCATCCCGCCCGGCTGCCTGCTGGCGCCGGCCTACCCGGCCGCGGTCGCGGCCGGCAACGTGGAGACCTCCCAGGCGGTCACCGGCGCCCTGTACGCGGCGCTGCGGGTGATGGCCGAGGGCTCCGGCACCATGAACAACATCACCATCGGGAACGAGGAGCACCAGTACTACGAGACCGTGGCCAGCGGGTCCGGCGCGGGGGACGGCTTCGCCGGCGCCGACGTGGTGCAGACCCACATGACCAACTCGCGGCTCACCGACCCGGAGGTGCTGGAGTGGCGCTACCCGGTCCGGGTGCGCAGCTACGCCATCAGGCGCGGCAGCGGCGGTGCGGGCCGCTGGCGCGGCGGTGACGGCGGCCGGCGGGAGCTGCGGTTCGGGGAGCCGATGACGGTGACCACCCTGGCCAGCCACCGGCGGGTGCCGCCGTACGGGATGGCGGGCGGCGCGCCCGGGGCGCTGGGCCGGCACTGGGTGGAGCACCCCGACGGGTCGGTCACCCCGATGGAGGGCTGCGACTCCGTCCAGGTCGGGGCCGGGGACGTGTTCGTGATCGAGACCCCGGGCGGCGGCGGCTACGGCCCGCCCGCTTGAGGGCCTGGAGCTACGGAGCGTTACCTCAAACAGATTTAGCTAAAGCAGATTTAGCTAAACCGGTTTCAGCTTCGCAGCCCGCTCCTGGCGTGGAGGGCTGGCCGCGCCGGTCTCGTCTGGGGGCCGGCTGATGTGGTCACTGCCTGGCGGGCGGGCTGAGCCGGATGTGATCTTCAGGACCGGCGGAGCGGACGCTCAGGTTCGGCCGCCATTGTCTCGCTCCGGAACGTGACGCCGCGGCGCTGCGCTGACGCGCAGCGTGCGGGCGGCTCGCCAGGCGGCACTCTGGCCGCGCCCCGTACG
>JBLMWU010000256.1:0-15357 GCA_050257395.1 Gemmatimonadota bacterium | reverse complement strand
CCGGCCCGGATACTCATTTGGCGGGCCCTCGCTCGCCTCCGGGCCGCTGGAGCCCGCCGTCTTCCCTCCTCGCTCCTCGCTGCGCTCGTCGCTCGTCAGTCCAGACGGCGGCGCGGCCCTTTGGCTCGCTCGGGCCGGGGCGGGCGATCCATCTTCGCGCATGGCGCCGACAGGCGCGGGAAGCAGGCAGGTGGCCACGGTGTTGAGGAGGCAGAACTATCCTGAGCAAGACGAGGAGACGGGCGCGTGTCCCAGTCCGTGACGATGTACTCGACCCCTTGGTGCGGATTCTGCCGGCGGCTCAAGAGCCAGCTGGCGCGGGAAGGAATCGAGATCACCGAGATCAACATCGAACAGGACCCGGCCGCAGCGGACTACGTGATGTCCGTGAACGGGGGGAACCAGACGGTGCCAACCGTGGTCTTCCCCGACGGGACCGCCCTCACCAACCCATCTGCCGCGCAGGTGCGGGAGCGGCTGAAAGGGCTGACGCTCACATGATGCGAACCAGACGAGACCGGCCCAGCGGCGACGGGAGCGCCCGGCACCGCCGGGACGACTCCGCGCGCCGCCCGGCCGACGGCGATGTCCGCGACGACAGCCGGCCGGGCCCGGGGGGCGGCCGCCCCGGCCCTGGATTCGAGCAGGTGACCACCGAGGACGTGCGGCGCACCGCCACCGGGTGGCGGGTCGGCGACGAGGAGGTTTCGGACCTCACCAGCGCCATGGTGCTGGCCGACCTGCTGGCGGCGGACCTGCCGGAGAACGGCGAGCCCGCCCAGGGCCGCCGCCCCGGCGGCCGGGACAGCGGGGCGGCCGGGCAGGAGGCCGAACCCGACGTCCGCCAGCTGCAGGAGACCGTGGCCCAGCTTGAGCACGCCCTGACCGTCCGGGTCCGGGTGGAGCAGGCCATCGGGGTGCTCGCCGAGCGGCACCGGCTCCGGCCGCGGCAGGCGTTCGAGCTCCTGCGCTCGGCGTCGCGGGCCCGCGGCCGGCGGGTGCTGGAGATCGCCGGCGAGGTCGTGGAGAGCGCGAGCAACCCGCTGCTGCGGATCCCGGAAGAACTCGCCCGGCCGCCCGCCCAGCGCCGGGGCGGCCGGTTGGCCCGGCGCGCGCCCGGGTACGAATGACATCCCGAGGATGAGCGCCCTGCCGCGCGGCGGCCGGGCGCTCTGAGCAGAGGGCCCGCGCCCGGAGCGCAGCCGGCAGTCCCCCCTCCCCTGCCGGTTTCCGCGCGGCCCGCCTGGCCAGGCCCGGCACGGGCCGGTGCGTACGGGGAGAGGGATGGGGGAGCTGGGCGTCGCCGGGCTGGCCGGCACCTGTCAGCATGCTCCGGCGGCGAGCCCGCCGCGCCCGGGCGGGGCGGCCGCGGCCCGGCGCTGGGCCGGGCAGGCCGGCGTGCTGGCCGGCTACCTCGCCGCCGGGGTGATCCTGACCTGGCCGCTGGCCGCCCGGGTGCCCGGCTGGCTGCCGGCCGACCGGGACGTGTCGAGCTACGTCTGGGGCCTGTGGTGGGTCGCGCACCAGGCCGTGCACCTGGCCAGCCCGTGGCACACCGGGCTGCTGGGCGCCCCGGCCGGAACCCCGCTGGCCTTCGACACGCTGATGCCGCTGCCCGGGCTGGTGCTGGCCCCGGTCACGCTCGCGTTCGGCCCGGCGGTGAGCTACAGCGTCCTGGTGCTCGCCCTGCCCGGGCTGCTGTGCTGGGTCATGTACCGGGCGGCCCGGCTGTGGCCGGCCAGCCAGTGGGGCGCGCTCGCGGCCGGCGGCTTCTTCGGCCTGTCGGCCATGCTGGCCTGGCAGGACTGGTACCACGCGAACATCGCCGCGGGCGAACTGTTCCTGCCGCTGGCGCTGGCGGCCGCGGTGCGGCTGGCCAGGGCGCCGGGCCCGCGGCGGGCCGCGGTGCTGGGGCTGGTGCTCGGCGCGGCCGCCCTGGTCAACCAGGAGTCCGCCATCCTCGCCGTCATCCTGGCGGCGCTCACGCTGCTGCCCTGGCTGGCCCGGCGTTCCTCGTTCACCATCATGACGCTGCGCCCGCTGGCGCTGACCGCCCTCACCGCGCTGGCCGTGGCGAGCCCGCAGATCATCGCCATGGCGGCACAGGCGGGGACGGGCGGCCTGGTCGGCACCCCGCACGTTATCGCCCGCTCCTACCGGGGTTTCGGGATCGGGGTGCCGACCCTGTTCGCCCCGTCCCCGAGCCTGCGGCGGCTGGGCCTGGACGGGCTGGCCGCGGTCTACCGCTACCGCCCGGACTTCGAGGGGGTGGCCACGTTCGGGGTGGTGCTGTCCGTGGCCGCGATGGCCGGGCTGGCGGTGTCCTGGCGGCGGCGCAGCGCCCGGCTGCTGGCGCTGCTCTGGGCCGCCGCGGCCGCGCTGTCGCTCGGCGCGGCGCTGCGCGCCGGCGGCCGGGTGTTCACCCCGCTGCCGCTGCACCAGCACGGCGTGCGGCTGTCCTCGCTGCTGCCATTCACCTGGCTGGTCCAGGTGCCAGGCCTGGGCGCGTTCCGGGAAGCCGACCGGTTCGCCCTGCTCGGGCTGGTGCCGGCCGCCCTGCTGGCGGGGGCGGCGGTGGCCTGGCTGGCAGCGCGGGCCCGGCCCGCCGTGGCCGTGCTGGCGGTACTGGCGCTGGCGGAGGCCGGCTGGGCCGGGGGCGGGCACTTCTGGCGGAGCATGCCGGCCGCCATCCCGGCGGTTGACCGGCCGATCGCCGCCGACCATTCGGGGTCCATCGTCGTGGATGTCCCGTTCGGCCTGTGGGGCGGCATACCGGCCCATTTCGGCGGGCCCATCGCACCGGGCGCGCTGATCCTCGCCGCCGCGGACGGCCACCCGCGGGCCGAGTCGTACAGCTCCTGGATCCCGCGTCAGCTGGTGACCCGGCTGTGGGCGCACCCGTTCCTGGCCCGGCTGGCCGCGGCCCAGCACGGCTGGCCCAGCAGCCGGGCCCAGCTGGCCGCGGCCCGCGCGGACGCCACCCGGATCCGGGTGGGCTGGGCGGTGCTCTGGCGGCACCCGCCCGCCGTGCTGCGGTACCTGCGCGGCCTCGGCTTCCGGTTCTGCTGCCGGGCGGGCCGGGTCTGGCTGTACCGGCTGCCGGGCCGCATGGTGGCCACGGTCCGTGGCCATTACCGAGGACATAAATAAACGATTGGTTCGCATATAACTACGCTGGGTAACAACGCACCGTGGACGAGCCCGCAGCTGACGGCGCGCTGACCGGCGGCCGCCTGCTGATCATCGGCGGCGGCGAAGACCGCTGCTGCGGCGCGGGCGTGCTGGACCGGTTCGTGGAAATGGCCGGCGGCAGCAACGCCCGGATCGCCCTGGTGACCACCGCCACCGGCATCCCGGACGAGGTCCACGCCGAGTACGAGCGGGTGTTCCGCAAGCTGGGCGTGGCCTGCACGCGTGAGCTGCGGCTGCGCGGGCGGGCCGACGCCGACGGTGACGAGGCCGAGATGATCATCCGGGACGCCACCGGGGTGTTCTTCAGCGGCGGCGACCAGTCACGGATCCGGGCGCTGGTCGGCTCCCGCACCAATGACGTGCTCAGCGAGCGGCTGGCCGGGGGGCTGGTGGTGGCCGGCACCAGCGCGGGCGCGACCGCGCTCGGCCGCACCATGATCCTCGGCGGGCAGGGCCCGGAGGTCGCCGCCGCCACCGTGCGCACCGGGCCAGGACTTGGGCTGATCGCCGGCCTGCTCATCGACATGCACTTCGCCGCCCGCGGGCGGCTGCCGCGGCTGCTCAGCGCGGTGGCGCTGCACCCGGAGCACATCGGCGTGGGCATCGACGACAACACCGCGATCCTGGTCGAGGGCAGCTCCTTCGAGGTGCTCGGCAGCGGGGTGGTGACGGTGGCCGACGCGCAGGACGCCACCGTGGTGCACGCGGCCGGCGACTGCGACCCGATCACCCTGTTCGGCGTCCGCCTGCATCTGATGCCGGCCGGATGCGTCTACGACATCCCGGCGCGGGCCGCCGCCATCGGCCCCGCGCACACCCGCTACTGATCCGGGCACGGACCCGGCGACATCCCAGGGGGCAGACGTGCGGCTGACCGAGATACGCCGCCTGAGCGGACCCAACGTGTACCTGCGGCGGCCGGTGACGGTCGCGCGGCTGGAACTCGACGGGCTGACCGGCCACGAGACCACCTCGCACGCGGGTTTCGCCGCCCGGCTGGCGGACCTGCTGCCGGGCCTCGCCAGCCACCACTGCGCGGCCGGGCGGCCCGGCGGCTTTCTCGACGCGATGGCGCGCGGCACGTACTTCGGCCACGTCACCGAGCACGTCGCGCTGGAGCTGTCCGCGCTGGCTGGCCGCCCGGTGCACTTCGGCCGCACCGAGTGGGCGGGCGCGGACGGCCGCTACGACGTGGTGACCGAGTGCCCGGCCGATGAGCCGGCCGGCTCGCCGGTCCCGCGCGACCTGCTGGTCCTGGCCATCCGCATCGTCACCGATCTTCTTGCCGAACGGGAACCGCGGCCGGACGCCGCCCTGTCCGCCATCACCCGCGCGGTGGAGGAGCAGCGGCTCGGGGTGAGCACCGCCGCGCTCGCCGGGGCCGCCCGCAGGCGCGGCATCCCGGCCCGCCGGGTCGGCGGGCTCAGCCTGCTGCGGCTCGGCTACGGGTGCCACCGGCGGCTGGTGTGGGCGGCGCTCACCGACCAGACCTCGGCCGTGGGCGTGGACGTCGCGTCCGACAAGCTGCTCGCCAAGCAGCTGCTGGCGGACGCGGGCGTGCCGGTCCCGGCGGGCGGGCTGGCCCGGTCCGCGGCGGAGGCGGCCGCGGTCTTCGGCCGGATCGGCGGCCCGGCCGTGGTCAAGCCGCGCGGCGGCAACCACGGCCGGTGCGTGAGCGTGGGCATCACCAGCGAGCATGAGGCGGCGGAGGCCTACCGGCGGGCGAGCTCCAGCGGCCCGGAGGTGCTGGTGGAGACCTACATCCCGGGCCAGGACTACCGGGTGCTGGTGGTGGACGGCCGGGTGGTGGCCGCCGCCGCGCTGCGGCCGGCCTCGGTGACCGGGGACGGCAGCCACGACATCGCGGCCCTGGTCGCGCGCGCGAACGCCGACCCGCGGCGCGGTGACGGGCACGCCCGGCCGCTGACCCGGATCGCGCTGGACAGCGAGGCGCTGGCCGGGCTGGCGGCGCAGGGGCTGAGCCCGGGCTCGGTGCCCGCGCCGGGGCAGGTGGTCACCCTGCGCCGGAACGCGAACCTGTCCACCGGCGGCACCAGCACCGACGTGACCGACCTGGTGCACCCGGAGGTGGCGGCGATGTGCTGCCGGGCGGCCGCCGCGGCCGGCCTGGACGTGTGCGGGCTGGACGTCCGGCTCACCGACATCGCCGGGCCGCTGCATACCGACCAGGACGGGGACCCGGCGGCCCGCGGGGCGGTCATCGAGCTCAACGCGTGCCCGGGCCTGCGGATGCACCTGGCCCCCAGCGCGGGCCGGCCCCGGGACGTGGCCGGCGCCATCATCGACCGGCTGTACCCGCCGGGGGTCCCGGCGCGGATCCCGATCGTGTCCGTCACCGGCACCAACGGCAAGACCACCACGGTGCGGATGATCAGCCACATCCTCCGCCAGGCGGGCCTGCGGGTGGGCATGACCACCACCGACGGCATCTTCGTCGGCGGGCGGCTGGTGCAGGCCACGGACGCGTCCGGGCCCCGGTCGGCGGAGCTGGTGCTCGACGACCCGACGGTGGAGGCCGCGGTGCTGGAGACGGCCCGCGGCGGTATCGTCCGCCGCGGCCTGGGCTACGACCAGGCGGACGTGGCGGTGCTGACCAACATCACCGCCGACCACCTCGGCGCCGACGGCATCGACGACCTGGACGACCTGACCCACATCAAGTCGCTGGTGGCCGAGGAGATCCGGACCGGCGGCACGCTGGTGCTGAACGCCGACGACCCGCGCACCGCGGGCCTGGCCGGCCGGGCGGCCGTGCGCAGGCGCCAGCCGGTCATCCGGTACTTCGGGCTGGACGGCCGCAACCCGGTGATGGTCGCCCACCGGATGGCCGGCGGCACCACCTGCGAGCTGCGTGGCACCGAGCTGGTGGAGGCCCGCGGCGGCGAGGAGACGCTGCTGCTGTCCGTGGCCGGCATCCCCGGCTCGTTCGGCGGCGCCGCGACGCACCTGGTGGCCAACGCGCTGGCGGCGGTGTCGGCCTGCCGGGCGCTGGGCGTGAGCGTGAAGGACATCCGCCGGGCGCTGGCCAGCTTCACCCCGCTGCAGGCCAACCCGGGCCGCGGCAACGTGTACCAGGTGGCCGGCTGCCCGGTGGTGGTGGACTACGGGCACAACCCGGCGGCGCTGGCGGCCATGGGCCGGCTGCTGCGCGAGGCCTGGGACGGCGAGCCGGTGGCCGCGATCACCCTGCCCGGGGACCGGCGGGACGACCTGGTGGCGGAGACGGCCGCCACCGCCGCCGCCTGGTTCGGCCGGGTGGTGGTGTACGAGGACACCGACCTGCGCGGCCGGCGGCCGGGTGAGATGACCCGGCTGATCAGCGAGGCGCTGGAGCGGCAGCGGCCGGGCATCACGATCGCGGTGGCGGACGGGCCGGACCAGGCGCTGTGCTCAGCGCTCGGCCTGGCCGCCCCGGGCGACCCGGTGCTGTTCCTGTACGAGAAGCTGGCGCCGGTGCACGCGGTGCTCAGCTCGCTTGGCGCCGTCACCTGGCCCGCCGAGGCTGCCGCCCGCGACGACGTGTTAACCGCGGCCAGCCTCGTGCTCAGCCCACGGCGGCGGTGACCGCCCGGGCCATGGCCTGCTCTCCCAGCTCATTGGGGTGCATGGGGGCGGCGGGTGAGGCCGGGACCAGGCCCTCCATCCAGCGGACGCCTTCGGGCCGGCACACGTCGTGGCCGATGCTGGGGGTGTAGGTGTCCACGAAGCCCGCGCCGTTCGCCGCGGCCTCGGTGGCCAGCATCTGGTTGAGCTCCTTCTCCACGCCGCGCAGGTACGGCACGTCACCGTAGGCGATGGGCGCGGTGGGCCAGCAGCCGTGGCCGGTGCCGGGCAGGATCACCGGGTAGCCCACCACCAGCACCCGCGCCTGCGGGGAACGCTGGCGGATCGCCTGCAGCACCGCCGCCACCCTGGGCGCGGTCTGGCTGATGGCCTGCGCGAGCTGGTCGGTGCCGCCCGCGGTGTAGGAGTGCTTGCATGGGGAGCCGAACGGGCTGGCGAGGCTCAGGCTGGCGCACCGGATGACGATGTCGATGAAGCCGATGTCGTTGCCGCCGATCTGCAGCGTCACCAGGCTGGTGCCGCTTGCCAGCGCGTCCAGCTCCGGCGGGTTGGTCCCGGCCAGGGTCACCTGCGGGGAGGTCATGTCGGCGGTGGTGGCGCCGCCGCAGCTCACGTCGGTGAACGGGGCGGCGGCGATGGCGGCGGCGGTGAGCGAGGGATAGTTGCGGTCCGACCGCAGGCAGCCGGGAGGCTGCCCGGTCTGGTCGGGGATCAGCGCGCCGGAGGTGTAGGAGTCGCCGAGGGCCACGTAGGCCGGGCCGGCGGCGGCGCTGCCCGAGGCCGGCAGGAAGGCGGCCGCCAGCGGCGCGGCGGCCAGCGCCGGTAACCAGCGGGCCAGCAGGGCCCGGATGCGGGAACGGGGTGCGGCAAGGCGGGCGGGCGCGGCGGTGCGGGGCATCAGCGGGTGCTCCCTTCCGGGCATGTTACCGGCTGGTATCAGATGATGGCCGCGGCCCGGCACCCCGTCAATATCCGGCGAGGCCGAGCAGCTCGGCTGCTGCCTGGCCGCAGGTGCGGGACGCGCCGAAGGTGGCGAGGTAGGCGCGGGCAGGCGGCTGCCAGACCGGCAGCCCCATCTCCACCACGACCGCGTCGGGCCGCTGGCTCATCACGGCGGAGACCAGGGCCTGGGCCGCGGCGCTGCGGTGGGCGTTGCGGACCACCACGATCAGCGAACGGCCGGCGGCCGCGGCGAGCGCGGCGGCGAGCGCGCTGGCGGGCGCCTCCCCCGGGGCGGCCGCCAGCCGGGTGACGCTGCCGCCGGGAAGCCACGGGCCGAGTCCCCAGGGAACCCGCCCGGCGGCGATGTTCTCGGCCGGCTCCACCTCGACCACCACCGGGTCCGTCAGCGCGGGCAGGGTGCCGGTCAGCCGCAGCGCCCGCCGCGCCGCTGCCAGCCCCACCTCGCGGCCGCGGGGGGCGTCCGGTCCCTGCCCGGCCGCACCCTGCCCGGGCAGGGAGCCGGCGGCCAGCGACGCCCGCAGCGCAGCCACCCGGGCGGCCGCCTCCGCCAGCCGCTCCCCGGGCAGGCCGCCGTCGCGGACCGCCGCCGTGATCGCGTCCCGGACCGCCAGATAGCCCTCTTCTGCCAGGTCCCGGCCCAGGCAGAGCAGGTCGACCCCGGCGGCGGCGGCCCGCACGGCCGCAGCCGGGATGCCGTCCGGCCGGCTCACCGCCCGCATCTCCAGCGCATCGGAGATGATCACGCCGGTGAAGCCGAGCTCGCCGCGCAGCAGGCCGGTCAGCGCGGCCGCTGACTGGCTGGCCGCCAGGCCGCCGGTCAGGCCGGGAACCCGCAGGTGGCCGGGCATGACCGCGGCCACCCCGGCGGCGATGGCCGCGGCGAACGGGGGCAGGTCGCGGGAGCGGACCGCCTCGATGCCGCCCTCGACGGTGGCCAGCACCCGGTGGGTGTCCTCCCGGGTGCTGCCGTGGCCGGGGAAATGCTTGGCGCAGGCGGCGACCCCCGCCGACTGCAGGCCGGTGACCGCCGCCGCCGCGTGCCGGGACACCAGCGCCGTCCGGTCGCCGAAGGCGCGGGTGCCGATGACCGGGTTCCCGGCTGCCGTGTTGACGTCCACCGACGGGGCCAGGTCCAGGTTGATCCCGGCGCCGGCCAGGTCCCTGCCGAGCGCGTGGTACACCGCCCGGGTCAGGTGCACGTCATCGACGGCGCCGAGGGCGGCGTTGCCCGGATAGGGGCTGCCGGTGAGGTGGGCGAGCCTGGTGACGTCGCCGCCTTCCTCGTCGATGGCGAGCAGCGGCTCGGCGGCGGCCGCCCGCAGGGACCGGGTCAGCGCGGCCAGCTGCCGCTCGGTGGCGACGTTGGGGCCGAACAGGGTGACCCCGGCCAGGCCGCGTTCCAGCGCGTGCAGCGCCCACCGGGGCGCGGCGTGGCCGGGGAAGGGAGGCAGCAGGATCGCGTCCGCGAGCCGGGCCAGGGAGCCTTCCCGGCGGGGTGCAGTCATCCCTTGACCGCGCCGGCCAGCAGGCCCTTGGCGAGATGGCGCTGCACCAGCAGGAAGAAGCAGATGGGCGGGATCGTGTACAGCGCGGAGGCCGCCATGATCGCGCCCCAGTCGGCCCCGCCGCGGTTGAAGAAGTAGGTGACGTAGATGGGCAAGGTGTACCTGGCCTGATCGGTGCCGAGGAAGGTGAGCGCGAAGGTGAACTCGTTCCAGGCGTAGATGAACGAGAACACGCTGGTGGCGACCAGCCCCGGGGCCACCAGCGGGAACAGGACGCGCCAGAAGATCCGGGCCGGGCCCGCCCCGTCGATGGCTGCCGCCTCCTCCACCTCCTTCGGCACGGCCGCGACGAAGCTGCGCAGCATCCAGATGGAGATCGGCAGCGCGAACGCCGTGTAGACCGCGGTCAGCCCGGTCAGGCTGTCCAGCAGCCCGGCCTGGCGGAAGTCGAGGAACAGCGCGATGACCAGGGCCTGCTGCGGCAGCATCTGCACGATGAGCAGCATGATCAGGTAGGACGTGCGGAAGGCGAACCGGAACCGGGCCACCGCGACCGCGGCGAGCAGGGCCAGCGCCGAGGAAGCTGCCACCGCGGCCAGCGTGACCACCAGGCTGTTGGCGAGGAAGGTCCAGAACGGGTAGCCGATGACGCTGCCGCTGATGACGCTGCGGAAGTTCCCCAGGGTGGGATGGCCCGGCAGCGGGTGCGGGGTCAGCGAGAAGATCTCCCGGGCCGGCTTGAACGCGGTGGAGAGCATCCACAGGATCGGGAACAAGGTCACCAGCGCCACCAGCAGCGCCGTCGCGTTGAGCAGGCCCTTGCGCACCCGGCGGCGGGTGCCCGCGCCCGCCCTGGGCCGGCGCACGGCCGATGGAGTCGCGGTCACTGGAGCGCCCCCTGCCTGATCGCCGCGCGGACATAGCCCAGGGTGATGATGAGCAGGATGACGGTCAGGATCAGCGCCAGGGCCGCGCCCAGCCCGTAGCTCGGCGGCATCGTGAAGGCTTTCTGGTAGGCGTAGATGCCGAGGTTGTACTCGTCCCGGTTGGCCAGCTCCCCGGTCAGCAGGTAGACCTGCGGGAACACCCCGAAGTCCCAGATGATCGACAGCAGGGCCAGCACCAGGAACACCGGCTTGAGCAGGGGGTAGGTGACCTTCCAGAAGGCACGCCACGGGCCCGCCCCGTCCACCCTGGCGGCGTCGAGCAGCTCACCCGGCACGGTCCGCAGGCCGGCCAGCACGCTGACCGCGACGAACGGGAAACCCTGCCACACCAGCAGCAGCGCCAGCACCGTGTAGACGGGCAGGGACGCGTTCGTCCAGCTGAAGCCCGCCCAGTTGGTGGAGCCCACCAGCCAGTGCGGCATCCTCGCCAGCAGCCAGTCCACCACCCCGCCGTCGGGGCTGAAGAGCCAGAAGAAGATGACCGTGGCGGCGATCGTGGGAGTTGCCCAGGCCAGCAGCGCCGCCGTGCTCACGAACGCCGCCAGCCAGCGGCCGAGCCGGTTCAGCAGCAGGCCGACGCAGGTTCCGGCGGCCAGCGTCAGCGGCACGGCGGCGGCGGCGAACAGGCAGCTGTTGCGCAGGGACGTCCAGAACTCCGCGTCCTTCAGCACGGTGGTGAAGTTGGCCAGCCCCACCCACTGCGCGGGCGCCGCCCCGGTGGCCTGCGGCAGCCCGTAGTTCTGCAGCGAGAAGCCCGCGATCTGGATGGCGGGCCACAGCACCAGCAGCCCGGCCACCGCCAGCGAGGGCAGCAGCAGCAGGTACGGGGCCAGCCGGTGGCGCCGCACGAAGGCGGCCGCCCGCGCCCCGGCGGTGCGCCGGGGCGCTCCGGCCCGGGGCCGGCTGCCGGTGGCCAGGCCGCCGGGCAGCGCCGGCGGCCTGGCGGTGAGCTTCGTCAACTCGCCTTGCCTGTGTTCAGGACGCTCTGCAGTTGTGCGTTCGCCTTGCTGACGGTGGCGTTGAAATCCGCCCCCTTCATCAGCGACTTCATCATCGTCGGGATGATCTGGTCGGTGGCGTCGGCGGTCGCCCAGTTCTTGGAGTTGAGCGGGGAGATCTGGGTGACCGTGGCGGCCTTGGCGAACCCGGCCATCAGCGGGTCACCGGCGTAGGCGCCGCCGGTCAGCTGGCTGGTGTAGGGCGGGAAGAAGCCCTGCGAGCCAGCGAACGACGACGAGTTGGCGGAGCTGTCCATCACCTTGACGAGGTCCCAGTCGGCGGCCTTGTACTTGCTGTTCACCCATACTGCGAGATCCGAGCCGCCCGCGAACACCGGGGCCGGCTTCGGCCCGTTCTGGCTGGGGATGGGGAACGAAGCCCAGTTGGCCTGGTCCACTGCGTTCTTCGGGAACTCCGCCTTGGCCCAGGGCCCGTCGATGTAGAGGTCGAGCTTGCCGAGCGCGAAGTCCTCGTTCGAGCCGCCGGACGTGGCCCCCGGGTTGCCGAGCTCGGTCTGGCCGATGTACTTGGCCGGGGACAGGTGCTGCGTGAGGTACAGGTCAGCGTAGAAGCGGATGCCTGCCTCGGACGCGGGGCTGGTCAGCTGGGCCACCCACGTACCGCCCTGGCGGACCGCCACCTGGCCGCCGGCGCCCCAGATGAAGCTCACGATGCCGTTGGTGTAGTTGCTCGGCGCGCCAATGCCGTAGCTGCCCGGGTACGCCTTCATCAGTGCCCTGGCATCGGACACGAGCTGGGCCCAGGTGGCCGGCGGCGCGCTGATGCCGGCTTTGCTGAACTGGTCCTTGCGGTACCAGATGCCGCGCACGCCCCCGAACCACGGGACCGCGTACACCGAGCCGCCCGCCGTGTCGTTGGCCAGCATGCCGGGCACCAGGTCTGATTTGCCGGACCAGGCGTTCACCTCGCTGGCGATGTTGGCGAGCATGCCCAGGGACGCCTCGGTCGGGGTGTCGGTGTTGCCGAGCTCGGTGATGTCCGGGCCGTTCTTGCCGCTGGTCAGTGCGCTGGTCCAGGCGGTGGTCCGGTTGCCCCAGGGCACGAAGACCACCTTGACGCGGGTCTTGGCGTAGGCCGGGTACTGCTTGTGGAACTGCGCCACCACCCCGTTCATCCAGCTGACCTGGGCGGGGGTGGAGGCGCCCATCCGCCACACGGTGAGCTGGCCGGGCACCGCCGAGGCCGGCGTCCCGCCGCCTGACCCGCAGCCAGCGGCCAGCGCGGCGAGTGTCACCGCCGCCACGCTGGCGGCCGCGACTCTGATACGTCTCACTGCTTGTCTCCCTTCGGTCGCCGGGGGCGCCCGCGCAGCCGGCCTGGAAGACGGCGACGCGGGGCGGCCGGGGCTCTACGCTGATCAGGCCGCACGTCAGCCTTTCACCAGCCAGGACCCACATGGCCGAAATTAACAGGAAAGTTTCCTATAAGATAGGCCAGGTCGACGATCGGCTGCGCTCTGTTGCCGGATCGATACCTGGCGGACCTGCCGCTGGCGGCCGCCGCAGCGGCCTGCCTGCGCGGCGGCGCCGGATACGAAAGGAAAGCCGCTGATGGGACGGCCAGGGACGCCGCAGCTCATGCGCGAACTCAACGACCGGGCGGTGCTGGAGCTGCTGCTGGCCGAGGGCTCGCTGACCCGGTCGCAGCTCGGCGAGCGCACCGGCCTGTCCAGGGTCACCGCCTCCCAGTCGCTCGGCCGCCTGAGCGAGCGGGGGCTGGTCACCATCGCCGGGCAGCAGGCCGGGGGCCGCGGCCCGAACGCGGAGCTGTATGCGGTGGCACCCACGGTCGGCTACGTGATCGGCCTGCACGTCGAGCGGGACGAAGTCAGCGCCGGCGTGGCGGATGTGACCGGGCGGCTCATCAGCGAGGTGACGGCCGACCCGAACGGCGGCGGGGACCCGGTGGGACTGGTGCGGCGCGCGGTCGCCACCGCGTGCGCCGCCGCGAGTGTGGAGCCGGCCGGGCTGCGGGCACTGGTGATCGGCACCCCCGGTGTCCTGGACCCGGGCAGCGGCGACCCGCGGCTGGCGGTGAACCTGCCTGCCTGGCACGAGGGAGTCCTCGGCGCGCTCCGCGGCGACCTGGGCCTGCCGGTGACGATTGAGAACGACGTCAACCTGGCGGCCATGGCCGAGCACGCGGGCGGCGCGGCTGCGGGCGTGGCGGACTTCGCGCTGGTGTGGCTGGGCACCGGCCTCGGCCTCGCCACCATCCTCGGCGGCCGGCTGCACCGCGGCGCGACCGGGGCCGCGGGCGAGATCGGCTATCTGCCGGTACCCGGCGCCCCGCTGCCAGAGGATCTGACCCACCCCGCGGCGGGCGGATTCCGGTCGCTGGCCGGTGGCGCGGCGGTGCTGGAGCTCGCCGCGGGTTTCGGCTTCCGCGCCGCCAGCGCGGGCGAGTCGGTCAGCTCGGCCGTCACCGCCGCGGCCAGCGGCCAGGCCAGGGCGCAGGAGTTCCTCGCCGAGCTCGCCCGGCGGGTGGCGGTCGGGGTCGCGGCCATCGCCGTCACGTTCGACCCCGGGCTGGTGGTGCTGGGCGGGGACATCGGGCTGGGCGGCGGGGACGAGCTGGCCAGCCTGGTCCAGGCCGGGGTGGGCCGGATCTGCCCGGTCGTGCCACGGGTGGTCGCCACCCTGGTCGCCCATGCGCCGGTCCTGCGGGGCGCCCTGCTGGCCGCGGCCGGCCAGGCCCAGGCCCAGCTCCTGGACTCCGTGGCCGCTGGCTAACCGGTCGGGGTGGGCTGGCCAGGGCTCGGCTGGCCGGGGCCCGGCTGGCCCGGTGACGTGGGCGGGCCGGACGGCGTGGGCACCCCGCCGGGGGTGGGCACCCCGGTGGGGGTGGGCACCCCCGTGGGCGTGACGGGCGGGGTCACCGGGCTGGGCGAGGTGGGCTGGGCGGCCGGGGTGGGCTGATGCGGGAGGGCGACCCCGGAGTGGGCCCACGGCCGGGTGAACCCGACCAGGTCCGGCCGGTTGTAGGGGGCGATGCGGATCGGGAAGCCGGTCGCGTACGCCTCGATCATGAGACCGTGCCCGATCACCAGCCCGACGTGACCCGGCGACGTCAGGGTGCCGTCCGAGCCGGCGAAGAACACCAGGTCGCCGGGCTGCACCTGACCGGCGGGCACCCGCGGGCCCCACGCCCACTGCTGCTCGGAGGTGCGGGGGATGCTGATGCCCGCCGTCCGGTAGGCCATCATCACCAGGCCCGAGCAGTCGAACGCGTCCGGCCCGGTGCCGCCCCACAGGTAGGGCTTGCCGAGCTGCTGCCGCGCGAAGGACATGACGGTGTTGGCCACCTGGGTGGCGGCGGCACCGCCGGTGCTGACCGCGGCGGTGGTGGTCAGGCACTGCGGGGCGGACACGGCTCCGGCGGTGGTGACCACGAAGCCGCCGCTCGCGTACACGCCCGCCCAGAACAGCACCGCCTGGACGTAGGACTGCAGGTGGTTGTAGGCGAAGACGGCCCCGCTGACGTTGGTGAGCACCCCATTCTGGAGCAGGTACTTCGCCGCCCCGGCGATGGCGTCGGCCGGTTCGTACACGCTGGCGACGCCGTCCCCGTTGCCGTCCGTGGCCACGCCGTTGACCGGCTGGCCGGCCGGATGCACGGCGGCGCCGCCCCAGGTGTCGCCGGACGCGCCCATGATGCCGATCTGCATCGGCCCGGCCGCGCCGAACCCGTTCTGGCCGCTGTGCACGCCGGGCAGGGTGCTCTGCCCGTGGTTGGACTCCACCTTGCCGATGCCGGCGAGGATCACCCACGGGACCCCGTACCGGCGGCCCGTGTCCTGGTAGAGCGCGAGGTAGGTGGCGGGGATCCCGTTGCGGCTGGCGGCGCTGGTGCCGGGCTGCACCACCGTGCTGACGGTGCTGGCGGCACCGGCCGGCGGGCTGCCGCTGGCGGGCGCCGCCGCCGTCACAGGTGCGCCGGGGCTGGCCGTGGCGCTGGCGCTGGGCGCGCCGCTGGCTGACGCCCCGGGGCTCGCCGTGCCGCTGGCTGACGCCCCAAGGCCGGCCGTGCCGCTGGCTGGCGTTCGCGCGCCGGCGCTGGCGCCGGCCGCCTGGCTGCCGGGGCAGGAGTTGCCGCCCGCGGTCAGCAGGAAGCTTCCGCCGGCGATCCCCATCGGCACGATCGCC
>JBLMWU010000255.1:0-19021 GCA_050257395.1 Gemmatimonadota bacterium | reverse complement strand
CGCCTGGCGGCCCGGCGCTGAGGAGCGGGGCCGGCGCGGCCCGCCCCGGCGCAGGCCCCGCGCCTTGCCCGGCTCCGGCTGCGGGCGGCGGGCCGCCCGGGCTACCGGCGGCGCTGCTCCGCCAGGGCGGCGCGCAGCGCGTCACACTCGGCCTCCAGCTCGCGGACCCGGTGTTCCAGTGCCAGCACCCGCCGGATGGCCGCCAGGGTCATCCCCTCGTCAGCCAGCCGGACCACGTACTGCACCAGGGTGATCTCGCGCCGTGTGTAGCGGCGCTGGTTGCCGCCGGAGCGGGTCGGCTCCACCACGCGCTCCCGGTCGAGCCGGCGCAGGAAGGCCTGCCGGACCTCGAGCATGGCAGAAACCTGCCCGACCGTGAACAGGGGCAGGTTCTCGTCTTCCAGGGGCGTTGCTGGCATCACTGAACCCGGCTTCACGCTATACCCGCAGCCTGCCGTCCCCGGCGCGCCGGCCTGCCGCGCCCGCAGCCCACGCCGGCAGGCCGCTGGGCCGGCCCGGCCGGGAGATCCCGGCCGGGCCGCCCAGGGCGCGCCTGGACCGGTCAGGGTTGTGCCCGTCCGGTCAGGCGGTGAGGGACTTCTTGCCGTCGGTGCTGATCTCGACCTTGCGCGGCTTGGCCTGCTCGGTCAGCGGCACCCGGACGCTCAGCACGCCGTCGTGGTAGTCCGCCTCGATGTGCTCGGCGTCGGCCGCGTCACTGAGGCTGATGCGCCGGGCGAAGGTGCCCGTCACCCGCTCGCGGATGAACGGCTTCTCGCTCTCGCGCTCCTGCGTGCGCTGCGCGCGGACGCTCAGCACACCGCGGTCGACGGTGACGTCGATCGACTCCGGGTCCACGCCCGGCAGGTCGAAGCGGAGCAGGATGTCGTTCTCGCGGCGGACGGCGTCCATGGGCATGCCCGGCTGGGTCACCAGCGACGGGCCCCACCCGAACGCGCGCTCGACGAGGCGGTCGAACTCCCTGCTGAAGGGGTCAAAGGTACGAAGCACTGCAGTTCACCTCCGGTGTAACAGCAGCGAGGACCGGTCCGGTCCGGGCCGCTTGCCATCTCATTAGCAGAAAACCTGCAACTCGACTTGCATATTCCCTGCCACCCGGACAGCAAAACGGGGCCGGGCGAATCACCCGGCCCCGCCTGCGGGTGAACCGGTCAGGAGACCCGCTCGATGATGGTGGCGTTGGCCTGGCCGCCGCCCTCGCACATGGTCTGCAGCCCGTACCGCCCGCCGGTCCGCTCCAGCTCGTGCAGCATCTTGGTCATCAGAATCGCGCCGGTGCCGCCGAGCGGGTGGCCGAGCGCGATGGCCCCGCCGTTCGGGTTGGTCTTGTCCAGCGACGCGCCGGTGTCCGCGGACCAGGCGATCAGCACCGGGGCGAACGCCTCGTTCACCTCGAAGACGTCGATGTCGTCGACGGTCAGGCCGGCCCTGTCCAGCGCCTTCTCCGTAGCCGGGATCGGGGCGGTGAGCATGAACACCGGGTCCGCGCCGACCACGGTGAGCGCCGTGATGCGCGCCCGGGGCGTCAGCCCGTGCCGCTCGACCGCGTCCGCGGAGGCGATGAGCAGCGCGGCCGAGCCGTCGGAGATCTGCGACGCGGTCGCCGCGGTGATCTCCCAGCCCTCCCGCAGCGGGGCCAGGCCCGCCATCTTCTCCAGGCTGGTGTCCGCGCGCGGGCCCTCGTCGTTGGTCACGCCGTTCAGCGGGGCGATCTCCCGGCCGAACCGGCCCTCCTCGATGGCCCGCAGCGCCCGCTTGTGGCTCTCCAGCGAGAACTCCTCCAGTTGCTGCCGCTTGATGCCCCACTTCTCGCAGATGAGCTGCGCCCCGCGGAACTGGGAGATCTCCTGGTCGCCGTAGCGGCTCTTCCAGCCCTCCCCGAACGGGAGCGCCATCCCCTTCTCCATCGCCAGCGAGACCGTGGAGCCCATCGGGACCTGGCTCATGCTCTCCACGCCGGCCGCGACCACCAGGTCCTGGGTGCCGGACATGACCGCCTGCGCGGCGAACTGGACGGCCTGCTGGGACGACCCGCACTGGCGGTCGACGGTCACCCCGGGCACGCTCTCGGGCAGGCCCGCGGACAGCCACGCCTGCCGCGCGATGTCGAACGTCTGCGGGCCGACCTGGGACACGCAGCCCATGATCACGTCGTCCACCGCGGCCGCGTCCACGCCCGTCCGGCTGATCAGCTCGGTCAGCACGTGCGCCGCCATGTCCACCGGGTTGACGCTGGACAGGCCGCCGTTGCGCTTGCCGATCGGCGTCCGTACAGCTCCGACGATGTATGCCTCCGCCACCACGGTCCTCCGGCGGGTCAGGGGGCGCGCACGCCCCGCGGGGTTCCTGCTCACTGCGATGTTACTGCCCGGTTAACCAACTGGGCTATCGCCCTGGGTACGGAACGAGAAGACCGGGGTCAACCGCCCGCGTTCCCGTCAGCCTCCCCCGGCCGGGCCCGCACCGCAAGCCCCCTGCTCCGCGGCGGGCCTATCCTCATGGCAGGGAACAAACGGCCTGCACCGCGGGGAGGGTGAGTTGACCAACGGGCTGATCCTGCTCGCGTTCCTGGGCGCGCTGGTGGCATTCGGCTGGATCCGCTTCCGCCGCCGCCTCGGCATGGGCGTAACTGGCAAGATGTTCGTCAGCGTGATGGTGGGCTTCATCCTGCTGGCCCTGGTGCTGTGGGCGGCCGCCCACCGCTGACCCCGCCGGGGGCCCGGCCTACAGGTTCGCGCCGTCGACGATCGCCATCTCGAACCAGACCGCCTTGCCGTCGTGGGTGGGCCGTGAGCCCCACCGGCTGGCGAGCTGGTCGACCAGGTACAGGCCCCGGCCGCCCTCGTCGGTCTCGCCGGCGCTGCGGATCCGCGGCAGCCGCAGGTCACTGTCGAAGACCTCCACCCACACCGAACTGGCGCCGCGGCGCAGCCGCAGGGTGAACTCCTTGGCCGGTGAGGACGGCAGGTCCTCCGGCATCGGCGGCCCGTCCCAGCCCGGCACCAGCGGCATCGGCGGCGCGGGCGCGCCAGCGGTCTCCAGCGCGAACTCGCGGGGACGGCGGGACGGGGCGCCGGTGTGCAGCACCACGTTGGTGACTACTTCCGACACCAGCAGGCAGGTGAGCTCGGCCTGCTCCGGGGCCATCCCCCAGCGGCCGAACGTGGCCTGCGCCAGGCGGCGCGCCTCCGACACCCGGATCGCCTCGGCCGGGAAGGAGCACTCCCACGAGTCCAGCTCGGTCGGCGACGTCTGGACGGCCACGATCGCCATGTCGTCGTCGATGTCGCCGGGCACGGCATCCTCGGCTGCCCGCACGATTGCCCGGGCAGGCTCCGCGGCGACCTTGCCGACCGCCTGCCGCAGCATCTCGGTGGCCTCGGCTTCGGAGTAGTGCCCGTTGCCGTCCGCGCGCTGCCGCCGGTCGGTCAGGCCGTCGGTGTACAGCACGAGGGTGGAGCCGGGCGGCAGGCGCCGGGTCTCCTCCGGGTAGGTGGGCGCGCCCGCGACCCCCTTGCTGCGCACGCCCAGCAGCAGGCCCTTGTGCTCCATCTCCAGCGGCGCCACCGTGCCGCCGGAGATCAGCAGCGGCGCATCGTGCCCGGCGTTGGCGAACCGCAGCGTGCGCGACCAGGCGTCGTACACGAAGTAGGTGCAGCTCACGGTCGGCGGGTCAGGCTCGCTGGGGGCGCCTTCGCCGGGCGAGGGGCCGAGGGTGCGGCACCAGTCGTCGAGCTTGCGCAGGATCTCCCCGGGCGGCTTGTCGTCCTGGGCGAACGCGCGCAGCGCGGCCCGCAGCTGGCCCATGACGGCGGCGGCCCGGGCACCGCGCCCTTCCACGTCCCCGATGACGATGCCGACCCGGCCGGCCGACAGCGGGATCAGGTCGTACCAGTCCCCGCCGACCTGTGTCTGGATGCCCTGCCCGTGCGTCTCCAGCGGCTTGGCCGGGACGTAGCGCCAGGCCACGTCGATCCCGTCGAAGGTGGGCAGCTGCTGCGGCAGCAGGCTGGTCTGGAACGCCAGCGCCGTGCGCCGCTCCTCCTCGAACAGCATGGCGTTGTCGATGGCGATCGCGACCCGGCTGGCGATCGCCCCCAGGAAGTCCCGGTCGTCCGCGTCGTAGTGCTGTTCCTCGCGGTCGGTGAGCCGGGACAGCGCCAGGCTCATGACCCCGAGCAGCTGGCCGCGGGCGTACAGGGGGGCCGCCACGATCGAGGCCAGCCCGACCTCCTGTCCGGCCTGCTCGCTGCGCACGCTGGGCGCGGGGAAGTTCAGCCGGCTCACGTCCTCGGCCAGGACCACGTCGAGGCGCTTCATGGCCTGCTCGCAGATGTGCCCGTGCGGGTAGACGATCTGCTCGCCCACCTGCGCCCAGCTGCCCGGCGGGGGCGTCCAGCCGCCCGCGTGCAGCTGGGACCGGCGGATGAGCTTGTCACCCTGCAGCAGATCGATGAAGCAGTGGTCGGCGAACTGCGGTACCAGCGTCTCGGCGACGTGCCGCAGGGTCAGGTCCAGCTCCAGCGACCCGGCTAGCCGCTCACCGATCCGCTCCAGCAGCGCGATCCGGTCCCGCTCGCGGCGGCTGCCGCGCCGGGTCGCCTCGCGGGCGATGATGACGATGCCGTCTACCGAGCCCGAGGGGTGCCGCAGCGGCACCGCCTGCGCCCGGACGAAGACCTGCGACCCGTCCTGGCGGCGGGTGCCGAAGGTGCCGTCCCACGCCCGCCCGCGCCGCACCTGGCGGGCCAGCTCGGCGGCCGTGCCGAGCTCGCCCTGCTCGAAACCGAGCGACAGCACCGAGCGGCCCACCAGCGCGGAGGCCTCGCCGGGGAAGTCGAACAGCCGGGCGGCGTAGCCGTTCGCGTACAGCAGGTTGCCCAGCCGGTCGGTGACCACCACGGCGGCCTCGAGCTGCCCGAGCACCGTCTCCGCGGGCAGGTAGGCCTCGAAGGAGGCCACGTCCCAGCCGCTCACCGCGGTCTCACCGGGCCGGCGGCGCAGTGATCACCGCAGCGCGACGAAGACATGCGCGGCGACCGGGCGGGGCAGTTCCGCCGTGATGCTGCCGGCTGTGTCGTCACCTGTCACCCGCACGCCATCGTCGGTAACCGCGAGCCTCACCTCGCGTCCGGGTTGTATCCCGCTGCGCTTGAGTTTAAGCATCAGCTCCGCGTCGCTTTGAACTTGCTCACTGATCCGCGCGACGATGACCGGCCCGGGATGGGCGGCCGCCGCCGTCATGGCCTCCGCGCGCTCGCCGCCGGCTTCCAGCGCCCGGCTCACCGCGTCCTCCGGCACGCCGAGCTCGGCGAGGCCGGGGATGACGTTCCCGTGCGGGCAGCGGACCGGGTAGCCGAGCAGCTCCACCAGCCTGCGCTCGACCTGCTCGGAGATCACGTGCTCCCAGCGGCACGCCTCGACGTGCACTTCCTCCCACGGCAGCCCGATGACGCTGACCAGCAGGCATTCGGCCAGCCGGTGCTTGCGCATCACCCGGACCGCGAGCGTGCGTCCCTCGTCCGTCAGCGCGAGCTGGCGGTCGCCCTCGACGGTGAGCAGGCCGTCGCGCTCGATCCGGGCGACCGTCTGGCTGACCGTGGGGCCGCTCTGGGACAGCCGCTCGGCGATCCGGGCGCGCAGCGGGGTGATGCCCTCCTCTTCCAGTTCGAAGATCGTGCGGAGGTACATCTCCGTTGTGTCGATCAGTCCGCGCGCGGTCACCGGTGCTCCCTTCCCCCCCGATGCTATGCCGCCGCGGGACCCCGTATGGCCAGGAAGAAGCGCGGATCCCGGGGGATTCGCCCCGGGTGTCACGGGGACAGCCGCTCCACCAGCCAGCCGCCGCCGTCGCGCCGGTAGCGGAGCCGGTCGTGCATCCGGCTCGCCCGGCCCTGCCAGAACTCGGCGATCTCGTGCCTGACCAGGTAGCCGCCCCAGAAGTCCGGCATCGGCACCTGCTGCGGCTCGGGCCACCGCGCGGCCAGCCTGGTGTAGCGCTCGTCGAGGACCGCCCGGGACGCGATGACCGTGGACTGCCTGCTAGCCCAGGCGCCGAGCTGCGAGCCGCGGGGCCGCGAGTGGAAGTACGGCTCGCTCTCCTCCTGGGTCAGCGGCGTGACCGTGCCCTGGATGATCACCTGGCGGTGCAGCCCGTACCAGGGGAAGAGCAGGCACGCCCGCGGGGTGGCGGCCAGGTCCTGCCCCTTGTCCGAGGTGCGGTTGGTGTAGAAGGTGAAGCCGTCCGGGCCGTGCGCCTTGAGGAGCACCGTCCGGGCGCGGGGGCGGCCGTCCGCGGTCACGGTGGACAGCACCATGGCGTTCGGCTCAGGCAGGCCGGCCGCCTGGGCGTCGGCGAACCAGGTGCTGAACTGGGCCACCGGATCGCCGGCCAGCATCGTCTCGTCCAGGCCCGGCTCGCTTGCGCTGGCCGGGGCGCCCGGATAGTCAGGAGTATCCACGGGTACTGATCCTCACATGGTTACTCACCAGTAGGGTGGAGGACAGCCGTTACGGGCAGCGCCGCCCGGAAATGGCCGCGGGCGGCCGTGGGTGGCGATTGTCACGATCCCACATCTACCCGGACGAGTCCCCGCAGGGTTGAATTGACCCGGCTAGGCAGCGCTGCCGCCGGACAGGGCGGCGGCATGCCCGGCCCGGGGGGGTGCCGGATACGTCGCTCACAAGGAGACGGAGGAACCTCAGATGTCCGACTTCAAGCCCGGGCTCGAAGGGGTTGTCGCGTTCGAGACGGAGATCGCGGAGCCCGACCGCGAGGGCGGCGCGCTGCGCTACCGGGGGGTGGACATCGAGGATCTCGTCGGCCAGGTGTCCTTTGGCCGGGTGTGGGGCCTGCTGGTGGACAATTCGTTCGACCCCGGGCTGCCCGCCGACGAGCCTTACCCGATCCCCGTCCATTCCGGCGACATCCGGGTGGACGTGCAGAGCGCGCTGGCGATGCTGGCGCCCGCCTGGGGGATGCGGCAGCTGCTCGACATCAGTGACGAGCAGGCCCGCGAGAACCTGGCCCGGGCCTCGGTGATGGCGCTGTCCTTCGTCGCCCAGTCCGCCCGCGGTGCGGAGCTTCCCGTGCCCGAGCGCCGGGTCGATGAGGCGGCCAGCATCGCCGAGCGATTCATGATCCGCTGGCGGGGCGAGCCTGACCCCCGGCACGTCAAGGCCGTCGACGCCTACTGGACCTCGGCCGCCGAGCACGGCATGAACGCCTCCACGTTCACCGCCCGGGTCATCGCCTCCACCGGGGCCGACGCGGCGGCGGCCATGTCCGGGGCGGTCGGCGCGATGTCCGGGCCGCTGCACGGCGGCGCCCCCGCCCGGGTGCTGCACATGATCGAGGAAGTCGAGCGGGTCGGTGACGCCGCCGCCTACGTCAAGGCGGCGCTGGACCGCGGCGACCGGCTGATGGGCTTCGGGCACCGGGTGTACCGGGCCGAGGACCCGCGCGCCCGGGTGCTGCGCCGCACCGCCAAGGAGCTCGGCGCGCCCCGCTACGAGGTGGCGGTCGCGCTGGAGGAGGCGGCCCTGGCCGAGCTGCACGCCCGCAGGCCGGACCGGGTGCTGGCCACCAACGTGGAGTTCTGGGCCGCGATCGTGCTCGACTTCGCCGAGGTGCCGGCGCACATGCTGCCGTCCATGTTCACCTGCGCCCGGACCGCGGGCTGGTCCGCGCACATCCTGGAGCAGAAGCGCACCGGGCGGCTGGTCAGGCCGAGCGCACGGTACGTCGGCCCGCCGTCCCGCCCGGTCCGCGATGTCCCCGGCGCCGAAGCCGCCCTCGCCACCCCCTGAGCGAGGGCCCAGAAATCAAGCTTCGGCTGCGAGTGCGCTGCGCAGGGCGGCCATCGCGCGGGAGGTGTGCGCCTTGACAGCGCCGCGGCTGATCCCCATGGCCGCGGCCACCTGCGCTTCCGGCAGGTCGCAGTAATAGCGCAGGACCAGGACCTCCCGCTGACGGGGCGGCAGCAGGCGCAGCGCCGCGATGACCGCCGAGCGCTCCAGCCGCGAGATCGCCCCGAGCTCCGCGCTCGGCGCGTCCGGCTCAGGCTTGGGCGGGTGCCGGTCGGCGACCTGCCGCCGCCGGAGCACCGACCGGGCCCGGTTCAGCACCGACTGCCTCAGGTACGCGAGGGCCTTGTCGTTGTCCCGCAGCCGCGGCCAGGCGACGTGCATGGCCACGAAACAGTCCTGGACTACCTCTTCCGCGGTGGCGCTGTCCCTGGTCAGTAAGGTGGCCATCCGCACCAGCGGCCGGTAGTGCTCCCGGTAGATCTCGGTGACCGCCTGGCCGGCCGCCCAGGCGGACTCCGCCTCGCCGGGCACGGTCCGTGACGGCAGCGCCACCGCACCGTCCAGCGCGACGGCGCCTCCCGGCACGGCGAGAAGCGGGTTTGCCAGCATCGTTACCCCCGTACAGACATTTCCCCTAAGAGAAGATAAACGAGCAGCCCGGCTTACGGTAGGTAACAGTTTTCCCGCTTTGTACGGCTTCCCGGTGCTAGGCAACCGGCGGGGATGTCCGAGCCGATCCGCACTGTATGACCTGCGGCAACGGGTTCTACAGGGACCATTGGCCCGGCCCTGGGTGACCTAGGCCCCGGCCATCCGGCGTAGGCCGCCTTACCTTCCGGCCAGCCCAGGACCGCCCCGCGGTCACCAGCGGTAATCGCCTGGGAGCGGGCCCGATAGGCTGGCAGCGTGACCGACATCGTCCTCCCCTCCACAATCAAGCCTGCCGACGGCCGGTTCGGCAGCGGGCCGTCCAAGGTCCGCCCCGAGGCGCTCGCGGCGCTCGCCGCGTCCGGGACCGCCTACCTCGGCACCTCGCACCGGCAGGCGCCGGTCCGCTCCCTCGTCCAGCGGGTCAGGGAAGGCCTCACCGCGCTCTTCTCCCTGCCGGACGGGTACCAGGTCGTGCTGGGCAACGGCGGGACCACCGCGTTCTGGGAGGTGGCGGCCTTCGGGCTGGTGCAGCAGCGCTCGCAGCACCTGTCGTTCGGCGAGTTCTCCTCGAAGTTCGCCAAGGTGGCCGGGGCCGCGCCCTGGCTCGGCGACCCCAGTGTGATCGAGTCCCCGGCGGGGACCCACCCGCAGCCGCGGGCCGAGGCCGGCATCGACACCTACGCGCTGACCCACAACGAGACCTCCACCGGGGTCGCGATGCCGATCCGGCGGGTCCCCGGCACCGACCCGGGCGCGCTGGTCATCGTGGACGCGACCAGCGGCGCGGGCGGCCTGCCGGTGGACGTCACCGAGACGGACGTGTACTACTTCGCGCCGCAGAAGTCCTTCGGCTCGGACGGCGGGCTGTGGCTCGCGCTGATGTCCCCCGCGGCGCTCGAGCGGGCCGCCCGGATCGCGGGCAGCGGCCGGTACATCCCCGAGTTCCTTTCGCTGCCGGTGGCCATCGACAACTCGGCCAAGCAGCAGACCTACAACACCCCGGCGGTGGCCACCCTGTTCCTGCTCGCCGACCAGGTGGAGTGGTTCCTGTCCCAGGGCGGCCTCGAGTGGGCCACCGGCCGGACCGCGGACTCGTCCGCCCGCCTGTACACGTGGGCGGACAAGGCGCCGTACGCGACGCCGTTCGTGGCCGACCCGGCGCAGCGCTCCCAGGTGGTCGGGACCATCGACTTCGCCGACTCGGTGGACGCGGCCGCGGTCGCCAGGACCCTGCGGGCCAACGGGATCGTGGACGTGGAGCCCTACCGCAAGCTCGGCCGCAACCAGCTCCGGGTCGCCATGTTCCCGGCGGTGGACCCCGCGGACGTGGAAGCGCTCACGGCCTGCGTGGACTACATCGTCGAGCGGATCTGAGCCGTCAGGACGCCGGCGTGCGAAGCGGGCACGCCGCCAGCGTCTCGTAGCGGGGACTGCCCGACAGGCGGCTGCGGATCAGGTAGATCCCGGTCGCGGTCCAGGGCGTGCCCGCGAACCCGGACAGCGTCTCCACCAGCGGGCGCACGTCCGCGGGTGCCCGGCAGCGCGCCAGGGTCAGATGCGGCCGGAAGCTGCGGCCTTCGCTGGCAGGCAGCGCCCCGGCGCGCCGGGCCCCCGCGGCCACCGAGGCGGCGAGCGCCGCCAGGGTGCGGACGTCGCCCTGGATCCCGGTCCACAGCACCCGGGCCCGGTGCGGGGTGGGGAAGGCACCGGCGCTGCCGAGGGACAGGGTGAGGCACGGGTGGCGGGCGGCGGCCCGGGTCAGCCGGGGCGTCAGCTTCGCGACCGCCGCCTCGTCCACCTCACCGAGGAAGGCGAGCGTCAGGTGCCAGGCCTCCCGCCCGGTCCAGCGCAGGTCGGGGCGGCCAGGGCGGAGCGGCGCCACGGCCCGGTCCAGCTCATCGGCGGCCGCATCGGGCACCCCGATACCCACGAACAACCTCACCAGTCATTCGTAGCAGGGTCCTCCTGGCCCTCGCTCGCCTCCGGGCCGCTCGAGCCCGCCGTCTTCCCTCCTCGCTCCTCGCTCCTTCGTCGCTCGTCAGTCCAGACGGCGGCGCGGCCCTTCGGCTCGCTCCTGCCTGGGCGCTCCCGCGCCCCAGCCGGCTCGGCGTGGGCGGATTAGCGGGCGCGGGTGGCGGCCGTGACCGGGCCGGCGAGGCGGGCGGGGCGCAGGTACTGGCGGGCCGGGACGCCGCGGGTGCGGGCCAGCAGCAGGCCGACGGCCGCCGCGGACGCGGCGGAGATGATCCCGCCCGCGATCAGGCTCATCCGGGCGCCGAACTGCTCGGCGGCCCAGCCCACCAGCGGCGACCCGAGCGGCGCCCCGCCCAGGAACACCAGCATGTACAGGCCCATCACCCGGCCGCGCACCTCGGGCGCCACGCCGAGCTGGGTGGCCGAGTTGGCGGTGGTGGTGAACATCAGCAGGAACAGCCCGGTGGGCACCAGCAGTACCAGGAACGACCAGTACCCCGGCATCAGCCCGGTGACCACCTCCAGCGCCCCGAAGGCGAGCGCAGTGGCCACCAGCGTCCGCATCCCGGGCCGGGACCGGCGGGCGGCGGCCAGCGCCCCGGCCAGCGCGCCCACCGCGAACATGGTGGATGCCAGCCCGAACGCGCCCGCCCCGGTGTGGAACACCCCGCGGCTCATCAGCGCGGTGGTGACCTGGAAGTTCATCCCGAAGGTGGCGACGAAGAACACCAGCACCAGGGTCAGCCACACGCTCGGGCGGGCCCGCACGTAGGCGAACGCCTCCCGCAGCTGCCCCGGCGCCCGGGGCGCACGCTTCACCGGGTGCAGCTCGCCCGGCCGCATCAGCTTGAGGCCGATGAGCACGGCCGCGTAGGAGGCCGCGTTGATGAAGAAGGCGATGGGGGTGCCCACCGCGCTGATGACCAGCCCAGCGACGGCCGGGCCGGTGATCCGGGCCAGGTTGAAGGTGGCGCTGTTGAGCGCGACCGCGTTGGCGACCCCGGAGGGACCGACCATCTCCGCGACGAACGTCTGCCGGGTCGGGTTGTCCACCACCGCGACCAGGCCGAGCGCGAACGCGAGCAGGTAGACCTGCCACACCGCGACCACCCCGGTGACCGCCAGCACGCCGAGGATCAGGGCGAGCGCGCCCATGACCGCCTGGGTGGCGAGCAGGATGGCCCGCTTGGAGTAGCGGTCCGCGATCACCCCGCCCCACAGGCTGAACAGCAGCTGGGGCAGGAACTGCAGGCCGGTCGCGATGCCCAGCGCGGTGCCGCTGCCGTGGGTCAGCTGCAGCACCAGCCAGTCCTGGGCAACCCGCTGCATCCAGGTGCCGGTGTTGGAGACGACCTGCCCGGCCGCGAACAGCCGGTAGTTGCGGGTGCTCAGCGACCGGAAGGTGCGCAGCCGCGAGCGGGCCGCCGGGGCGGTCAGGACTGGCTGAGCTTCTCCAGGATCGGGGCGGCCGCCCGCAGCGCGGCCCGTTCCTGCGGGGTGAGCTCCGCCAGCCGCCTGGCCAGCCAGGCCTCCCGGCGCCGCCGGGTCCTGGTCACCAGCTCGCGGCCCTCGGAGGTCACGGTCAGCACCACCTGCCGCCGGTCCGTGGCATGGGGTGCCCGGGTCACCAGCCCCCAGTCGGACAGGGCGGCGATGACGCGGGTCATGGAGGGCGGCTGCACCTTCTCGTGCTCGGCCAGCTCCCCGGGGGTCATCGTGCCGTGCCGCTCCAGCGCCGCCAGCGCGGCGAGCTGGGTGTCGGAGAGGGTGACGCCGTCCGGGCCTGGCTCGGTCCGCTCGACCCGCAGCCGCCGGGCCAGCCGGCTCACCGAGATCCGCAAGGCCGTGGCCAGGCCCGCGTCGGTACGGTTCTGGGTTATAGTCATTTTCGTTAGCCTGAGTCATTACTTTTGCTAACCGTAGCCGACGGGCTCCTGTTCCGTCAAACCAGGGGCCGCGGCCGGGCGGCGCGGGCAGGCGCCGGTGGCGGCCGGCCCGGCGGCACCGGCTACCCTGGCGGCATGACCAGCGACCGGCGCCCGGCCCCGCCGCCGCTGGAGGCCAATGACCAGCTTGTCACGGCCGTGATCACGGCGGCGTGGGCGGTCGCTCTGGTGGTGGTGTTCATCCTGCGCGATCAGCTGCCGGCCGGTGAGCGGTGGTGGCTGTGGACCTGTGTGGCCGGGCTGGTGATGGGCCTGTTCGGCCTGTGGTACGTCCCGCGCATGAAGCGCTCCCGCACCCGCGCCGCCCAGCGCCGCCAGGGCCAGACAGACAACTAGTCGATCGGCTCGAAGTCGGTGTCGTCCACCGACACGCCCTGCACGTCCACCAGCTCGTACCCGAGCTCGTCGATCACCGGCGGCACCGGCGACTCCATGCCGGGCAGCAGCGGCCCCTCCGAGTGGGCGCCGCAGCCGTGGTCGAGCGACACCACCCGGCCGTCGTCGGGCGCGTACTCGTTCGCGCACACCCCGAAGACGCGGCCCAGCGGGCCAGCCAGGTGGACGAAGAAGCCGCAACTCGTGCACGGGCCCGGCGCGGCGTTCGCGAGCGGGCTCTGCGGGCCGTGCTCGCTGGTGTACCAGCGGAAGGCCGCGTCGTCGCGGCCGATCGCCGACAGCACCCTGACCCGGCCGGGCGCGGTGTCCCAGCCCGCGGCGGGCTCTCCGGCCGCGGTCCGCCGCGGGCGGCGGCGCCGGGCGCCCACCCGGCTGCGTGGCTCCTCACGGGCTGGCGGCTGCCCGCCCGGGGCGGCCTCGCCGCCCGCCCCGGCGGCTTCCCCGGCAGCCTCACCAGCGCCGCCCTCGGGCCCCGCTTCGCCGTCCTCGTCCTCGTCCTCGTCTTCCGCACCGCCGGGCGGCTTCAGCCCGGCGGCGGCCCAGCCGGCTTCGCCCCAGTCCCCAACCCCGTCGTCGCCCTCCAGGGCGGCCACCGGGACCAGCCGCTCATCGTCGGCGACCGCAGGCAGGATGTCGCCCACCCCGAGGTCGCCGGGGCGCAGCCGTTCGCGCCACGGCACCCACGGCGGGGCCAGCACCGAGTCTGGGCCCGGCAGCAGCAGGCACTCACTGATGGTGACTGTCTTGGACCGGGAGGCCCGGGTCACCGTGACCGCCCATCGCCAGCCCTGGTAGGCCGGGTCCAGGCAGGTGAACAGGTGGGTGACCAGCCGCTCACCTTCGGGCTCGGCGCCCAGGTAGCCGCCTACCCGGTCGGCGCCTGCCAGGGCCACGGCAGCCGCGCGGGCCAGCGCCTGGGCATCGGCGTCAGCGCATGCCTGGTCCGGCTCCTTGGGCCGCGTGCGTAGAGGGCTCACGTTCAGTAATTGTTCCCCATAGATGTGGATGCTCGCACCGGGATGCGAACCGCCCGGGGCCGGCCGTGTGCTCGTCCCGGGCGCGCCGGCACAGAATACTAGGAACTGTGGGTACTTCGGGGGCACGGCTGAAGGCCGGCCGGGCGATGCGCTCGGTGGTCGGTGCCACCCAGTCAGGCGCACGGGTGGGCGCCTCGGCCGCGCGCGGCACCGGCCGGGTGGTCCAGCGGATGACCGGCGCCTCCGGTGCGGGCCGGACCGGGCTCTCCAACCTGCTCGAACTCACCGCGGCCAGCGCGGCCGGGGACGCGTTCGTGGCCGTGGCGCTGGCCGGCACGCTGTTCTTCAGCGCTTCGGTGAGCCAGGCCCGGGGCCAGGTGGCGCTGGCGCTGCTGGTCACCATGGCGCCGTTCGCGGTGCTGGCGCCGCTCATCGGGCCGATGCTCGACCGGGTGCAGCAGGGCCGCCGGTACATCCTCGCGGGCACCCTGGTGGCGCGCGGCCTGCTGTGCTGGGGGATGGCGGGGGCGGTCCAGCACCATGACGAGGTCACCCTGCTGCCGGCCGCGTTCGGCGTGCTGGTGCTGCAGAAGGCCTACGGGGTGACCAGGAGCGCCATCATGCCCCGGCTGCTGCCCCGCGAGATCACCCTGGTGACCGCGAATGCCCGGGCCGGCCTGGCGGCCCTGGTCGCGTCCACGCTGGGGGTGGCCGTGGCCGGCGGCGTGGACGTGATCGCCGGCGGCGGCAGCAGCGGCGCCACCTGGGCGCTGCGGACCGGCACGGTCGTCTACCTGGCCGCCGCCGCGCTCAGCTTCCGGGTGCCGGAGCGGGTCGATGTGCCCAGGCCCCGGGAAGCGGCGGAGCCAGGGAATGGAACACCCCAGCCCGGCCAGACCCGGGCCGGCCAGGCCCAGCGCGGCCAGCCCGGCGCGGGGCCGCCTTGGGCCGGTCACCCGGGCGCCGCGGGACCGCCAGGGCCCCCCGGGCCGGGCCCGTACCAGCCGGGGAGGCCACCGGCTCCCCCGGGCCAGCCAGGTGCCACCCAGCCCGGCCGCACCCTGCCGCTCCCGGCCGGCCAGCCCCGGGCGGCGGGCGGCCAGCCCCGGGCGGCGGGCGGCAGCGGGCGCCCCGGCCGGAACGGGCACGGCAACGGCCGGGAGCGGTGGCGCACCCTGCGGGCGGTGGGCCCGGTCGTGGGCGAGGCCATGCGGGCGAACGCCACCCTTCGCGCCTACTCGGGCTTCATGGTGTTCTTCCTGGCGTTCCTGCTCCGCACGGAGCATTTCCCGGGCGTCAACGACAAGGTGGCGCTGGCCGAGATGATCGCGGCGGCCGGCATCGGCGGCTTCCTGGGCAGCGCGCTCGGGTCCGCGCTGCGGGCCCGCCGCCCGCAGGTGATCACCTTCGGCATGCTGACCGCGGCCACCCTGATCACGGCGGCCTGCGCGGCTGTGTTCAGCCTGTGGGCCGCGCTGGTGGTCGCGCTGGTCGCCGCGTTCGGCCAGGTGCTGGTGAAACTGGCGCTGGACTCCACGGTGCAGCAGGAGATCGGCGAGGAGATCCGCAGCTCCGCCTTTGCCGCGTCGGAGACCCTGCACCAGCTGTCGTGGGTCGCGGGCGGGCTGCTGGGGCTGGCGCTGTCCCTCACCAACAGCGGCGTGATCGGCCTCAGCGTGGCCGCCGTCGCCCTTGCCGCCGCCCTGGTGCTGCTGCTCGCCCAGCGGCGCCGCCGGCTGCTGGCCGCCCGCCGCCACCGGCCCCGGCCGGTCACCTGACCCGGGCCGCCCGCCTGCTAGCGGCCGGGCGGCCGCGCCGGGCATCCGCGGGCCGCGCGCTCAGGCCTCGAGGTCGTCGGCCACCGCGCGCAGCACCGACGCGATCTTCTTCGCGTCCCGGCTGTCCGGGTGCCGGTTGCGCCGGTAGGACGCGGACACGCCGTCCAGCAGCTTGATGAGGTCCTCGACGATCACGACCATCTCGTCCGGGTCCTTGCGGCTGGCCTTGGCCACGGACGCGGGCGGCTCCAGCAGGCGGACCTGCAGTGCCTGGACCCCGCGGCGGCCCTCCGCCACCCCGAACTCGACCCGCTGCCCGGCCCGCAGCACGGTCCCCGGCGGCAGCGCCGACGTGTGCACGAACACCTCGCCGCCGTCATCGCGGGTGAGAAAGCCGAACCCTTTGTCGGCGTCATACCACTTGACTCTGCCAGTGGGCACGGACAAACCTCACGCGAAGTAGGAGCGGGCAACGACACGCGGGTACGCGCGAACCCAGGTTATCCGTCCCGCGACACCGGCGGCAGGCGCACTGCTGCCTGGATCTCGTGACCGCCCGCCGCCGGGGCACCGCCAGGCCGCCGGAGCGCCGCGGTCAGCGGCGCCACGGGGGGACCCGCTCCCGGCGGCCGCGGCGGACCAGCCAGGTCAGATAGGCCGCGGTGAGCACGCAGCCGACGCGGACCAGGTACCGCGCGTCCACCCAGATCATGTGCAGGTAGATGCTGACCACGTTGCCGTGGCCGCCGGCGATGGCCGCCAGCGGCACCGTGAGGACCAGGGTGACCAGCGCCGGCCCGTACAGGCTGACCCAGCGGTAACGGGCTTCCCAGAAACGGGAGAATCCGGCCACGGCCGCGCCCAGCGGCCAGAACGGCAGCGGCAGCAGCAGGCCGCCGACGCCCAGCAGGATGACCGCGAGCGCTTCCCTGCGGTGCCCTCGGGCGAGGGTGGCCAGGCCAGCCGGGGTCAGCGGGGCGAGGGCGCCCGCGGGGCGGGCCGGGACGAGCTCCGAGCCCGCGTCGTCCGCCAGGGTCAGGCCGGGGATGGTGGGTGGCCCCGGGGCCACCGCGCCGGGCGGTACCGGCGGGAGCGGCGGCCGCTCCGGCGGCACCACCGAGGTGGGCTCGATGGCGGACAGGCGAGGCACCAGCTCGCTGCCGGCGGCCCGGCCGGGCCCGTCCGCCTGACCGTCCCCGGCCACGTCCCTGCCGGGGTCTGCCGCGCCGCCCGCCAGCGGCTGGCCGGCGGCGGCGGCGCGCGCAGCCCACTCCCCGGCCGGGACCGGCGGGGTCCATTCCCCCGGGGCGGCGTCCGGTGACGTCCGGTCCGCGGCGCCCCCCGCCGCGGACGCCGGCTCACCGCCGGCTCCCTCGCCCGGAGCTGGCCGGTCCGCGGCCCCCGGCCCGTCCCCGGCCGGCTCCGCCCGCGCGTCCTCGGCGGCCACCGCCTTACCCGGCCCGGGCTCGCGCGTTTCCGCCGCTGCGGACTCTCCCCGCGCGTCCTGGCCGGCCACCGCCTCACCCGGCCCGGGCTCGCCCGTTTCCGCCCCGGCGGTCTCCGGCCCGGCGGTCTCCGGCCCCGCGGTGCGTGCCTCGTCCGCGGCGGGCGGGCTGCCCGGCCAGGGCGGCGGGGCGTGGGCGGGCGCCGCGTCCGCGGCGGCGTCCGCGTCAGCCGCTGGCACCGGGCCGCCGGCTGGGTCCTGCGGGGCGCGCCTGCCGCCCAGGAGACGGCCGCCGCCCCGCGGGGGCCGCATGCGGTCCCCGGTGGCGGGCCGCCAGCGGGACGTGATGGGCCGCTGGTCCCACGGGGCTGCCGGGGATGCGCCGGCGCTGCGCGCTGCGGGGCGCCGCTTGGCCCAGGCCTGGTCCAGCCGCTCGCGCTCGCGCATGACCAGTTCCCGCGGCGTGCCCAGCTCCGCCAGCAGGGCGGCCACCCGGTCCGGATCGGCGTCGGTCAGCGGCCCGCAGCGGCGCTCGATGAGCGCCTTGGTGCGGCCGATGAACTTGAGCCGGTCGCCCTTGGGCAGATAGCGCAGCGCCACCTGGGTCAGGTCGGTGAGATAGTCGCCCGCCAGCTTGGCGGCGGAGACATCCCCGGGGACTGTCATGCCCTGATAATCCCCCGGAAAGCGCTCACTGTGGAGACATCATGTACGAAACGGTCGGTGCGCAATGGCTTCCCGGAACGGCCGGCAGGAAACGCCAGCGGCTGCCGCAGCGGGCGGGCCCGGAAACCGGCCGGCGCAATGACAAGGGCGGCCCCGCCGAGCGGGGCCGCCCTGTGCCGTGTGGCCGGGGACTCAGAAGTCCATGTCGCCGCCACCGGGGGCGGCGGGGGCCTTCTCCTTCTCCGGCTTCTCCGCGATCACTGCCTCGGTGGTGAGGAACAGGCCCGCGATGGACGCCGCGTTCTGCAGGGCAGAGCGGGTGACCTTGGCCGGGTCGATGATCCCGGTCGCGAACATGTCGACGTAGTCGCCGGTCGCGGCGTTGAGGCCGTGACCCGAGTCCAGCGTCTTGACCTTCTCGACCACCACGCCGCCCTCGAGGCCGGCGTTCACCGCGATCTGCTTGAGCGGCTCCTCGACGGCGCGCTTGACGATCATCGCGCCGGTCGCCTCGTCGCCCGACAGGTCCAGCTTCTTGAACGCGCTGGTGCCCGCCTGAAGCAGCGCCACGCCGCCACCGGGGACGACACCCTCCTCGACCGCCGCCTTGGCGTTGCGGACGGCGTCCTCGATGCGGTGCTTGCGCTCCTTCAGCTCGACCTCGGTGGCCGCGCCCGCCTTGATGACGGCGACGCCGCCGGCCAGCTTGGCCAGCCGCTCCTGCAGCTTCTCGCGGTCGTAGTCGGAGTCGGTGTTCTCGATCTCGGCCCGGATCTGGTTGACCCGGCCCGCGATCTGCTCCGCGTCGCCCGCGCCGTCCACGATGGTGGTCTCGTCCTTGGTGACGACGACCTTGCGCGCCCGGCCGAGCAGGTCGAGGTCGGCGGTCTCAAGCTTGAGGCCGACTTCCTCGCTGATGGGCTGGCCGCCGGTCAGGATGGCGATGTCGCCCAGCATGGCCTTGCGGCGGTCACCGAACCCGGGCGCCTTCACCGCGACGGACTTGAACAGGCCACGGATCTTGTTCACCACCAGGGTCGCCAGGGCCTCGCCCTCGACGTCCTCAGCGATGATGCACAGCGGCTTGCCCGACTGCACCACCTTGTCCAGCAGCGGCAGCAGGTCCTTGTTGGCGGAGATCTTGGAGTTGACGATCAGGATGTAGGGGTCCTCCAGGACCGCTTCCATCCGCTCGGGGTCGGTGGCGAAGTAGGGCGAGATGTAGCCCTTGTCGAAGCGCATGCCCTCGGTGAGCTCCAGCTCCAGGCCGAAGGTGTTGCTCTCCTCGACGGTGATGACGCCTTCCTTGCCGACCTTGTCCATCGCCTCGGCGATCATCTCGCCGATCGCGGTGTCCGC